>NZ_LWRX01000001.1:0-436681 GCF_001683835.1 Ralstonia sp. RL | reverse complement strand
CCCCACGATCAAGCGGCGCACGATGCCCACCCGCCGGCCCGCGCCGTGAATAGCGCCCCAGAAGGGGTCGTGCTCGTGCAATGGCTGCGCGCACTTGCCTCATAGACTGGAAATGCGCCGATCGCACCCGAGCGGCGCGGCCGGGATGGGAGGGAGAGATGTCCACCACAGCAGCCAACTGGATCGTCGTGCTCAGCTGCGCGTACATGGAGTACAGCACCTGGCGCGGCATGAGCGTTTATCGCCGCACGGTCGACTATGACAACGTGGTCTGGTGCTGATCAGCGCACGGGCCGCGGCAGCAGCCTCCGGATCAACCCGTCATGCGCCGAATGATCTGCCAGCAGCACATGGCCTGTCGCGTGATCGGCCAGCTCGAACTCACTGAACTCGAAGCCCGGGGCCACCGTGCAGCTGACCAGGGCATAGCCGTGTTCGCCCGGTACCCGCTCGGCGGCAAACCAGCGGCGCGCCGGCACCACCGCGTGGTACACCGCCACCTCGTCCTCGGCCGCATGGCCCAGGCGATGCGTGCGCACCGTACCGTCGTCTTCCAACACATGCACATTGAGCGAGTCACCCGCATGGAAGTACCACACCTCATCCGACTGGATCCGATGCCAGGCGGAATATGCATCATCGGCCAGCAGGTAATGGATGACGGTGGCAGCCGCACGTTCGACGGCAGGGATGCCTCGCTGGACGCGCTCCTGACTGCGATAGGTTTCGCGATAGAAGCCACCTTCCGGGTGCGGTTCGAGACCGAGGCGGGCGATGAGGCGTTGGGCGGCGGGCGTGAGGGGCATGGTGAAGTGAGGCTGTCCTGAAGGCAGAAAACGGCCACTGCAGTATTGCAGAAGACGGTCGGCCCGCGCGGCGCTCCCGGCCACCCGATCCGTTGGACAATTGCATCGCGGGCGTTGCCTTTGCGCACGAGTCGATGCATTGTGTCGCGCACGCCCGACGGGCCGCATGACAATGCCAGAACGGAAAAAAAAGGGGAGCCAACATGTCCGAAGGATTCCATGTGCATGGGGCGCACGATCACGTGCTCGAACACGCCGCCGAGACCGGCCACGCCGACAGCTTTGCCGGCCGCATTGCCGTCATGACGGCGATTCTCTCAACGGCCGGCGCCATCTTCGGCTACCAGGGCGGCGCCACGCAGAATGCCGCGCTGCTGGCCAAGAACGAGGCAGCCATCCACAAGACCGAAGCCGCCAACCGATGGGCCTACTACCAGGCCAAGGGGCAGAAGCAGGCCATCGCCGAGCTGACTGCGCAATTGCCGGGGGCTGACCAGGTCGCCGCCCGGCGCGAGGCGCAGCGCTATGCCACCGAGAAGGAAGACATCCGCCGCCAGGCCGAAGACCAGGAGCGCCTCGCCAGGGAAGCCGACGAGGCGAGCGAGCGTGCCGTGCACCATCACCACCGGTGGGCGCAGGCGGTGGTCGCCATCCAGGTGTCGATTGCGCTGGCCGCCATCACACTGCTGTCGCGCCGACGCTGGATGCAGGTGCTTTCGTATGGCGTGGGCGCGGTCGGGGGCGTTCTGGCGGTGCTGGCGCTCCTGCATATCTAGGGCCTCAGCCAGCCGAGCAGTCTGCAACCGCGCTACCGGGCCCGGGCCGTGCGCTGGATGCTGCAAAATGCTCCGCATCTGAAATGCGGAGCACGCTCGTGGGGATCAACTTTGACTTGACGGACTTACAGGCGTTTCGCGCGGTCGTCGAGCTGGGGAGCTTTCGCAAGGCGGCGGAGGCCGTCAGCATTTCCCAGCCCGCGTTGAGCCGCCGGATCGACAAGCTTGAGAGCGCGCTCGGCGTGCCGCTGTTCGAGCGCACCACACGCAGCGTGACGCTCACCACCGTCGGCCGCGTGTTCGCCCGCAGCGCTGAACAGCTGCTCGACGATCTCGACGCAGCGCTATTGGGGATCCGCGATGTGGCATCGAGCCGCCTGGGCCACGTGACCATCGCGTGTGTGCCTTCGGTGGCCTATTACTTCCTGCCGAGCCTCATTGCGAGCTATCACCGCCGGTTTCCGCGCATCCGGGTGAAGCTGCTGGATGCGAGTGCGAATGAGGTGCTTGGGGCTGTCATCAGCGGCGAGGCCGACTTTGGCGTGAGCTTCATGGGCAGCCAGGAGCCGGGGATCGAGTTCAAGCTGCTGCTGCAGGAGCGCTTCGTGGCGGCATGCCGTCGCGATCATCCTCTCGCGCGCAAGAAGCGCGTGACGTGGAGTGAACTCTACGAGCACGACTACGTGTCGGTCGACAAGACCTCCGGCAACCGCCTGTTGCTCGACCAGGCACTTTCTGCGGTGGTGCCGCATGCGTCCAGCGTTTGCGAGACGCGGCACGTCACCACTTTGCTCGGGTTGGTGGAAGCGGGGCTCGGCGTTGCCGCGGTACCGTCGATGGCCATGCCCGGGCGCGATCATCCCATCCTCACGAGCGTCCCGCTTGTCGAGCCGGCCGTGCAGCGGCGCGTGGGCATCATCAAGCGCCGCGGGCGCCCGCTCACACCGGCGGCGCAAGCGTTCTACCGCACCATCGTCGAAGCCCGGCGCAGTACCGCCGCGAGACGCGACGCGTAGCAAGATCGCCCGGCCGGCGAGGGTGGGCCTTCTCAATGCGCGGGCACGGAATCGAGTCCCGTCGATTTCACCTCCGCCTGCACAGCGGGCGAGGCGAGATAGTCGAGCAGCGCCTTGGCTTCCTTCGGATGCTGCGCGCCCACCGGGATGCCGGCGGCAAAGCGCGTGACGGACTGCAGCGGCTCCGGAATCTTCCCGACGAAGCTCACCCCCTGCACGGGCAGCAGTTCGCTCACCTGCTGAAAGCCGATTTCGTAGTCGCCGCTGGCTACCACCGAGGCCACCGGAATGCGCGGAATCATCTTGGCCTTCGTTTTGACCTGCGCTTCAATGCCGAGCTTCCTGAACAGCTCGCGCTCGATATAGACGCCGCTGGCGCTGTCCGAATAGGCGATCGACTTGGCGTGCAGCAGCGCTTGCCGCAGGGCCTCGGGTGAGCTGATGTCGGGCTTTGCCGCGCCTTCGCGCACGACCATGCCGATGCGCGAGTCGGCCAGTTCCACGCGCGAATCCGGGATGACCTTGCCTTGCTTGATCAGCTCGTCAAGCGCGTAGCCCACCATGATGACGGCGTCGGCGGGCTCGCCGCGCGCGAGCCGGTTCGGAATGGCTTCGGGCGATTTGCCCATCGATGGGCCGAGTTCGGTATGCAGCGTGTTGCCGGTCTGGGAGGCAAACTTCGGCCCCAGCAGCTTGTAGGCGGCGGTGAAGCCGCCGGAGGTCATGACGTGCAGATCGGCGGCCTGCACGTTTGCCGTCGCGGCCGAGGTGGCGAGGAGCGCGGTTGCGCAGAGCTTCAGAAGCAGGTGTTTCATGGTGGCGTCGTGCGGGTCGTATCGATGGTGAGCCAGCAAGGCAGGGCTGGGCGTTGGCAATGTTCGCCGGGAAGGCCGCAGACGATAAGTGCAATTTTGGAAACGATTGATGTTCTGGGGTTATCAATCGGCAGACGCCGATGGGGCGGCGGCGGTGGCCTGGAGGAATCGGTCGGCGGCGGGAAAAAGTTGTGCTTCTGTATATCCAAGCGGTCGTTACCGGCCCTGTGACGTATGCGGATGTAGTGAACCGGACCGAGACGGTGTAGCATACGAATACTGTATATCCATCCAGTTATCCTGGGCTGGTGGAGCTAAGTGGATACCCAACCTATCCATACAGTATTTAAGCGATTCGCCTTGCCGTCCGCCATGTTTGCGTCCTCCCCGTCTCTTTCCTTTGCCGAAGCCGTGGCAGAACGTCCGCCCGCGATGGGGCCCGTGACGTGCGGGCCACGCCGGCCCGCATCGAATGGCCGGGCCATCCCGGCACCCGAGACGCTGCACCCGGCCCTGTGGCGCGCGGGCAGCCTCGCTCGGGGCGGCGGTCGCGTGCTGGCCACCGGTTATGACGCGCTCAATGCCGAGCTGCCCGGTGGCGGCTGGCCGCTTGGCGGCATGACAGAGCTGCTGTGCCCGCAACCCGGTATCGGTGAATGCCGATTGCTGCGCCCGGCCTTGTCTACGTTATGCAGCGGGGCAGGCCGCATCGCCCTGGTCGGACCGCCGTATCTGCCCAACGCGGTGCGCCTGGTGGGGTGGGGTTTCTCTCCCGAACAGATCGTCTGGGTGCGTGCCGACAAGCCTGCCGACCTGCTGTGGGCCACGGAACAGATCGTGCGCAGCCAGGCGTTTGGAGGCGTGCTGATCTGGCTGAACCAGGTGCGTCCCGGGGCGCTGCGCCGGCTGCAGGTGCTGGCCCAGGCGGGCGAGAGTGCCATCTGGGTATTCCGGCCCGTGCAGGCGTTGCGCGAGTCGTCGCCGGCAGTGCTGCGGCTGGGGCTGGAACCTGCGGGCGACGATGCCCTGGCGGTCCATTTTCACAAGCGGCGCGGGCCGGTGCGTGAGACGCCGCTGCTGCTGCCGCTGGCCGATCCGCTGCGTGCCGGCCGCGCTTCCGTGCGCCCTGTGCCTGCGCTGCCTGCCGAAACGTTCACCATGGATCCGGCCACGGCCGCGTTGCTGGCCGCACTGTCGTCTCCATCGTCTTCCGCCGCGTTCGATGCCTTGTCGGACGCTTCTGATCAGGACACCTCCGATCATGCCGTTCTGGATCGCGGTGCATCTGCCCCGTCTGCCGCTCGACGCACTTCGGCCCCGGTGGTCTGACCCGGCTGCGCTGCCCTTGCCCGTGATGGTGCTGGAGCAGGAGCGCGTGGTGTCGGCCAACCGCCTGGCGATGCGCGAGGGCATTCGGCCCGGATTGCGCCGGGCTGGCGCGCAGGCGCTGGTGCCGCACGCGGTGCAGCTGGAGCGCGATCCGGCGGCCGAGGCGCGGCTGCTGCAATCGCTGGCGCTGGCGCTGCTGGCTTTCACTCCGCATGTCACGCTGGATGTGGCGGACGAATCCACGGTGCTGCTGGAGGTGGAGGCCAGCTTGCGGCTGTTTGGCGGCCATCGGGCGTTGTGCCGGGCGGTGAAGTATTGCGCGTTCCGGCTGGGCGCGATGCCGCAGCTGGGCACCGGCCCCACGGCGCGCGGTGCGGCGTGGCTTGCCAGCACGCGTCCCGCGTCGGTGCGCGGGCGTCGCCGCATGGCCATGCGTTCGGGCTGGGCGCGGCGGGCGGTGCGGCTGGAGCGCATGTCTGCACTGCTGGATCGATTGTCGGTCGATGCGGTGGCGCGCCTGACGCGGCCTGATTGGCTCGAGGGGCTCGGCTGCCGCACGTTGGCCGATTTGCGCGATTTGCCGCGCAGCGGCCTGCGCCGCCGTTGCGGGCCGCGGCTGGTCGACGCGCTCGATGCCGCATACGGCACCGGACACGAGAGTTTCACGTGGTTTGCCGCACCGCTGCGCTTTGACGTGCCGCTGGAACTGCCGGGCCGCATCGACAGTGCGGAAGGCGTGCTGGCGGCTTCTGAGCAACTGTTGCTGCAACTGGTCGGCTGGCTGTCGGCGCATCAGCTGGGCGCCAAGACATATCGCCTGACGCTGGAACACGAACGCCGGCGCGGCCGGGACAGCGCGGATGCCGACGCCTCCACGCCCATCGAGATCGCGCTGGCACAGCCGGTTCGCACGCTGGCGCACCTGTCGCGCGTTCTGCACGAGCGCGTGCACCGGCTGACGCTGATCGCTCCGGTGGTCGAGCTGCGTCTGACGGTGATCGACGCCACACCGCTCGCAGCGCCCACGGCATCGCTGTTTCCCGAGCCGGGCGGGCGCGCCGAAGACGCCGCTCGCCTGATCGACACGCTCATCGCGCGGTTGGGCGCTGGCAACGTCCGCCACCCGCAGCCGTGTGCCGACCACCGTCCCGAGCGCGCCAACCACTGGGTCGAGGTGAACGCCGCCACCACCGCGCAGAGCCGTGCCGCCGCGCGCCAGGCGCTGGCGCAATGGCATGCCCAGCAGCCGGAGCGGCCGCTGTGGTTGCTGCAGACGCCGATCCCGTTGCTCACGCGCAAGCACTATCCGTATTACCGCGGCCCCCTGCGGCTGGTATCGATGCCCGAGCGCATTGAATCCGGCTGGTGGGACGACGCCCTCATCAAGCGCGATTACTTCATCGCCGAAGGGGAGGGCGGCGTGCGGTATTGGCTCTACCGCGAACGTGTTTCTGCCGCCCAGGCCGGCGAGGAGGATGCCCGCTGGTATCTGCACGGCCTGTTCGGCTAGGTGTGCCATGGCTGCTTCCTCGTCTGTTCCCATCGGCCTGCCCGACTATGCAGAGCTGCATTGCATCAGCAACTTCACGTTCCTGACCGGCGCCTCGCACCCGCAGGAACTGGTGGAGCGTGCCCAGGAGTTCGGCTACCAGGCGCTTGCGCTGACGGACGAATGCTCCGTGGCCGGCACGGTGCGCGCGCACATGGAAGCCAAGGAGCGCGGGTTCAAGCTCATCATCGGCAGCCGGTTCACCGTGCGTGATGCGCAAGGCGAACCCTGGCTGCGGCTGGTGCTGCTGGCGCAGGACATCGAAGGCTACGGCAACCTGTGCGAAGTCATTACGCAGGCCCGGCTGGCCGCGCCCAAAGGCGAATACCGCCTGTATGCCGACGACCTGGCCGCACCGAAGGGCGACCTGGCCCACTTGCGCGGCGTGCCGCATTGCCTGGCCATCCTGCTGCCTGACTACGACCCCGACCCGCAGCACCTGCTGGCCCAGACGCTGTGGTGCCAGCGCGTGTTCGGCGACCGGCTGTCGCTTGCGCTGGAGATGCCGCTGCGCCACGCCGACGATCGCCATCGCGGCACGGTGGCTGCGGTGTCGGAGCAGACGGACGTGCCCATGGTGGCCACCGGCGGCGTGCAGATGCACACACGCCGGCGCAAGCCGCTGCATGACGTGCTGACCGCCATCCGCCTGTCCAAGCCGCTGGCCGAATGCGGGCTTGAGCTCGCTCCCAGCGCCGAGCAAGCCATGCGCACGCGCATGCAGCTCGGCTTTTTCTATCGGGACGAACGCGGCGAGCGGGCGTTGCAGCGTTCAGTGGAGCTGGCGCGTCTGTGCACGTTCGCCCTCGACGAAATCGAATACGAATACCCCAGCGAGGTCGTGCCAGAAGGCATGACGCCGGCGCAATACCTGCGGGCCGAAGTGGAGGCGGGCGCCGTCTCGCGGTATCCGAAGGGCATTCCGGGCAAGGTGCGCGAACAGATCGAGGAAGAGCTCGGGCTGATTTCGGAGCTGCGCTACGAGCCGTTCTTCCTCACTGTCTATGACGTGGTGAAGTTTGCCCGCAGCCAGGGCATTCTTTGCCAGGGACGCGGCTCGGCGGCCAACTCGGCGGTGTGCTACTGCTTGGGCATTACCGAGGTCAACCCGGAAAGCGGCAACACGCTGTTTGCGCGTTTTCTCTCACGTGCACGCAACGAACCGCCCGACATCGACGTCGACTTCGAACACCAGCGCCGCGAAGAAGTCATCCAGTACATCTACGAAAAATACGGCGTGACGCGCACCGCGCTGGCGGCCGCGCTCATCACGTACCGCACGCGCAGTGCGTTGCGCGACGTGGGCCGGGCGCTCGGCATCGATCTGGGCATCATCGAGCAGGTGGCCAAGGGGCAGGCGTGGTGGGACAGCCGCAAGGAATTCGCCCAGCGGGCGGGGCAGCAGGGGTTGGATCCGGAATCGCCGCTGGTGCAGCGCTGGGCCGAGCTTGTGAGCCAGCTGTACGGGTTTCCGCGGCACCTGTCGCAGCACGTGGGCGGATTCGTGATTGCGCAGGGCAAGCTTTCGCGCCTGGTGCCGATCGAGAACGCGGCCATGGAAAACCGCCGCGTCATCCAGTGGGACAAAAACGACCTTGAATCGCTGCGCCTGCTGAAGGTGGATGTGCTGGCGCTCGGCATGCTGACCGCCATCCGCCGCACGCTCGACATGCTCGATGGGCTGCCGGGCAGGCGCGAGCGTTATGGCGCAACGGGCAAGCTCGCCATGCAGAACATCCGCGATGAGGACAAAAAAACCTACGAGATGATCTGCCGCGCCGACACCATCGGCGTGTTCCAGATCGAGTCGCGCGCGCAGCAGTCGATGCTGCCGCGCTTGCGCCCGCAGACGTACTACGACCTGGTGATCCAGGTGGCCATCGTGCGCCCGGGGCCGATCCAGGGCGGCATGGTGCATCCGTACCTGCAACGGCGCGAAGCCATGCGCAACGGGCAGACCGACTGCGTGACGTACCCGGGCAAGGAGGTGGAGGGGGTGCTCAAGCGCACCCTCGGGGTGCCGATCTTCCAGGAACAGGTCATGCAGATCGCCATCGACGCCGCCGATTTCACCCCCGATGAGGCCGATCGCCTGCGCCGCGACATGGCGGCCTGGAAGCGCAAGGGCAATCTCACGCAACATCAGGAGCGGCTGCTCAGGGTGATGGTGGAAGAGAAGGGCTATGACCGCGCGTTCGTCAAATCGCTGTGCGATCAGATGGAGGGCTTTGCCGAATACGGCTTTCCTGAAAGCCATGCGGCGGGTTTCGCCAAGCTGGCTTACCTCAGCAGCTATCTGAAGTGCCACGAGCCGGCGGCGTTCTTTGCCGCGCTGCTCAACAGCCAGCCGATGGGGTTCTATTCGCCGTCGCAACTGGTGCAGGCAGCGCGCCGCAGCCATGTGCGCGTACTGCCGGTGGACGTCACGGCCAGCGTGTGGGACAGCACCTTGCACCCCCGCGCCGATGGCGATGGCAGCGGGCAGCCCGACATCCGCCTGGGCTTGAACCGCATCCGCGGCATGCGCAAGCCGGCCGCCGAACGTATCGAAGCCGCGCGCGCCCAGGCCCCATTCACCAGCGTGGAGGATCTGGCCCACCGTGCGGCGCTGGATCGCCACGACCTGAACGTGCTGGCTGCGGCGAACGCGCTCAAGCCGCTGGCCGGGCATCGCCGCCAGGCGCTGTGGCAGACGCTCGCGCTGCAAGAGCCCGGCCGCGATCACGCGCTGCTGCGCCAGGCCCGCCCCGTGGAGGCGCCGCTCGTGCTGCCCGCGCCGCCCATTGGGGAGGAGGTGATGGCCGATTACGGCAGCCTGGGCTTGTCTTTGCAAAGCCATCCCCTGAGCCTGCTGCGCGAGCGGTTGACGCGCATGCGCTTTGCCACCGCCGCCACGCTGGCCGGTTACCGCAACGGGCAGCTCGCGCGCGCCTGCGGCCTCGTCACCGTGCGCCAGCGGCCGGGCACCGCCAACGGCACGATCTTCGTCTCCATCGAGGACGAAACCGGCGCCATCAACGTCATCCTCTGGCCACACCTGATCGAGCGGCAGCGCCGCGAAGTGCTGCATGCCCAGCTGCTCGGGGTGTACGGCAAATGGCAATGCGAGCGCGAGACCCGGCATCTCGTCGCCCAGCATCTGGTGGATCTGACCCCACTTCTCGGGCGCCTGGCCACCTCCAGCCGCGATTTCCACTGAGCCGGCACCTCGTCGGCCGCCGGGTTCCATTCCAACTGGCCGCAGCGTCACCTCCGGCACGGCAATTGCGTGACGGAAGACGCGCGCAGCCCTCCGGCCATGACGCAGGCGGCGCAGGCGGTCACCTATCGCCCCGCCCCTCCAATTGGCGGATAGGGCAAGCGCGGATCGACGAATTGCGGTGTAGGTGCAAGGATTTGCGCTGGAAACGTCACAAAAGCGGCAGGCCAAGCGCAGTCCGCAGCATCTTCCGGGGAACCGACACTCCCGGCGCCTTGTCACCATAAGCACGGGCGGCGAGATGCGCTTTCATCACGCGTCGATGTTGGGTGCAGTCGAAATTACGTCTACTCTGTAGAAAACACATCACGGAGGCTGCCCGGAAACGTGTGCAACGGCGTGCATACGCAACATTGCCGCTGCTGCCATGCTGTAGACCGCGGACAAAGGTGACCCACCCGGCCCGCATATTTTTTTCAGCCCATCGTTCGGGGGTCCAACCCGGCGGTGTTTCCCATCTCAGGTGCAGGAGCGAACAGATGGAACAGCCCTTCAAGCAGTTGCACAGTCTGCGCAAGTCGCGCAAGCTCAAACAGGAAGATGTCGCCAAGATGGCCGGTATCTCCCGCGAAGCGTATCTGCGCGCGGAATCCGGCCGTGCCGATCCCCGCCTGTCGACGCTGATGGCCGTGGCGGGCGCGCTGGGGCTGGAAGTCGTTCTGGCGCCGCGCGAGGCCGTGGCTGAGATCGAACGCGTGATCGCCAGCCACCCGACCCAGCCGCTGCAAGGCAGCGGCGCGGGCGATGCCGGCCAGGATCGCTCCGAGCATGGCTCGATGGGCGGCACCGGCGGTGGGCATGGCCTGGCGGGGCAGTATCGCGGGCCGGAGCGCCATCCGCAGTCGGCCTATCATCCGGGCGCCGCGCACAGTCAGGCCGGCCAGCAGGGCGCGCCGCATGCGGGCAGCATGGAAGACCGCTCGCGCATGACTACGTCCACTTCCGACCGGCCGGGTGCCGGCGGGGCGTCGGGCAGTTCGGACCGTCCGGGATCGGGTTCGGGCTCGCGCGAATCGTAAGCCCGCTCCCCAGCACGGGGCCGGCGCGCATGTACGCCGGCCCCGTGCGCTTGAGCGCCCTAGGCGAGCGCACGTAGAATCGGTGCGGCAAGCCGCGCCCGGCGGCTTGTGTCCTGTTGCGCCAACGTTTTCTTCCTACTGCATGCACGGCGATTCCTTCCGCACGCCTACCGCGTCACACCATCCGCCGTTCTGGCATACCCTCAAGCAAGACGTTTTCTTCTGGTGGCTGCTGGCCATCTGCGGCGTGCTGACGCTCGCCGCGCCGCGCCGCATTGTCGAGTATCCGGCGCTGGTCGACTGGCACACCATCGCCGCCCTGGGCGGGCTGCTCATCCTGACCAAGGCCGTGGAAGCCAGCGGCATGCTGCAACTGCTCGGCCGGCGTCTCGTCGATGTGGCCAGCAGCGAGCGGGTGCTGGCGCTCAGTCTGGTCGGCGCATCCGCCGTGCTGTCGACGGTGCTGACCAACGACGTGGCGTTGTTCGTGATCGTGCCGCTCACCGTCGGGTTGCGGCAAGTGGCGACGCTGCCGGTGACGCGGCTGGTGATTTTCGAGGCGCTGGCCGTCAACGCCGGCTCGGCCCTCACGCCGATCGGCAATCCGCAGAACCTGTTCCTGTGGCACCAGTCGGGCTTGTCATTTGGCGCCTTCGTCTGGCAAATGGCGCCCATGGTGGCGTTGCTTACGGTGCTGCTGCTCGCGGCCACGTGGCTGGCGTTTGCCCCGCACACGATCCGTCTGCACGCCGGGGCCGGCGACGTCGATGTGCACAGGCGCCTGCTGCTGCCCGCACTCGTGCTGTACGTGCCGTTTCTGGTCTTGACCGATCTCGGCTACCCGGTTGTGGCGCTGGCCGGGCTCGTGGTGCTGTATCTGCTCGGCGCGCGCTATGTGCTGGCCCGCGTGGACTGGGGGCTGCTCCTGGTGTTCGTGCTGATGTTCATCGACCTGCGGCTGGTGGCGCAACTCGGCGTGGTGCGGCAGGGCCTCGATGCGCTGGCACTCGGCAACCCGATGCACCTGTACTGGGCCGGCATCGGCGTGTCGCAACTCATCAGCAACGTGCCGGCGGCGATCCTGCTGGCCGAGTATTCGCACGACTGGCCGATCATCGCGTTTGCCGTGAGCGTGGGCGGCTTCGGCACGCTGATCGGGTCGCTGGCAAACCTGATTGCCCTGCGCATGCTGGGCGAGCGGCGCGCGTGGTGGTTGTTCCACGCGTATTCGATGCCGTTCCTGGCGGTGGCGGCCGGCGCGGTGTACGCGTGGCTCACCTGGGTGCGCTGACACGCCGCAATGAAAGCGCGCAAGGAAAACGGCCACCCGAAGGTGGCCGTTTCTTTTCGGATGGCGCAGACGTGAGGTGTTACACCTTCTTGGCCGCCATCACCGCTTCGGACACATTGCGCGGCGCCTCGGCGTAGTGCTTGAACTCCATCGTGTAGGTCGCGCGGCCTTGCGAGAGCGAGCGCAGGTTCGTCGAGTAGCCGAACATCTCCGCCAGCGGCACCTCGGCGTGGACGACCTTGCCGCCGCCGCCCGGAATGTCTTCCGTGCCCTGCACCATGCCGCGACGCGACGACAGATCGCCGATGACGTTGCCCATGTAGTCTTCGGGCGTTTCCACTTCCACGGCCATCATCGGCTCCAGCAGCACGGGGCCCGCCTTGCGCATCGCTTCCTTGAACGCCATGGAGCCGGCCATGCGGAACGCGTTTTCGTTCGAATCGACGTCGTGGTACGAGCCGAAGGTCAGGCGCACCTTCACGTCCACCACCGGGTAGCCGGCCAGCACGCCAGTGTTGAGCGTGTCGCGAATGCCCTTGTCCACGGCCGGGATGAACTCGCGCGGAATCACGCCGCCCTTGATCTCGTCGACGAACTCGTAGCCCTTGCCCGGGTTCGGCTCCAGCGTGATGACCGCGTGGCCGTACTGGCCGCGCCCGCCCGACTGCTTGACGAACTTGCCTTCGACGTCCTCCGCCGTCTTGGTGATGGTCTCGCGGTACGCCACCTGCGGCTTGCCGACGGTAGCCTCCACGCCAAACTCGCGCTTCATGCGGTCGACCAGGATTTCGAGGTGCAGCTCGCCCATGCCCGAGATGATGGTCTGGCCGGATTCCTCATCGGTCTTCACGCGGAACGACGGGTCTTCCTGCGCCAGGCGGTTCAGCGCCAGGCTCATCTTTTCCTGGTCGCCCTTGGTCTTGGGCTCCACGGCCTGGCTGATGACTGGCTCGGGGAATTCCATGCGTTCGAGCACGATGATGTGCTCGGGATCGCAGAGGGTTTCTCCGGTGGTCACGTCCTTCAGGCCGACGGCGGCGGCGATGTCGCCGGCCAGCACTTCCTTGATCTCTTCGCGCTGGTTGGCGTGCATCTGCAGGATGCGACCGAGGCGCTCCTTCTTCTGCTTGACGGAGTTGTAGACCGTGTCCCCCGAGTTGATCTTGCCCGAATAGACGCGGAAGAACGCCAACTGGCCGACGAACGGGTCGGTCATGATCTTGAAGGCCAGCGCGGAGAACGGCTCGTTGTCGCTGGCATGGCGCTCAAGCTCTTCATCCTTCTCGCCGTGGCCCTTGATGGCGGGAATGTCCACCGGCGAGGGCAGGTAGTCGACCACCGCGTCGAGCATGGCCTGCACGCCCTTGTTCTTGAACGCGGAGCCGCACAGCATCGGCTGGATTTCGCCGGCGATGGTGCGCTTGCGCAGCGCACGCTTGATCTCTTCTTCGGTGAGCTCTTCGCCGCCCAGGTATTTGTTCAGCAGCTCTTCATCGGCCTCGGCGGCGGCCTCGACCATTTTTTCGCGCCATTCCTGCGCAACGGGCAGCAGTGCCGGGTCGATGTCGGTGTACTCGAACTTCACCCCCTGCGAGGCGTCGTCCCACAGGATCTCCTTCATCTTCACGAGGTCGACCACGCCGCGGAAACCGTCTTCCGCCCCCACGGGAATCTGGATGGGCACGGGGTTGCCTTTCAGGCGCTCGCGCATCTGCCGCTCGACGCGGAAGAAATCTGCACCGATGCGGTCCATCTTGTTGACGAACGCGATGCGCGGCACCTTGTACTTGTTGGCCTGGCGCCAGACGGTTTCGGACTGCGGCTGCACCCCGCCCACTGAGTCGTAGACCATGCAGGCGCCGTCGAGCACGCGCATGGAACGCTCCACCTCGATGGTGAAGTCGACGTGGCCCGGGGTGTCGATGATGTTGATGCGGTGTTCGGGGTAGTTGCCGGCCATGCCGCGCCACATGCAGTGCGTGGCCGCCGACGTGATCGTGATGCCGCGCTCCTGCTCCTGCTCCATCCAGTCCATGGTGGCGGCGCCGTCATGCACCTCGCCTATCTTGTGGTTGACCCCCGTGTAGAACAGGATGCGCTCGGTGGTGGTGGTTTTGCCGGCGTCGATGTGCGCCGAGATGCCGATGTTGCGATAGCGCTCGATGGGGGTCTGGCGGGGCATGATGGTTCTCTTCGAGAAAGGCTCGCATCGCCGATTCCGCACCATGCAGAACGGCGATGTGCGAGTGGGAACACATTATAGGAGGGGTCCTATCCCACCGCATGTAGGGGCATTGGGCGAAATTTCAGCCCCTCGCCCATTCGTAGGACAGCGCGCGCAGGCCGGCCGGATCGAGCAGTTCGATGCCGCCATAGGCGACGTGGATGAGGCCCCGCGCCTGGAAATCCTTCAGGACCTGGTTGACCGTCTGGCGTGACAGCGCCAGCAGTTGCGCCAGTTGCTCCTGTGGCACATGCAGCACGCGGCGCGTGCCCAGGCGCAGGTCGCCGTAGCCCTCGGCCATCAGCAGCAGGCGGCGGGCCACGCGGACGGGTGCCGGGAGCAGGGCGGTCTCCTCGAGCACGGTGAAGGTCAGGCGCAGCTTGTGGGTCAGCAGTAGCGCGAATGCCTGCAGCAGCGCAGGCATGCTGTCCAGCAGCGCCGTCAGCGGGGCCTGCGGTATGTGGAGCAACGTCGTGTTGGCGTCGGCCCGGGCGTCGTGCGTGCGCGGCTGGCGGTCGAACACGCCGATCTCGCCAAACCAGTTGACGGGTTCCAGCACCGCCAGCAGCGCTTCGCGGCCATCCGGGCTCGTCGCGCCGATGTGGATGGTGCCTTCCACCACGCAGTACAGGCCGTCGGGCGGGTCGCCGCGCCGGAAGAGCAGGGTGCCGGCGGCCAGGCGCCGCACGGTCGCCACACGCAGCAGCGCGTCCTGTGCCGGCGCGCCGAGTCCGCCAAACCAGCTGCTCGCCTGCAGGCGTTCACGGTACGAGGCGGCATCCGGGGTGGAGGGGGCGCAGGGCGCGGCGGAGCGGTCCATGCGGGCCAGCATTAGAGGGGCGTTTCAGGAACGCGGATTTGTCGGCTACGTGACAGAGTGCCGCCGCCTCCGCTGACTAAGATGAAACGATCATAACGAGGGCGCAATTGCGGCGTCCATGCTGCAAACGCACAAAACGGAGACCATCATGCGCAGCCTGTCCGACCATCTTTCCAACTACGCGGCGTATCACCAGGACAGCCGCAATATCGCCACCCACTTCGTTGGCATTCCGGCGATCGTGCTCGCGGTGGCGGTGTTGCTCTCGCGCCCGGCTTTTGCCGAATGGGCGGGCGTGGCCGTGACGCCGGCGCTCATCCTGCTGGCGCTCGTGACGGTGTTCTATCTGCGCCTGGATGCGGCGTTTGGCGTGGTCATGTTCGTGCTGATCGGCGCGTGTGTCTGGGTGGGCGGCCACGTGGCGGCGCATTCGACAGCGGCGTGGCTGTCGGTGGGTATCGGCCTGTTCGTGATCGGCTGGATCATCCAGTTTGTCGGCCACTACTACGAGGGGCGCAAGCCGGCATTCGTCGACGACCTGGCCGGCCTGGTGATCGGCCCGCTGTTCCTGGTGGCCGAGACGGCGTTTGCGATGGGTTGGCGTGCGCCGTTGCGCGACGAGGTGGTCAGCCGCTCGCGTGCGATGCGGGCGGCGTTGGGCGGCAAGCACGCCGCCGCCTGAGCGCGTCAGCCCCGTTTATTGGCCTTCGGGCACCGCGGCCGGCTGGAAGACCGGTGCGCGCTGCTCCATGCCCGCTCGCACGGCTTCGCGCTGGTTCGCGCTCCCGATCAGCCGATCCTGTTCCGCCGATTCCGCCAACAGGATGGCAGCCGTGTCGCCGTCTTCGGCCACGCGCATGAGGCGCTTGGCAGCGCGGATGGCGTCGGGGCTCTTCTGCGCAATCTCCCGTGCGGCCGCCAGCGCGGCAGCACGCGGATCGTCCACGACGTGCGTCGCCAGGCCCAGCGCGCATGCTTCTTCGCCGTTGACGATGCGGCCGCTGTAGATCAGCTCGCGCAGGCGGTCGGGCCGTACCAGGCCGCGCGTGAGTGCCATGCCGCCCATGTCGGGCACCAGGCCCCATTTGATCTCCATGATGGACAGCCGCGTGTCGGCCGCCACGTAGCGCACGTCGGCACCCAGCGCGATCTGCAGCCCGCCTCCATACGCGACACCATGGACCGCGGCCAGCACGGGCACCGGCAGGTCGCGCCACACGGTGCAGGCGTACTGCGGCAGATTGGCCGCGCCGTGTGTGCGTCTGGCGAGGCGGCCATCGCTGCTGACACCGGCGTCGCCGCTGCCGAGGCTCGCCATGCTGCCCATGTCGAGGCCTGCGCAAAATGCACGCCCTTCGCCGGACAGCACCACGGCGCGCACGTCCCGCGCGTTCAGCAGGCGCTGCCCCGTGGCGACCAGCGCCTCGAACATGGCCGGATCGATGGCGTTCATCTTCTCCGGCCGATTCAGGCGGACTTCCGCCACGCCGGCCTCGATGGTGAGCAGGATGCGTTCAGTCATGAAGTGGTTCTCGTGCAGGATCAGCGTTGAACATGTTCGGGGTCGATGACGAGCGCGTCGCGCTTGTCCTTGATCTGCGCCCAATGGGCGTGGCCGGGCAAGGGGGCCTGCACCTTCGTCAGGCGCGGCCAATCGGCGCGTTGCGACAGTTCGGCATTCAATGCGATGAACGCCTGCTGGTCGGCCGGCACCTCGGCCTGCGGATAGATGGCGCCGACGGGGCATTCCGGCGCGCAGATCGAGCAGTCGATGCACTCGTCCGGGTCGATCACCAGAAAGTTGGGGCCGGCGTGAAAGCAGTCCATCGGGCAGACGGCCACGCAATCGGTGTACTTGCACTGGATGCAGGATTCGGTGACGACGTAAGGCATGACAGCGGGGGTGTGTAAGACCGGTTCGAGAGCGGCCCAAAATTATGCAGCATCGCGACATCGCGACCGTGCCTCCGCGCCGATCCCGCGCCCCGCACGCGAGAACGACGAACGCGCGGCGCTCGACCGCCCCCTTTGAAAGAGAGAAGCCCAAAGCGCTCGTACCCCCCGCAAGTGGGGTGTGTTTCCTCCGCTTTCGCTCGATAAACGAGAAGAACAAAAACCCGCTCCAGACGATGGTTTTTGGGCGCACATCAGGGCAGTGCGCGCTTGTTTGCCGTCCTCGCTTTTTTTTTCTGGGCATCGCGTGGTTTGTGCTGCCGCGACAAACCGACCTTCCGGACTGGAATAGCTCGACGAAGCATCGCCCCAAGACGTACACCCCCACCGGCCAGGTGTGGCCAAATGGAACGGAAGACATACAATTCATCAGCAACATGAGAATCGGCAAGCGCCTCGCCCTGGGCTTTGCCGTCGTCCTTGCATTCTCCATCGTCATCACGGCCATCGCGATCTGGCGTCTCGACAGTGCCTCCACGGCAACGCGCGAGATGATGAATGAGCCGCTGCTCAAGGAACGCCTGATGGGCGACTGGTATGCCAATCTGGCCGCCGGAATCCGTCGCACCATCGCCATTGCAAAGAGCTCCGACCCCGCATTGGGACCATATTTCGCGGTGGAGGTGGCTGCCTCGTCAAAGAGCTCGGGGGAGTACCAGAAGAAGGTGGAAGCCCTGCTGTCCAGCGACGAAGAGAAAAGGCTCTTTGCCCGGATCGGTGAACTGCGAAAGGTCTACCTGAGCGCCCGTGATTCGATCAACAAGGCCAAGGCCGGGGGCGACGCCGAAGAGGCGCAGCGCATTCTCGACCAGGTCTTCGTGCCGGGCGCCAACGCGTATCAAGACACCATGCGCCAGCTTGTCGAGGTGCAGCGGCGCACCATCGACGATGCCGCGAAGAAGATCGACGCTGACTCGGCAAGGAGCCGGACCCTGCTGATGGTGCTGGAAGGGTTGATCCTGACGATGGGCATCGCCTTTGCGTATTTCCTGACGCTCAGCATCACGCGGCCGTTGCATGCGGCGGTGGGCATCGCCAGCCGGGTGGCAGAAGGCGATCTCTCGACTGTGGTCGCAGCCAAGTCGACGGATGAAACCGGCAGGCTGCTCCAGGCCTTGGCAGACATGACGGCACAGCTGGTCGGCACGGTCGGGAGTATCCGCGTGGCCAGCGAGTCGGTTGCAGGGGCGGCTGGCCAGATTGCGGCGGGCAATATGGATCTGTCCACGCGCACTGAGGAACAGGCGGCTTCGATCGAAGAGACCGCCGCCAGCACGACGGAACTCACCGAAGCCGTCAAGCGGAATGCCGACAACGCGCGTGAAGCGACGTCGCTCGCGGCCAGCGCAAGAGGCATGACGGAAACCGGGCGCGCCGAAGTGGCCGCGATGGTGAAGACGGTCGAAGAGGTGAACGCGGCCTCAAAGAAGATTGCCGAGATCACCGGAATGATTGAGGGCATTGCATTCCAGACGAACATCCTCGCACTCAACGCAGCCGTGGAGGCGGCGCGCGCAGGCGAACAGGGCAGGGGGTTTGCAGTGGTGGCCGGCGAAGTCCGGTCGCTCGCGCAGCGGGCATCTGGCGCCGCGAAGGAGGTCAAGGCGTTGATCGAGGCATCGACGGGCAAGGTTCAGCTCAGCGCAGAGCAGGCCGCTGGCGTGAACGCAGCGATGACTCGCGTCAGCACCGCGATCGAAGGGGTATCGAGCATCATTGCCGAGATCGCGGCGGCGTCCGACGAGCAAAGCAGAAACCTGGCGCAAGTGAGCCAGGCCATCAGCCAGATCGATCAGGTGACACAGCAGAATGCTGCGCTGGTCGAGGAGTCCGCTGCAGCCGCACAGGCGATGCAGGAACAGTCTGGCAACCTCCGGCGTGCTGTGAGCGTCTTCAGGTTGGGGGCTGGGCAGGGCTGAACTCTCACAGCGCGGTCTGGGCACCGTTCCTGCATGGCTGGATCGGTCTTCTTGGGCGCTGGCGCACGCGGCTCATGTCGGCGCGCGCTGCGAGCGCCGTGGTCCTACCACCGTGCCTCGATCCAGTCCGACATCTGGGCCCACTCCGCGCTGAACTGGACGGCGCGGCACGGTGCCCGGCTTGACGGTCTCTCGGCAGAGCAGGGCGCTGTACCCAACGAAGCCACGTCACGGCTCGCGCAACGGGCACACCAGGGACGCCAGCAACAGCGCGGCAGCAGCCAGGAGCAGCGCTCTCACGCCGGCGCCCGTTTGGCCGCCCGTCACTGCCCACGCCAGGAACGACAGGCATGCCGCGCCGGCCACAGCCATCGACACGGCAAAAGGCGTGCTTTGCCGCCATGTCACCGCGCGAGTGCGAATCTGGCGGAGGGTGTCCGCCGTGGCGCGATAGAAAAGCCACCCCATGCCGAGGAAGAGGAAGGTGGCGCAACTCCATAAAGGCAGGTTGTTTGTCACCGTCATACCGGCAGGCTCAATGTGAGACCGGAACCGGGCCGGCTGCGTGCGCGCCGCTGGAGGGCGGCTGCGGGGGCGGCCGGCCCCGCGTCAATACACACTGCGGCGGTAGATGGGGAGGGGGAGGGCGTTTTTCAAGTCTTCCGTGCCTTCAGGTAAAACGTCCGCCACCGTCCACCTGCAGGGTTTCAGCGCACCCGTAGCGATTGTCCAATGGAAACGCGATGGCGACTCCGACCCGTTCCGGTTGCCCACCCCCTGTCGCCCAGAGGCCGGCAGCAACGGGGACGCGTATTCCCATTCCGGCGCGCCGAGGTGCGTGAATCCGCGTTCACGGCTACAGCGTCGGCGGACGTAGGCCTTCGTCGAGCCCGGATTCGCTGCAACGTGTACCGGTGCCAGGGCCGAACACCACGGCGCTGAGCAGTGCCAGCGCGGCAGCGCCGATGGCGCCGTACAGCATCACCAGGCCAAAACCGTGCCTGACCGGACGGTGGACCTGGTGGAAGAACACATCGATCTCGCCGTGCGCATCGGCGAACTGCCCGGCAGCACGACGCTCGTGGCACGACGCCTCGGCGTTCAGGATCTGAGCATCGGCGCCGCGCCGTCATACCTGGCACGGCACGGTACGCCCGTCGCGTTCGATGATTTTGCGCAGCACGTGGGCATTGCGTATTTGCGCGACGGTGTGGTGTCACCGAGGCGCGTGCGGGACGCGGACGGCGTCGAGCGCGAGCTGCCGGTCAAACGGCAGTTGAGCCTCGATGATGTCCAGGCGATCGCGGGTGCCGGCGTCGCCGGCCTGGGGCTCGTGCAGTTGCCGTGCTGGCTGCTGACGCACTATGTGGACACGGGCCAGCTCGTAACCGTGAGGGAGCGCTGCGGCGTGCGGCCGATGGACGTCCACGCGGTATGGCCCAGGACGCCCTATCTTCCGCTGAAGACGCGTTGCGCGATCGATGCGCTGGCTGCGGACATTCCCCGGATGATTCTCCCACGAGCGGGCCCGGGCAACGGGCTGCGCGCCATGCAATGAACGCGCGTGCTCTGTCCCCGGTCGACGGCTTTCGCCGCGAATCCGTTATGAATCCACCCCCAACTGATCGACGGTGATCACGAGCGTCCGGTCTCCGTGGTCGGTCTGGGCAAGCAGGCCGAGCTGCGTCCGCAGAACACGATCGAGCATGCACTGGAGTTGGCAGAGATCCTGCCGATCGGCGCACGTCAGCCGGTTCATGACATCGTGCGTGAATGCGATCGTGAGTGTTCTCACACGCCAGATGCGGCTGCCGAGTTCAGGCACCTGCCAGTTTGCCGCCAGCACACCGGGGCTGGTGTTCCAGGTCTGCACGTCCTGCCCGGTAATTTCATCGAGCACGGGTTTGGTGAAGGCGACAAGGTCGAGCATCACGGATCTCCATGGCTGACATCGCGAGCCGGCGCATCAGTGGCGGGCGTTGATATGTGGAACTGGCAAGGAGGGCGGCGAGGGGCCCGAACCCGCGAGGGGCCGCCGAAGCCGGCGGATCACCCGTGTCGCGCGAACATGCTGTCGTGCGACGCAGGCGTGGCCGGGCGCGCCGGGTCGCTGTCCCACTCTACTCCCATCCGTGCATCGCGGCGTGATGGTGTTCGCATGTGCAGAGGCGCGCCGCATGCGCAAGCGCGCAAGTGCGCCCGTGTGCGCAGACGAAAAAAAACCCCGCGTGGCGGGGTTTCTTATCGGTGTGCGCGACGGATCAGATCACTTCGATCTTGGTCGCCACCGGGCCTTTCTGGCCTGCGCCTTGCACGAAGCGCACTTTCTGCCCTTCTTGAAGCGACTTGAAGCCGCTGCCCTGAACTTCGGAGAAGTGCGCGAACAGATCGTTGCCGCCCGCATCCGGGGAGATGAAGCCGAAGCCCTTCGAGTCGTTGAACCACTTGACGATACCGGTTTCCATGTTGGATATCCTTAAATGTTCTGGATGAGCCCGTGCTCACCAGGCATGACGATCAAGGAAGGAACAAAGAGAAACAGGTGCCGCTTGCGTGACAACCCAGAACATCGGAGTAACTGCTTGAAAAGCCTGCGAGGGCAAGATGTACCGCTATCGCGCGGCTCTGTCAACAAAAAACGCAGATTCAACGCGAAAAGATGTACGAATGTGGATATGGGGGCGCTTTGCCGCTGCTGCATGTTGCCCAGGCACCGCGGCCGTTGCACACCGGGGAACGGCATCGTTCGATCGCTACGGACCGGGCTAGCCTGGCTGAACCGGCTGGAGGCGGTGGCTGCCAGAAGCTGTTATGATGCGCAACCTTTTCCCGCTTCTGGAATCGAGCGGGCCGGGGGCCGGGCAAGACAAGACGACGTGGCCCTGGCCGTCCGTCGGGCGTACACCCGAATCGTCCTGGGCGACGCAGCCCACCAACCACCAGACCGGCGGTGAATCCGCTCCGTATCCGGCGCGCATGTACTAGGCGCCCGCATGCGCAGGTACGGTCATCTCGCCGCCAATGGCCGACGGTCTGCACCCGCGTGCATGACACACCGGCATTGGCCCCACCCATCGTGGCGTACGTCATCGGCAAGACGTGGTCCGCCTAGCCGCACCACGCGTGCCTTGAACGTTCGCCCGAAACCCGGCAGTGCATTGAACAAAGTCCTTTCCCCCTACACGGTATCCGTGTACCCCATTGAGCAAGAACCAGGCGTCTGGTTTGCCACCTACCTCATCAGTGAATACAGCGACGGCATGGAGCGCATCCTCGCCAACGTCTCGATGCGCCACAACGTCCACGGCACCGAAGCCCTCGCAAGACATGCGGCCCGGACTGCAGGAAGAGCAGCCGTTGCACGGCTGACGCCCCGTCGCACGATTTGAGCGCGAGCGCCGCCAGCCGGCAGGCGCCCCACCAACGAAGTCAACGAGAAGGAAATCCCCATGTCTGTCAGCGATGAATGGGAAGAACTGCATCTGACGCCCGACGGCTGGAAAGCGGGCAGCTACCGACACGAGCCGGGCGATGCCGTCATCGTCGAGCCGCCGGTCAACGATGTGCTGACCGTGCGCAGGCATGTGGCTGCCGTGTATGGCGGCCCGTCGCGCGTGACCGAAGACAGAACGCCGCGCACCGATGACATGCCCGTGATCGAGCAACTGTTGCTGAAGTACGGTGCGCCCGCCTTTAGCGTCTGAACCAAAGGCGATGTGGACCAACATGTTCGCATCCGATACCCGGGCGCAGCTGCCAGCCCTCGCGGCGGCGGCACTGCGTCATTTGAGAGACACATTGGCATGACACTCTGCCGCGCTTGCCGCGCCATTGAAATCCATCGGGCCGGTGCGTCAGGCCATGCCTTCCTGACGATCACCGATACCCAGCGCATCAAACCATCCAAGGCAGCGGCCGTCACGGTGAGCACGTTTACATGCCGCACGTGCGGCGCGGGCTGGACGTATCGCGAAGGCAAGAACGCCGCCGAACCGGGATGGTCGCTCGATCAGTAGCGGCGTTCATTGACCCGCGGCCCTTTGCCGACCTGGCCGAGGTCTCGGCCCACGCTTGGCGATGCGTCAGGCTGTCCACTCCAGGAGTGCTTCACCATGCTTGACCGTTCCCAGTTCAGCCAGCGCGCATTGCCTGTGCTCTTGCGGCTGTTCTCGTCGCTGCCGCTGCCCGTGGTTCACGGCATCGGACGCGCGGTCGGCCGCATGATCTATGCCGTGCCGGGCGGATATCGCCGCCACGTGCAGCGCAATGCCGCCCAGGCGGGCTTCCGTGAGCCGCGCTTTGCACGGCAGGCCGCCGCAGAAACCGGCGCGATGATGAGCGAGCTTGCGCGCGTCTGGTTCCAGAGCGATGCATGCATGGCCCAGGTGGTCTGCGAGGACTGGAGCGTCATCGAGCAAGCCCTGGCCGAGCGCAACGGGCTCATCATGCTCACGCCCCATCTTGGCTGCTTTGAGCTTGCTGCACGCTATGCGGCGCAACGCATTCCGTTGACGGTCATGTTCCGCCCGCACCGCAAGGCCATGCTGCGCGGCCTGCTCGACGCCGTGCGCGCAACGTCGAACCTGACCACGGTGCCGGCAACATCGCAAGGCGTGCGCTCGTTCGTGCGCGCATTGCGCCAGGGCAACGCGGTCGGCCTTCTTCCGGATCAGGCCCCGAAAGGCGAGGGCGTATGGGTGCCGTTCTTCGGTCGGCCTGCGTACACCATGACGCTGCCGGGCAAGCTTGCGCAGCAGACAAACGCCGCCCTGATCATCGCCGCCGGCGAGCGCCTGCCCGGCGGGCGCGGATGGCGGATGCACGTCCGGCGACTGACCGGGCCGCTGCCCGAGGATGCCGAGGCCCAGGCCGCGTGGATCAATGCGGAAATGGAAGAGATGGTCAGGCGTTTTCCGCAGCAATACCTGTGGGGCTACAACCGCTATAAGGTGCCCGCGGGCGCGCCAGCTGTTCCCGCCGGCACGGCATAGGCGGATCGCGCCATTCACGCATGGCGGGCCGCCGCAAGCGGCCGGAACCGTCGGGCAAGCAGTCTGCGCACCGCGGGAATTCGGTCACTCTTATATAAGATATAAGACATTTGACCGTGTAGGGGTAGTGCCATTAGAATCGCGCCTACGTGGCATCCGCGATGGCCCCGGATGCCGGAAAAAGCCTTTCCTGTAACGCAAATCAGCAGACCCCACCATGCTTGAAAACTATCGTGCTCACGTGGCCGCCCGCGCCGCGCTCGGTATTCCCCCGTTGCCGCTGACGGCTCAACAGACCGCCGAACTGGTGGAACTGCTGACGAATCCGCCCGCTGGTGAAGAGCAGACGCTGCTTGACCTGATCACCCATCGCGTGCCCGCCGGCGTGGACGAAGCCGCCCGCGTGAAGGCCGGCTTCCTGGCTGCCGTGGCCAAGGGCGAGACCGCCTGCCCGCTGATCTCGCGCGCGCACGCCACCGAACTGCTCGGCACGATGCTGGGCGGCTACAACATCGCCCCGCTGATCGAGCTGCTGTCCGACGCCGAGGTTGGCGCCGTCGCCGCCGACGCGCTGAAGAAAACCCTGCTGATGTTCGACCAGTTCCACGACGTGAAGGAACTCGCCGACAAGGGCAATGCGAATGCCAAGGCCGTCCTGCAGAGCTGGGCCGACGCCGAATGGTTCACGAGCCGCCCGGAAGTGCCGCAAAGCCTGACGATCACCGTGTTCAAGGTCCCGGGCGAAACCAACACCGACGACCTGTCGCCGGCACCCGACGCCACGACCCGCCCGGACATCCCGCTGCACGCGCTGGCGATGCTGAAGAACGCGCGCCCCGGCATCACGCCCGAAGAAGACGGCAAGCGCGGCCCCGTCAAGTTCATCGAATCGCTGAAGGAAAAGGGTCACCTGGTCGCTTACGTGGGCGACGTGGTCGGCACGGGCTCCTCGCGCAAGTCGGCCACCAACTCGGTGCTGTGGTTCACGGGTGAGGACATCCCGTACGTCCCGAACAAGCGTTTTGGCGGCGTGTGCCTCGGCGGCAAGATCGCCCCGATCTTCTACAACACGATGGAAGACGCCGGCGCGCTGCCGATCGAACTCGACGTGTCGCAGATGAACATGGGCGACGTGGTGGAACTGCGCCCGTACGAAGGCAAGGCGCTGAAGGACGGCAAGGTCATCGCCGAATTCCAGGTCAAGTCTGACGTGCTGTTCGACGAAGTGCGCGCTGGCGGCCGCATTCCGCTGATCATCGGCCGCGGCCTGACCGCCAAGGCGCGTGAAGCGCTGGGCCTGCCGCCGTCGACGCTGTTCCGCCTGCCGCACCAGCCGGCCAACAGCGGCAAGGGCTTCTCGCTCGCGCAGAAGATGGTCGGCCGCGCGTGCGGTCTGCCGGAAGGCCAGGGCGTGCGCCCGGGCACGTACTGCGAACCGAAGATGACCTCCGTCGGCTCGCAGGACACCACCGGCCCGATGACCCGTGACGAACTGAAGGACCTCGCGTGCCTGGGCTTCTCGGCCGACCTCGTGATGCAGTCGTTCTGCCACACCGCCGCGTATCCGAAGCCGGTGGACGTGAAGACGCACCAGACGCTGCCGAACTTCATCAGCACGCGCGGCGGCATCGCGCTGCGCCCGGGCGACGGCGTGATCCACTCGTGGCTGAACCGCATGCTGCTGCCCGACACCGTCGGCACCGGTGGCGATTCGCACACGCGCTTCCCGATCGGCATCAGCTTCCCCGCAGGCTCGGGCCTGGTCGCTTTCGCGGCCGCCACCGGCACGATGCCGCTGGACATGCCGGAATCGGTGCTGGTCCGCTTCAAGGGCCAGATGCAGCCGGGCGTCACGCTGCGTGACCTCGTCAACGCGATCCCGCTGTACGCCATCAAGCAAGGCATGCTGACGGTCGCCAAGCAGGGCAAGAAGAACATCTTCTCGGGCCGCATCCTCGAAATCGAAGGCCTGCCTGACCTGAAGGTCGAGCAGGCGTTCGAGCTGTCGGATGCATCTGCCGAGCGTTCGGCCGCAGGCTGCACGGTGCGCCTGAACAAGGAACCGATCATCGAATACCTGAACAGCAACATCACGCTGCTCAAGTGGATGATTGCGGAGGGCTACCAGGATGCGCGCAGCCTCCAGCGCCGCATCAAGGCGATGGAAGCATGGCTGGCCGATCCGAAGCTGCTGGAGCCGGATGCCGATGCCGAATACGCTGCCGTCATCGAGATCGACCTGGCCGACATCCACGAGCCGATCGTCGCGTGCCCGAACGATCCGGACGACGTGAAGACGCTGTCGGATGTGGCCGGCGCCAAGATCGACGAGGTGTTCATCGGCTCCTGCATGACCAACATCGGTCACTTCCGCGCCGCGTCGAAGCTGCTCGAAGGCAAGCGCGACATTCCCGTCAAGCTGTGGGTGGCGCCGCCGACCAAGATGGACCAGAAGCAGCTGACCGAAGAAGGCCACTACGGTGTGTTCGGCACGGCCGGCGCGCGTACCGAAATGCCGGGCTGCTCGCTGTGCATGGGCAACCAGGCACAGGTGCGCGAAGGCGCGACCGTCATGTCGACGTCCACGCGTAACTTCCCGAACCGTCTGGGCAAGAACACGAACGTGTATCTGGGCTCGGCGGAGCTGGCGGCGATCTGCTCACGCCTGGGCCGTATCCCGACGAAGGAAGAGTACATGGCCGACATCGGCGTGATCAACGCGAACGGCGACAAGATCTACAAGTACATGAACTTCGACCAGATCCAGGACTTCAAGGAAGTGGCCGACACCGTGCAGGTCTAAACGGGCCGTCGGTCTGCGGCCGGTTGTGCTGGCCGCAGCGGATGCGATGACGCCGCAGGTGGAATGCCTGCGGCGTTTTTTTTTGGGGGGCGGGGCACTTGGCCGACGCCGCTACGGCATCTCGACGAGCGTCATGGCGTCGACGATTCGCGGCTGGCTCGGTTGAGCCGCAACCGCCAAGGGTGCACACGAAATGCACCCTTGGTGTTTTCGGGCCGGCTCCTCAGGCGTTGTTCGCCATGACGTGCGCGACGGCTTCGGCCACCGGGCCGACGTTGCGCTGGTTGAGCCCTGCCACGCACATCCGCCCCGAGCGCAGGATGTACACGCCGTGCTGCTCGCGCAAGCGGTCGACCTGCTCGGCACTCAAACCGGTGTACGTGAACATGCCGCGCTGCTTGATGTAGCGCGACAGCGCTTCGCCGCTCAGGTGCCGGCTCAGCCGGTCATGGATGGCCGTGCGCATGCCCGCGATGCGCTGGCACATGGCCGACAGCTCGCTGCGCCATGCCTGGTCCAGTTCGGGCGTGGTCAGGATCCGGGTGACGATCCTGGCGCCGTGCGTGGGCGGGTTGCTGTAGTTCGAGCGGACGGCGCTGGTCAACTGGCCGAGCACGCGGTCCGCCTCGGCGGCGCTTTCGCAGATGAGGCTGAGGCCGCCGCAGCGCTCGCCGTACAGCGAGAAGTTCTTGGAGAACGAGTTCGCCACCAGTGCCGGCATGCCGCGGCGCGCGAGCTCGCGAATGGCAAATGCATCGTCATCGAGGCCGGCGCCAAAGCCCTGGTACGCCATGTCGACGAAGGGCAGCAAGTCGCGCTTTTGCAGCACGTCAATCAGTTGCTGCCACTGCGCGTTGTCCAGGTCCACGCCGGTAGGGTTGTGGCAGCACGCATGCAGGACGACGATGCTGTGCTTGTCCAGCGCGTCGATGGCCGCGAGCATGGCATCAAACCTGAGGCCGCCGGTGGCCTCGTCGTAGTACGGATACGTGTTCACCGTAAAGCCGGCGCGCTCGAAGATGAAGCGGTGGTTTTCCCACGTCGGGTCGCTCACCCACACCTGGGCCTGGGGGAAATAGCGCTTGAGAAAATCGGCGCCGATCTTCAGCGCGCCCGATCCGCCCAGCGTCTGCACCGTGGCGATGCGGCCTTCGGTGCGGGCGGCGCAGTCCTGCCCGAACACGAGCTTCTGCACGGCATCCCGGTACTGCGCGAAACCGGCCATCGGCAGATAGGGCTTGGGGCCCGGCTCGTGGAGGATGGCGGCTTCGGCTTCGCGCACGGCCTTCATGATGGGCAGGCGCCCATCGTCGTCAAAGTAGATGCCGATGCTGAGGTTGACCTTGTCCTGGCGCGGATCCTTCTGGAAGTTCTCGTTCAAGGTCAGGATGGGGTCGCCTGGGTATGCGTCAACGTGTTCGAACATGATGGTGTTGCCTGGAAGTGGAAGGGGTCGATTGTGCCGGATCGCGCGCCGGCCGTGTCGGCTGCGCGCAATCCGGCGAAGGCGTTACAGCGCCTCGGCGCGTGCCTGGGATGCCAGCGTGGCGTTCTTCTGGCGGAACAGGTAGCTGATGCCCAGCACGGCCATCCAGACCGGGATCAGGTACACCGAGATCCGCAGGTCCGGCGTCAGATACATCACCACCAGCACGCCAGCCAGGAAGGCCAGGCACAGGTAGTTGGTGAGCGGATACCCGAAGCTGCGGAAGGCCGTCGACTGGCCAGCCTTGCGCTTGTCGTGGCGGAACTTCAGGTGGATCACGCTGATCATCGCCCAGTTGATGATGAGGGCCGAGACCACGAGGCCCATCAGCAGCTCGAACGCCTTGCCGGGCATGAAGTAGTTGAGCGCCACGCACGCCAGCGTGGCGATGGCCGATACGCCCAGCGCCGCCAGCGGAATGCCGCGCTGGCTGACCTTGAGCAGCGCCCTGGGGGCGTTGCCCTGCCTGGCCAGGCCGTACAGCATGCGGCTGTTGCAGTACACGCCGCTGTTGTAGACCGACAGCGCGGCCGTCAGCACCACAACGTTCAGCACGTTCGCCACGAGGTTGCTGTTCATCGCGTGGAAGATGAGCACGAAGGGGCTGCCGCCGGTGACGACCTTCTCCCACGGATACAGCGACAGCAGCACACCGAGCGCGCCCACGTAGAAGATCAGGATGCGGTAGATGACCTGGTTCGTTGCCCGCGGGATCGTGACCGACGGGTTGTCCGCCTCCGCCGCCGTAATGCCCACCAGCTCCAGCCCGCCAAACGAGAACATGATGACAGCCATGGCCATCACGAGGCCGCTGATGCCGTTGGGGAAGAACCCGCCGTGCGCCCACAGGTTGGTGACGCTTGCCGCGGGACCGGCACCGCCGGTGAGCAGCAGATAGCCGCCAAATCCGATCATGCCGACAATGGCGAGCACCTTGACGATGGCGAACCAGAACTCCATCTCGCCGTACGACTTCACGCTCGTCAGGTTGATGCCGTTGATGATCACGAAGAACGCCAGCGCGGCCACCCACGTCGGCACGCCCGGCCACCAGTACTGGACGTAGATGCCGACGGCCGACAGCTCCGCCATGCCGACGAGGATGTACAGCACCCAGTAGTTCCAGCCCGACATGAAGCCGGCAAAGTGCCCGCAGTACTTGTCGGCAAAGTAGCTGAACGAGCCGGCCACGGGCTCATCGACGACCATCTCACCGAGCTGGCGCATGATGAAGAACGCCACCATGCCCGCCAGCGCGTAGCCGAGCAGCACCGAAGGGCCCGCCAGCTTGATCGTCTGCGCGATGCCGAGGAACAGCCCCGTACCGATGGCGCCGCCCAGCGCGATGAGCTGGATGTGGCGATTCTTCAGGCCGCGCTTGAGCCCGCCTTCCTTGTCATGGGAAATCATGTCTTCCTGTCTCCTGCCTTGGATGGAAGCGGCATGCGCCATGGATGTCGGCGCGCCGCGTCAACGCTGCCCGGCGCTTTTGGCGCAGGACGGTGTTCTTGTATTTCGTAGGGGAATGGGGGCTCAGACCTTGAGCGTGCCACGCTCGATCTGATCGCGTTCCAGCGATTCGAACAGCGCCTTGAAGTTGCCTTCGCCAAAGCCGTCGTCGCCCTTGCGCTGGATGAACTCGAAGAACACGGGCCCGAGCAGCGTCTTGGAAAAGATCTGCAGCAACAGGCGCGGCGAGCCGTCTTCCGTCGTGCCGTCGAGCAGGATGCCGCGCTTCTGCAGCTCCGCCACCGGCTGGCCGTGGCCCGGCAGGCGCTTCTCGAGGTTTTCGTAGTAACGGCTGTTCGGCGCCGTCATCAGCGGCACGCCGGCGGCCTGCAGCTTGTCGATGACCTCGATGAGGTTGTCGGTGAGAAAGGCGATGTGCTGGATGCCTTCGCCGTTGAAGGCCATCAGGAATTCTTCGATCTGCCCGCTGCCGCCGGCGGACTCCTCGTTGAGCGGAATGCGGATCTTGCCGTCCGGTGCCGTCATCGCCTTGGAGGTGAGGCCGGTGTATTCGCCCTTGATGTCGAAGTAGCGGATCTCGCGGAAGTTGAACAGCTTCTCGTAGAAGTTGGCCCAGTACGCCATGCGGCCGCGATAGACGTTGTGCGTCAGGTGGTCGACCAGGCGCAGGCCGTGGCCCACCGGGCGGCGTTCGACGCCCTCGATGAACTCGAAGTCGATGTCGTAGATCGATTTGCCGTCTTCGAAACGGTCGATCAGGTACAGCGGCGCACCGCCGATGCCCTTGATGGCCGGCAGGCGCAGCTCCATCGGGCCCGTCGCGATCTCGATGGGCTGGGCGCCCAGCTCCAGGGCGCGCGCATAGGCCTGGTGAGAGTCCTTCACGCGGAACGCCATGCCGCATGCGCTCGGGCCGTGCTCGGCCGCAAAGTACGCGGCCTGGCTGTTCGGCTCACGGTTGACGATGAAGTTGATGTCGCCCTGGCGATACAGCAGCACATCTTTCGAACGATGGCGTGCGACCAGCGAGAAGCCCATCTGCTCGAACAGCGGTTCCAGCACGTTGGGCGTCGGCGAGGCGAATTCGACAAACTCGAAGCCCATCAGCTTCATCGGGTTTTCAAAGAGATCGGTCATGGCGGGGGCGTTGTTGAGAAGTGAAGCGAAAGGGGCGGTCGCGGGGCACACAATGCGCGCAGGGAATGGTGGTGCCTGGCGAAATAAAGTTGCGGGTCACATTGTGCGCGGGGCGGCGCTCGGGCCTTGGGGCGGGGCGCGTGCCAGTCGCACTCCGGCCGTCTACCGGCGCGTCGTTTGTGGAGAAGTGTATATTTCCGCCTGAGAAATAGGATTTCGTGCGGTGGCCAGGGAAACCCTCGGTTCTGAAACGAAATTTCCCTTTGACGGGGGTTCAGGAAATGGAAGTGCAGACAATCACGTTCGATCGCATCGACCTGCGGCTGCTGGGGGCGTTGCAGGAGCACGGCCGGATCTCGAATCTCGAGCTGGCCGAAACGATCAAGCTTTCACCGGCGCAAACGCTGCGGCGGCACCGGCGGCTTGAAGAGCTTGGCGTGATCCGCCGTTACGAGGCGCGGCTCGACCCGAAGAGCCTCGGCTTTGGCGTGGTCGCGTTCATCCAGGTCACCATGGAGCGCGGCCACATCCGTGATCTCGCCAAGTTCAAGGAGCTTGTCGCCAAGCTCGCGCAGATCCAGGAGTGCTATTCCGTGACTGGCGATATCGACTACGTGCTGAAAGTCGTCGCGCGCGACCTGAAGGCGCTGTCGGACTTCCTGCTGGACACGCTGATGCGCATTCCGGGCGTGAGCCGCGTGCAGTCCATCGTCTGCCTGGACGAGATCAAGGGAACGACCGCGATGCCGCTGGAGGCGTGATGGCGGCCCGCAGTGTGCCGCCGCGGTCGGATGCCGCGAGGGCGTCATCGCGCGTGGTCGGTGATCGGCACCACCGGCGCGCGCCGGTTTGGCGTGCAGACGGCGAGGCCCATGAGCTGGGCCGGGCGCGCTGCACCGACGTGTGGCCCTCGCCCGCAAGCCGCGCGAGAGCCACGCGCCCTCAATGCACGATGATTGATACCGTTGAGTTTGCGGGCACCGTGAGCGTCTCGCTGTACGTGCCGGCCTTCAGCCCGCGCGAGACCGGGAACTGTCCGAAGCCCTGCAGCGTGGCCGGCACGGAGGTCGGCATGGTGCGCTGGCTGCTGTAGTTCGGGCCGTTGAGCGCCGGGATGGAGAAGCCGCTGTCCGAGCGCGCCGGATACGCAAAGCCCGACGGGCTGCCCGGCACCGGCAGCAGGGCGACGGCCGTACCCCAGCGGCTGACCGCATCGCCCAGGCCCGCGCCGCCGCCCGCCCGGATGGCGTTGTCGAGCACCGTGGCGGAATCGGTCGACGAGAAGTTGTGCAGCAGGTTGGTGTAGTACGCAACGCCGTACTGGCGCAGCAGGAAGCCACCGAGGCTGCCCGAGATCGGGTACCCCGGGCATGGCGACGACAGCGAGGGGTCGAAGGCCGTCAGCGCGCAGTCATATGCGCTTTGCAGCCAGGCCGGGAAGCGGCTGTCGCGCACGTTGTTGAAGCTCGGATCGATCTGGCTGGAGAGCACGTCTTCCATGGTCATGGCGGTCATTTCTTCGAGCCACGTGCCGTACATGTACTGCGAGCCGTGCAGCACGCCGCGCTGGTAGAAATTGGCCATGTGCGTGAACTCGTGGCCGAGCGTCGAGATGACCGTGTTCAGCCCGCTGGTGCCGCCCAGGTACACGGTTTCCGAATCCACATACAACGACAGCGACTGGTTCGACAGCGGCTGTGCGCTGGTGGTGAAGTTGTTGCGCGCCCAGAAGTAGCCGACGCGGCCATAGGGCTGGCCATCCGGCTGGATGTTCAGCACGACGATGTCGAGTGCCTGGTTCGGGTCGATCAGGCTGGCCGAGCTGGAGTAGCTGCCCCACGGCTGCCCGACGAGCGACGTCGCCAGCGTGTAGATCGACTGGTTGCCCGAGGCAAACTTGTTGGCCAGCGTGCCGATGACGCCGTCGGAGATCTTGCTGCCGCCGTACTCCGAGTCCTGCACCCACACGTTGACGATGCGGCCGTCCGTGGCGGTGGCCTGCTGCCGCAGCGTGGCCGAGACGACCACGGCCGTGCCGTCGGGCTGCTGGTGGTTCCACGTGCGCTGTGCGCCCACGGCTGCCACCGATTGCGGGCGCAGCACCGTGTTGCCGGAGCCGGATGCGCTCTGCGTCTTGAGCGGGCCCGCGCCGCTGACATAGCCGTCCAGTGCATGCGCGTTGAAGTCGGAAAGCTGGCGGTCAAAGGCCGCGTTGGCATCGTTGCCCACCACGTCGGCCGCTGCCTTTGGTGCAGCCGTACCGGTGGTGTCGAGCAGCCCCAGGCTGGTGATCGGGACAGACGGCATCGGCTGGGCCGCCGCGCCCTGGTTGGTGTAGACGAGCGTCACGTTCTGCCCCGTGAGCCCCGCGATCGACACGGACACCGTTCCGGCCGAGCCGCCTGCATTGGTTGCCTGCCATACGCCCACGCCGGAGCCGGCATACGTGGTGCCGAGCGCGCCGCAGTTCGTACCGCTGCAGGCTGGCGCCACGGTTATGTTGGCGGTGGTGCTCTGCGGCGTGTTCGAGGCTCCCTCGCTCGCACCGCCTCCGCCGCCTCCGCAAGCGGCCAGGGTGCCTGCGGCTGCCACCATCATCGTGAGGGCCCATTGCTTCGTGCCGCGCACGGTCGTGCTGCTACGTTCCATCCACTTCTCTCCCAATCCGAATCCTTGCGCGCTGTCGGCTCGTGACTGTGGCGCGCGGACGGATTCTCAGGTGGAAGTGGCGGAGCCGATCCGTGGAAATAACGGGCCGTGAGCGCCCAATTCCCCCCGATATGGGGGTGCGGAACCCACCGCCTTGTCGGAAAGGATGAAAAAGTCGTAGCGCGAGGATGAGGAAGCGGAAAACGGACGAGGGCAGCCGGCACCGTTTTTGCCCATCCGCTGCTCCGCTAGAATGGTCCGCTCCCTTTTTCAGGCGCCGTACAAAGCGCCGGATACGCCACCCACCGATGCTCGTTGCGCAGCTCAAATCGTTCTTCATGGTCGCCCGCCTGGGCAGCATCACGCTGGCCGCCAGGCAGCTCGGGCTGTCGCAGCCGACCGTGACCTCGCAGATCCGCGCGCTGGAAGAGGCCTACGGGGTCGAACTGTTCTACCGGGGCGGGCGGCGCCTTGCGCTGTCCGATGCCGGCGTGCGGCTGATGCCGCTGGTCGACCAGCTCGTGCGCCAGGAAACCGAGATCGATTTCTTCCTGCGCAACTCCGGCGACATGGGCACGGGCCACCTGCGCATCGGCGCCACGGCGCCGTACTACGTGCTCGACATCGTTGACCGCTTCTGCAAGAGCCACCCCGGCATCGACGTGAGCATCGAAGCCGGCAACTCGGTGCAGATGCTTGAAGCGCTGCAGGAATACCGCGTGGACGTGGCATCGTCGTCGCAGCGCGTGGACGACGCGCGCTTCCTGCGCATCGAGCTGGCACGCGATCCGCTGGTGCTGGTCGTGCATCGCAGCCACCCGCTGGCTGCGCAGACCAGCGTGCCGGTGAGCGTGCTGTCGCAATGCCGGCTGCTCGTGCGCGAGGTCGGGTCCACCACGCGCGCCATGACGGAAACGATGATGGCGCAGGCGGGCGTGACGCCGGCGTCCACGGTCGAGATCGGCAGCCGGGAGTCCATCCGCGAGGCGATCACCCGCAACCTTGGTGTGAGCGTGATCGCGCGGCAGGAGGTGCCCAGCCATGCCGACCTGCGCGTGCTGCCGTTTGAGGGCATCGAAGGCGGCGCCCCGGAGCTGAGCGAATACCTGTACTGCCTGCAGGACCGCAAGGATGCACGGCTGATTGCCGCGTTCCTGGGGGAAGTCCGCCCGGTGGCGTAGTCGGCCATCCCCCAACCAAAATCCGGAAATGCGCACATTGGCGTTTTTGGGGTAACTGCCACATGGGCTACATGTCGGCTGGCTACAGTGGCGACCGTTTTCGCTACCGGCCCCGACGATGCCTCAGTCCGCTTCCCACCCGACCACGGGTCTGGCCACGCCGTTTCTCTCGGTGCGGCAGGTCACGCGCCGCTTCGGCACCGGCGCGGCTGCATTCACCGCGCTCGAAGGCGTATCGCTGGACGTGGCGCGGGGCGAATTCGTCTGCCTGCTCGGGCCCTCCGGCTGCGGCAAGACCACGCTGCTGCGTATCATCGCCGGGCTCGAGGCGCAGGATGCCGGCCAGATCGTTGCCGGCGGCCGCGATATCTCGAACCTGCCGCCGCGTGAACGCGACTACGGCATCGTCTTCCAGTCGTACGCGCTGTTTCCGAACCTGACGGTCGCGCAGAACGTTGCCTACGGGCTCGACACGCGCAACGGCAACCGGGCGCGTCTGCACGAGCGTGTGTCCGAGATGCTGGCGCTGGTGGGTCTGTCCGGGAGCGAGGCGAAATATCCGTCGCAGCTCTCCGGCGGCCAACAGCAGCGCGTGGCGCTGGCCCGCGCGCTGGCGCCCGCGCCGTCGCTGCTGCTGCTCGACGAGCCGATGTCGGCGCTGGACGCCCAGGTGCGCGAACACCTGCGCATCGAACTGCGCCGCCTGCAGCGCAAGTTGAACGTGACCACGCTCATGGTCACGCACGATCAGGACGAGGCCATGGCGATGGCCGATCGCATTGCCGTGATGTCCAACGGCCGCATCGAGCAGACCGGCTCGCCCGCCGAAATCTATTCGCGCCCGGCCACCGGTTTTGTCGCCGGGTTTGTCGGGCAGGCCAACTGGCTGCCGCTCGAGCGCGCGGAAGACGGCACGCCCACGCTGGCCGGCCAGCCGCTGCTGCTCGATCCGGCGTTTTCCGACCGCGCCGGCGACAACGGCCGCCTGTTCTGCCGTCCCGAATCCGTCACGCTGCATCCCGACGACGACGCCCCGAACCGTCACCTGGCCCGCGTGGTCGACCAGATCTATCTGGGCAGCCGCACGCGGGTGATGCTCGCCATCGACGGTCTGGCCGATGTGCCGCTGGTGGCGGAAGTCGCATCCGGCGTGCTGCGCCACGGGCTGGGCGACAGCAAGTTGTGGATCGCCCTCGAGCGCGATGGGCTGCGCCTGTATCCGTACGACCGTGCCTGAGGCTGCCATGTCGATGCTGCCGCCTGAGGCCAACGTCATCACGGCCCCGCCATCCGAAGCCGCCCGCCCGACACGCACGCCCTTCTGGCGTACGGATGTGCCGGTGCTCACCGGCATGAAGCTCGGCTGGCTGCTGTTGCTCTGCATCGGCTTGTTGCTGCCAACGGCGATGATGCTGCTGCAGGCGACAGGCCTCGTCACCAGCGCGCGCAGTTCAGACGAGCATGGCCTGGCGCTGGTGCTGCACGTCGTGCGCGGGCCGAACTTCCTCGACATGGTGGGCCGCACGCTGGCGGTGTCCGGCGCGGTCGCCGCCCTGGTGGTGCCGCTTGCGTTTGCGCTGGCCTACGCAGTGCAGCGCACGCGCATGCCGTTGCGCGGCACGCTGCGCACGCTGGCGATGCTGCCGCTGTTTGCGCCGTCGCTGCTGCCGGGCATTGCACTGGTCTACCTGTTCGGTAACCAGGGCCTGCTCAAGGCGTGGCTGCACGGCGGCAGCATCTACGGCTTCTGGGGCATCGTGCTGGGCGAGGTGTTCTACACGTTTCCGTATGCGCTGATGCTGCTGCTGGCCACGCTCACGCTGGCCGACGGCCGCCTGTATGACGCGGCCCGCGCGATGGGAGCGGGGCCGTGGCGCACGTTCCGCACGGTGACGCTGCCGGGCGCCCGCTATGGGCTGTTCGGTGCCTTTGCGCTGGTCTTCACGCTGGTCGCCACGGACTTCGGCGTGCCGACCGTGGTGGGCGGCAGCTACCAGGTGCTGGCCGTAGAGGCCTACAAGGCGGTGGTGGGGCAGCAGCAGTTTGCACGCGGCGCCGTGATCGGCCTGATGCTGTTGCTGCCGGCCCTGCTGACGTTTGCCGTGGAGCGCCTCGTACAGCGCCGCCAGCACGCCGCGCTGGCCAGCCGCGCACAACCGTATCACCCGCAGCCGGACCGCCTGCGCGACGGTGTCTTCCTGCTGCTGAGCGTGCTCGTGGTCGGCGGGATCCTGCTGATGCTCGCCACGGCGGTGGGTGCGTCGCTGGTGAAGCTCTGGCCATACAACCTCGAGCTGTCGCTGCGCAATTACGACTTCGACAACATGGACGGTGGCGGCTGGCTTGCGTATCGCAACAGCCTGAAGCTGGCTGCTCTCACCACCGTGTTCGGTACGGCGCTGATCTTTACCGGCGCGTGGCTGGTCGAGAAAACGCGCACGGCGGCGTGGCTGCACTCGGCCATCCGGTTTGCCGTGCTGCTGCCGATGGCGGTGCCGGGCCTGGTGCTTGGCCTGGGCTACGTGTTCTTCTTCAACCATCCGGCCAATCCGCTCAACGGCCTGTACGGCGGCATGGCGCTGATGGTGCTGTGCACCATCATGCATTGCGCCACGGCCGCGCACCTCACGTCGGTGGCGGCGCTGGGACAGCTTGATCCGGTGTTCGAGGCGGTGTCGGCTTCGCTCAAGGTGTCGGCGCTGCGCACCTACTGGCGCGTGACGCTGCCGATGTGCCTGCCCGCCGTGCTGTCGTGCGCGCGCTATCTGTTCGTGTCGGCCATGACCACCGTGTCGGCGGTGATCTTCCTCTACAGCCCCGACACCGTGCTCGCCTCCGTGGCCGTGCTGAACATGGACGACGCTGGCGACATCGGCCCGGCGGCGGCCATGTCCACGCTCATTCTTGCCACGTCGATCGTCGTATCGCTGCTTCTTGAGCTGGCCACACGCGGCATCGTGCGGCGCACGCAGGCATGGCGAGCGGCCCCCCATTGAATTCGTAGCCAAGACAAGGAAAGCAAGACATGGGTGATGTTTCCCCGATGATGGGCCGTGCCTCGGGCGCTGCCCGCCCCACGCCGCTGCGCCTCGAGGCCGCCGTGCTCGACTGGGCCGGTACCGTGGTCGATTTCGGCTCCTTTGCGCCCACGCAGATCTTTGTGGAAGCGTTTGCCGAGTTCGGCGTGGCCATCACGCTGGACGAAGCGCGCGGCCCGATGGGCCTGGGCAAGTGGGACCACATCCGTACGCTGTGCAACGACGGCGCGATCGCCGCGCGCTTCTCGCTCGCGCACGGCCGCATGCCGACCGATGACGACGTCACCGCCATCTACAACCGCTTCATGCCGCTGCAGATCGAAAAGGTCGGGGCGCATTCGGCGCTGATTCCCGGCGCGCTGGAGACCGTGGCCGCGCTGCGCGAAGCCGGCCTGAAGATCGGCACATGCTCGGGCTACCCGCGCGTGGTGATGGACCGCGTGGTCGACCTGGCCGCCCAGGCCGGCTACACGCCCGACTGCGTCGTCGCGTGCGACGAGGTGCCGCGCGCGCGCCCGTGGCCGGCCCAGGCGCTGCGCTGCGTGGTCGATCTCGCCATTGGCGACGTGGCGGCCTGCGTGAAGGTGGATGACACCGTGCCCGGCATCGAGGAAGGCCGCCGCGCAGGCATGTGGACCGTCGCATTGCTGATGTCGGGCAACGCGCTCGGCTTGCCGTACGCGCAATACGCAGCGCTGTCTGCCGACGAGCGCGCACGCCATCGCGTGGCCATCTCGGCTGGCTTTGCCGCCTGCCGCCCGCATTACGAGATCGACACCATCGCCGATCTGCCTGCCGTCGTGGCCGATATCAACCACCGCCTGGCGCGCGGTGAACGCCCGCAGGGCGCCTGATTACCGTAGTCCCATCCGTTGCATCACACCTACCGAGGAAACCATGACTGCACGTCTTTCTCTCTTTGCGACGGCGGCTGCTGCAGCCGCCATGGCCTTCGCCACGTCGGCCTTCGCCAAGACCACGCTGACGGTGTACACCGCGCTGGAAGCCGACCAGGTGAAGGCGTATCAGGATGCCTTCGAGAAGGCCAATCCGGACATCGACATCAAGTGGGTGCGCGACTCCACCGGCGTCGTCACCGCCAAGCTGCTGGCCGAGAAGAACAACCCGCGCGCCGACGTGGTGTGGGGCCTGGCCGCATCGAGCCTGGCCATCCTCGACAAGGAAGGCATGCTGACGCCGTACGCGCCGGCCGACCTGGCCAAGATCGGTGCGACGTACCGCGACAAGGCCAACCCGCCGGCATGGGTGGGCATGGATGCCTGGGGCGCCGCCATCTGCTTCAACACCGTCGAAGCGCAGAAGCAGAACCTGCCAAAGCCGACGTCGTGGGCGGACCTCACCAAGCCGGTGTACGCCGGCAAGATCGTCATGCCGAACCCGGCATCGTCGGGCACGGGCTACCTGGACGTGAGCGCCTGGCTGCAGACGATGGGCGAGCAGAAGGGCTGGGCTTACATGGATGCGCTGCACCAGAACATCGGCCAGTACACGCACTCGGGTTCAAAGCCTTGCAAGATGGCGGCGTCGGGCGAATTCCCGATCGGCATTGCGTTTGAATACCGCGCGGTGAAGTCGAAGAAGGAAGGCGCGCCGATCGACATCGTGCTGCCCTCCGAAGGCCTGGGCTGGGATGTGGAAGCGACCGCCATCATGAAGGGCACCAAGAACCTGGAGGCCGCCAAGAAGCTGGCCGACTTCTCCGCCAGCCCCACTGCCATGGCGCTGTACGAGAAGAACTTTGCCGTGGTGGCAACCCCGGGCTTCTCCAAGCCCGATCCGCTCCTGCCGGCCGACTACGAGAAACGCCTGATCAAGAACGACTTCACGTGGGCCAGCGCCAACCGCGACCGCATCCTGGCCGAGTGGACCAAGCGCTACGACGGCAAGTCGGAGAAGAAGTAAGTGACCGACGCTCCCGTATCCCCAGGGAGCCTGGATGCCAGCACCGACGTCGCCATCGTCGGGGCTGGCATTCTGGGCTTGGCGCACGCAGCCGCCGCCGCCAAACGCGGCCTGCGCGTGACGGTATTCGAGCGCAGCGAAATCGCGCTCGGTGCATCGATCCGCAACTTCGGGCAGATGCTCGTGACGGGGCAGCCGCCCGGCATCATGCTCGACCTCGCGCGCGAAAGCCGCCGGCTGTATCTCGACTGGGCCGACAAGGCCGGCATCTTTGCGCGCGCGAACGGTGCCCTGCTGTTTGCCCGCAATGCCGCAGAAGAGGCCGTGCTGGACGAGTTCATGGCGACGCGCGCACAGGCCTTCGGCTACCGCGTCAAGCTGCTGCGCGGTGCAGACCTGGCGAATCTCTACGATGGCCGCTTCATGCGCCACCGTGCGGCGCTGCAGGGCTTCGACGATGTCCAGCTCTATTCGCGCGAAGCGATTCCGGCGCTGGCCTCGTGGCTTGCCGCGCAGGGCGTGCGTTTCCACTTCGGTACGCTCGTGCGCCACGTGGAAGGCGGCCGGCTGGAGACCACCGCCGGCGTGTGCAACGCCCAGCGAGTGGTCGTCTGTAGCGGTCACGATTACCAGACGCTGTGCGCCGATCAGCTTCGCGTACTGCAGCCGCAGGTTTGCCGCCTGCAGATGCTGCGTGTCACACCCGACGACGCCTTCCGGCTGGAGCACGCCGTGCTGACCGGCCTGTCATGCACGCACTACGGCGCGTTTGCGGACTTGCCGACTGCCCAGGCGCTGGCCATGCAGATCGAGCATGAGCGCCCCGAGCTGGCGCGCCACGGCATTCACCTGCTGGTGAGCCCCACGCCGTATGGCGACTGGATCGTGGGCGATTCGCACGACTACCGCCAGGACGCCGTCCCGTTCAACGCCGAATCGGTCGACAACCTCCTGCTGGACCTCGCCCGCGACACGTTCGGCAGCAAGCTGCGAGTGGTGGAGCGCTGGCAGGGCGTCTATGGCGCCAAATGCCGCGTGCCGGGCAGCGGCGCGTTCTCGATCACGCGCGTCGACGACCGTACGACCGTCGCGCTGATGCACAGCGGGATCGGCATGAGCGTGGGGCCTGCGCTCGCGCATCGCCATATCGATGCGCTCGTGAATGGCACGGCGCTGCCGCGCTGGACGCCGCCCGCGACGGAGCGGGTGGCCGCGGCTGCCTGAATCGGCGCGTGCGCGAATCCCGCCCGCAGGGCTGGCGCCGTGCGGGCGTTTTTCCGCTTACGCGGCGAACAGTTCGATGACCGGCCAGCCTCGCGATTCGGCCACGGCCCGCAAGGTCGCATCCGGGCTCACGGCCACCGGGTGCGACACCGCTTCGAGCAGCGGCAGGTCGTTGCGTGAATCGCTGTAGAACACGGTGCGCGAGAAATCCGCCATGCGCTGGCCGCGCTGCGCCAGCCATTCCGTGACGCGTGCGATCTTGCCCGCGCCAAAGCTGGGCGTACCCAGCAGGTTGCCCGTGAATTCGCCATCGGGCGTGCCACCCACGGTTTCGCCTTCCACTGCCAGCAGGTGCGGCACGTTGAAGGCGTCGGCGATCGGCTCCGTCAGGAAGCGGTGCGTGGCGGTGACGATGCAGCAGAGATCGCCGGCGCGCAGGTGTGCATCCACGAGCTCCCTGGCAGGCCGCCGGATGGCAGGCATGACGACCTCGCGCAGGAATATCGTGCGCCATGCATCGAGCAGCGTGCGCGGGTGGTGCGCCAGCAAGCCGAGCGAGAAGCGCGCGTGCCGCGCAAAGTCGAGCGTGCCTTCGCGGTAATCACGCATCCACCGCTCGTTGGCCTGTTCGAAGACGTGGCGATCGACAGCGCCCTGGGCAACGAGGAAGCGGCCCCATTCGTATTCGCTGTCAATGGGCAGCAGCGTGTGGTCCAGGTCGAACAGGGCGAGCGATTGCATACAACAGGGGCGGCGGTTGGAAAACCGCGAGCTTAAGGTCCTAGCGCGTCGCGGCCGTGTCCATCGCCACAACTTTGGCGATGAGCGCATCGGTCTTTTTCCGGGGGGCGTGTGCGTGCAGCGGGGTCAGGCAATCGAGGAACGCGCGCACGAGCCGCGCATCCTTGCGCTCCTTCAGGAAGTACAGGTACTCATGGATGACGGGCGCGTGCGCGGCAAAGGGCAGCACGCGCACGTCGGGCCGGCGTGGCGCCTCGCGCGCGGGAACGATGCTGCATCCGAGGCCGAGGCTGATCGCCTCGTAGATCGCCTCGCGGCTGCCGATGATGCTCATGCCCGCCGGCTCGACACCGGCGGCCGCCAACGCCTCTTCGGTCACGCGGCGGGTGATCGAGCCCGGCTCGCGCATCAGCAGCTGGCAGCAGGCGATGTCGGCGAGCGCCACGTGGGAGCACCGCGCCAGCGGGTCGTCCGCCGGCACGGCCAGTACCATGGCGTCTTCGGCCAGCGTGATGCGGTGCAGCCGCTCGTCGTCCACGGCGTGCGACGAGACGGCCAGGTCGATGCGGACCTCCGAGAGCGCCTCGAGCATCTGCTGCGAGTTGCCGAACTCGATGGTGATCTCGATGGTCGGGTGACGGGTGCGGAAGGCCGCCACGCTTGGCAGGATGTAGTAGGGGCCGGTGGCGCCCACGCGCAGGTTGCCGGTGCGCAGGTCGCCGGCGTTGCGCAGGAGGAAGTCCACGTCGCCTTCCTGCTGGGCAAGCCGCTCGACGATGGGCATGAGGCTCACCCCGAGGTCTGACAGGTCGAGCCGGCTACCGCGGCGGTGGAACAGCTCGACGCCGTACATCTCTTCCAGCTGGCGGATGCGCCCGGTCACCGTCGGCTGCGACAGGCGCAATTGCTTGGCGGCCGCCGTGACGCTGCCCTGGCGGGCCACTTCAAAGAACGACATCAACAGATCGCCCAGCATGCTCGTGTTTCCGTTTCGTGTTTGGAAGCGCAGTCTAGGCAGCGTTTGTGACGCCACATGCGGTGAAACCTTACGGTGTGCCACGCGTGCCGGAGCGGAAGCCATGTTCCGAGACGGGCATCCGAAGGGAGGGCCGCTGGCGCCGCTCGTGCTACCTTGTCAGCCAACGCGTGCAACACAGGAGACACCATGCCGGTGCTGAAGGTCGACGTCGTCACGGCAGAAGAGCGGCTGTACGAAGGCCGCGCCAAGTTCGTGGTCATTCCCGGTACCGAAGGGGAACTGGGCATCCTCCCTGGCCACGAACGCCTGCTCACGCGCATGCGCCCCGGCACCGTGCGCGTGACGCTGGAAAACGATGAAGAGGTGATCCTGTTCGTGGCCGGCGGCTTTGCCGACGTGCAGCCCGAACAGGTGATCGTGCTGGCCGATACCGCCGTGCGCGCGCACGACCTCGACGAAGCCAAGGCCCAGCAGGCGCGCAGAGCGGCTCAAGAGCACATGCAGAACAGCCACAGCAAGTTCGACTACGCCCGCGCCCAGGCCGAACTGGCGGAGGCCGTGGCCCAGTTGGCCGCCATCGAACGTTTGCGCAAACGTCGCTGAGCCGTCCACCACAATCGCATCACGCTGTCGCCCCACCCACTGTGGGGTAAAGAACCGCGCCGGGCCTCCGTTTTAAAGCAGAACACCCGAAACCCGCCGAACGCCCGAGCAGACACGCTCGGTTCTGCTGATGCCGCCGCATGTAGTGATTGCCCGTGCCCTTGCACGGTATTGCCGGACCCGCCTGGCCGTGACGCCGTTCGCGCCCGGCTGGCGCAGGGGCCACGCGCAAATGTTTGCGGTGCTGTGTACGTTGCTTTGCTCAACCAGCCACGCGGAAACCGATCTGACGGAGCTGCCTATCGAGCAGCTGATGCAGGTACAGGTCGTGACCGGTGCTTCCAAATACGCGCAGGCGTCCGACGATGCGCCGGCCAATGTCTCCGTCATCACCGCAGACGACATCAAGGCGCACGGCTGGCGCACCCTGGCCGACATCCTGCGCAGCCTGCCGGGGCTTTACACCAATTACGACCGCAACTACACGACGCTTGGCGCGCGGGGCTTTCTGCGGGCGGGCGATTACGACACGCGCTTCCTGCTGCTGATCGACGGCTTCCGCGCGAACGACCCCATCTTCGACCAGGCCGCCGTCGGCACCGATGCGCAGCTCAACGTCGACCTTATCGAGCGCGTGGAATACGTGCCCGGGGCGGGGTCCGCGGTGTATGGCTCGAATGCGCTGTTTGGCGTCATCAACGTCATCACCAAGCGCGGGCGCGACATCGGCGGCGTGCAGGTCAGCGGCTTCACGGGCAGCCCCAATGCGCCCAATGGACGCGAAGGCCGCGTGACCTGGGGCCAGCGCGCGGACAACGGCGCTGAATGGCTGCTCTCTGCCAGCATGAACGACGCGCCGGGCCGCGACCTGTACTTCGGCGAGTTCAACCAGCCCGGCGTGAGCGACGGCGTGGCACGCGGCATGGATTTCGACCGTGCCAGGCGGCTGTTCGCCAAGGGCGGCTTTGGCGAGTTCGGCCTGAGCTTCGGTTACGCCGATCGCACGAAGGGCGTGCCCACCGCGCCTTACGATCAGAGCTTCAACGACCCGCGCTCGCGCACCGTCGACACGCGATACATGGTCAACGGCACCTGGCAGCACGCGCTGGACGAGCTGACCGATGTATCGGCGCGGCTGTACTGGGGCCGCTATGTGTCGGAGGGTGACTACGCATACAACCCGCCGCCGGCCGGCATCAACCGCGACGCGTTCGACACCGCGTGGTACGGCACCGAGCTGAAGCTGGTGACCCGGCGCATCGAGCGGCATACGGTGGTCGTGGGCGCCGAGCTGCAGCGCGACTATCGCGACGCCATGCGCAATTTCGACACGGTGCCGTATGTCAGCTACCTTGACGACCACCGCAGCAACCACCGCATGGGTTTGTACCTGCAGGACCAGTTCGCGTTCCACCCGGACTGGCTGCTGGATTCGGGCCTGCGCTACGACCACACCAGCTTTGCGCCGGGCATGCTGAGCCCGCGCGTGGGCCTGATCTGGCACGCCACGCCGTCGACCACCGTCAAGGCGATCTACGGCATGGCCTACCGCGCGCCCAACGACTATGAGCTGCACTACCAGACGAGCGCGCCCGGTGGAGAGCAGTTGAACTCGCGCCTTTCGGCCGAGCGCATCCGCACGTATGAGGCTGTGCTTGAACAGCGCGTGGCGGCAGGCGGCAAGGCGACCGTGTCGGTGTTTCAGAACAACGTGTCGGACCTGATCAGCCAGAGCGTAGACCCCAACACCGGCCTGCTGTTTTTCAGCAACGTGGCCCGCGTGCGGACGCGCGGCGTGGAACTCGGCTACGAGCAGCGCTGGCCGGGCGGCACGCGCCTGCGCACGAGCTACAGCTTCCAGCATTCGGAGGACATCGATACCGGCCAGACGCTGTCGAACTCGCCGCGCCACATGTTCAAGCTCAATGCCACCGTGCCAGTGTGGCGCGAAGGCTGGCGTGCGGGCGTGGAGGCGCAGTACATCAGCAGCCGGCTCACGACGTCGGACGCGCCGCTGGGCCGCGTGGGCGGCTACTGGATCGCCAACCTGACCGTGGCGGCGGCGCGGCTGCTGCCCAACCTCGAGATGTCGGCCAGCATCTACAACGTGTTCGGCCGGCGCTATGCCGATCCGGCCGGGCCGGAGCTGGAGCAGCCGTCCATCCGGCAGGACGGCCGCAGCCTGGGCGTGAAGTTCACGTACACCTTCCGATGACCGTCCGGCACGACCTCGCACGAAGCGCCCGATGGCCGAGCGCGCGCAAGCTCTGTACGGCGCTGGGGATCGTGCTGGCCGGCGCGGCGGGCATGCACACCGCCTGCGCGCAGAAGCAGGCCAGCGAGACGCAGGTCAAGGCGGCGTTCGTCTACAACTTTGCGCTGTTCACCACCTGGCCGCCCGACGCCATGCCGCCCGACGGGCCCATGGTGGTCTGTGTGAAACCCGATCACCCGCTGCAGGCGGCGCTGGAAAAACTGACAGGAAAACCCGTGCGAGGACACCGCCTGGAAATCCGCAGACTCAACGACAGTACGGCCACCGGCTGCCATGTGCTCGTCATCGACGCGCGGGCGGCCAACGGTGTCCGGGTCGATCCGGCTGCCGCCGTGCTCGTCATCTCCGACCAGCCCCGGACCCCACGCGGCAGCGGCCCGGACCCGGTGATCTCGCTGGCGCTGGACGGGGATCGCGTGGTCTTCGACATCGATGCGGCGGCTGCGCGCCAGGCTCGTCTGGAGCTCAGTTCGCAGTTGCTGCGGCTGGCAAGGAGCGTGCAATGAGCGAAGCGTTGACGACATCGCGCCCGCGCCTTGGGCATTCCGTGGTGCGCGCCAACATGGCCGGCGCGGGCGCGGCCCTGACCATCGCGGGTTTCCTGCTGATCGTGTTCCAGTTCATCGCGCTGCACGCCGCCCTGGTGCGCGATGTGCATGTGCAGGCGCGCATCATCGGCGCCAACAGCGTGGCGGCGCTGCTGTTCAATGACCGGCGCGCGGCCGAAGAGACGCTCGCCGCGCTGGAGGCTTCGCCGTCGCTGCGTGCGGCTGGCATCTTCAGCGCGCTGCGCAAGCCGCTCGCGCTGTACCAGCACGGCAATGCCGCACCGGTGGCCGCGCCCGATGCCGCCATGCTGCGCGAGTCCGATGTGTCGACGCTGACGACGCTTCAGGTGGTCGAGCCGGTGGAATCCGAGCGGCGCGTGATCGGCTACGTGGTCATCCGCTCCAGCCTCGCAGAGCTTTACATGCAGTTGCTCGGCTACGCCGTGCTCACGGTATCGGTGGGCATCGGCGCGATGGGGCTCGCGTACCTCGTCATCGCCCGCATGCGCCGTGCCGTGCTGCAGGCCGAGGCACACCTCGACTACCTCGCCCACATCGATTCGGTGACGGAGCTGCCGAACCGGCACGCGTTCAACGAACGCCTGCACGTGTCGCTCAAGCGCGCGGGGCAGGTGGGCGCCGTGGGGCTGCTTCTGCTCGACCTCGACAACTTCAAGGTGGTGAACGACACACTCGGCCACAACAACGGCGACCGTCTGCTGCGCCAGGTTGCTCGCCGGCTGAACGACGTGATCGAGCAAGCCAACCTGCGCGCCGTGCTGTGCCGCATCGGCGGGGACGAGTTTGCCGTCATCGCCGAACTCTCGGGGCGCGCGCAGATCACGCAAGCCGATGCGGCCGCGCTGGCCGATGGGCTGGCCAAGCGCGTGCTGGCGGCCCTCGCGGCGCCGTTTGCGCTCGATCTGCACCAGATCTACGTGACGGCCAGCGTGGGCGTGAGCCTGTATCCGCATGACGCGCGCGACGTGCAGGTGCTCACGCGCAATGCCGACACGGCGATGTACCACGCCAAGAACCACGGCAAGAACGCCGCCGCCAGCTTCACGTCGGAGATGGACCAGCAGGCCCGCCGCCGCCTTCGTGTGGAGGCCGACCTGCGCCGCGCACTGGACCGCGACGAGCTGCTGCTGGCCTATCAACCTCAACTGCGCCTGCGCACCGACGGCGCGCACGACGCTGCGATCGCCGCATCGAACGTCCACGGTGTGGAGGCGCTGGTGCGCTGGCGCCATCCGGAGATCGGCGTGATCGGCCCCGGCGAGTTCATCGCCGTGGCCGAGGAAACGGGCCTGATCGTGCCGCTCGGGATGTGGGTGCTGCGCACCGCGTGCGCGCAAGTGGCCCGCTGGATGCGCGAAGACGGCGTCACGCTGCGTGTATCGGTCAACCTGTCGGCGCGGCAGACGCGCGATCCGAGCCTGGTGCAAAGCGTGATGGACGTGCTGCGCGACACCGGCCTGCCGCCGCATCTGCTCGAACTCGAGATCACCGAAAGCGTGCTGATGGAAGATATCGAGACCAACATCACGCTGCTCGAATCGCTGCACGCGGCCGGTATCAGCCTGTCGATCGACGACTTCGGCACAGGGTATTCATCGTTGGCGTATCTGCAGCGCTTCCCGATCCAGAAGCTGAAGATCGACCGCAGCTTCGTCCAGCGCATGCCGGGCGACGGCGAAGCGATTGCCAGCGCCGTCATCGCCATGGCGCACAGCCTGAACATGCAGGTGGTGGCCGAAGGCGTGGAAGGCGCCGACCAGCTCGCACTGCTGCGCCGGGCCGGATGCGATCTGGGGCAGGGCTATCTGTTTTCGCGGCCGCTGGACGCGCCATCGCTGATAGCGTGGGTCAGGCGGCTCGGCAATGAGGCGCAGGACAGCAGCCGTGCCGAGCCGCAAGACGGCGGGGTGCCGCTTGGGGCCTTGCCGTCTTCCCTGGCCGGATAGGGCTCACGCTGCGGCGCGGCGCGCCGCTCGCGTTGCGCCGGCCGTCAGGACCACCACCGCCGCCAGGATGATGGCCGTTGCGCCGAGCGTTTGCGGCGCGACCTGCTCATCGGCCAGCCATGCGCCCATCAGCAGGGCGATGGGCGGGTTCACGTACACATAGCTCGTCGCCATGACGGTGGACACGCGCTCGACCAGCGCCATGTAGGCCGTGAAGGCAACCGCCGAGCCGAACACCACGAGATAACCCCACGCCAGCGCGGACTGCATGCCGACATGCCGTGGCCAGCTCTCGCCCGTCAGGAGGCTCAGCAGCACCAGCGCCACGCCGCCAAAGGCCATCTCGAGTACGAAGGCCGTCATGCCCTTGGGCATGTCGATGCGCTTGGAGAGTTGCGAGCCGAACGACCACGAAGCAATGGCGGCCGTGAGCGCCAGCACGCCGACGGTGCTGGCCTGGAACTCCGCCCCGCGAAACAGCACCGCAATGCCGATGGTGCCCAGCGCGATGGCGCCGATCTCATACGCACGCAGGCGGCCGCCCGCGAGCAGCGTCCACAGCGTCGAGAACAGCGGCATCGACGCAATCATGACCGTTGTGGCCCCTGACGAGATCGTCTGCTCGGCCACGGCCGTCATGCCCATGCCGCCCACCAGCATGAACGCGCCGATCAGCGCGCAGTTGCGCACTTGCCGCCCGCTCGGCCGCTCGTGCTGGCGCAGGATGACGACAGGTGCAAGCAGCAGCGCCGCAGCCAGAAACCGCGAACCCATCATCAGGAAGGGCGGAAGATCGGTCAGCGCAAAGCGGATGGCGAGATAGGTCGTGCCCCACACCACGTACGTGATGAGCAGGCACAGAGCGATAAACGGCGACATGGCGGGACCTCGGCGAGGAAGCCCCGATGCTACTCAAGGCACGCTTATGCGCAAAACGAGTTTTGTTATCGCTCGTTGTGAGCGGGGTTAGCAAGCACGTGAGCGCGCGCGGCGCTCGTGCCCGGTCAGATCACACGGAAGCCATGCGTTCCATCCCGTGCGAGCTGCCCCACCAGGCCGAACTCCCAGTCGAGATACGCCTGCATGGCCGCGCGCGGCGCGCTCGTGCCTTCGTACGGGCGGCGGTAGCGGTCGATGCGCTCGGAGGCGAGGCGCGTTTCGCCGGTTTCGACGGGCAGGCCGGCGGCAACCCACGCAGCGGTGCCTCCATCGAGCACCCAGACCTCGGCCTGGGTGAGCCCCGCCAGGTCGGCAGCGGCAAAGCGCGCGAGCTGGCTCGAGCCGCAGGTCAGGACGTACCGCCGCGCGGGCGGAATGCGCTGCAGCGCGGCGGCCAGATCCGAACGCACGGCAAACCAGGCGCCCGGGATGTGCCGCGCCACGTAATTGGCGCTGCGGGTGACGTCGATGACGGCGGTATCGCCGGCCTCCAGCCAGCCCGCCAGCGCGTGCGCATCGACGGTACGCACGGCCGGTGACGCCGGCACGGCGGGCTGCCATGCGCCAGTGACGTTGCGTTGGCTGGCGTCGACCGGATCCACCACATAGACTTCCCAGCCCATCTGCGCGAGCCACGAGGCGGTCATGTCGGCGCGCACGCCGTCGTCGTCTGCCAGCACGATGCGCGCGCCGCGCACGGCGGCGGTGTGGTCGGTTTCCTGCACGAGCTGGCCGCCCGGCGCGCTGGCGAAGCCGGGCAGGTGGCCGGCGGCGTACTCCTCGGGCGTGCGCACGTCGAGCTTGTACAGCGTCCGGTCGGGCACCTCAAGCGCGGCAACGTCGGCCAGTGCGATGCGCGGCACGTTCGCGCGTTCGGCCACGGCGCGTGCATCGGCCTGCGCCTGCGCGCGTGTTGCCTCGGACACGGTCTGCGGATGCCGGCGGCTGGCGCCGTGATCCAGCACCTGATCGGCCAGCAACCAGCCGATGGTGCCGTTGCGCAGCGCCGCCACCGGGTTCGGAATGCCGGCGTTCACCAGCGATTGCGTGCCGATGATGCTGCGCGTACGGCCGGCGCAGTTGACGATGATCTGCGTGTTCGGGTCCGGCGCCAGCTCACGGATGCGCAGCACGAGTTCGGCCCCCGGCACGCTCGTCGCGGTGGGAATGCTCATGGTCTGGAACTCGTCATAGCGGCGCGCATCGACGATGACCACATCGCGCTTGTCGTCGATCAGCGCCTTGACTTCCTGTGCGCTGAAGGACGGCGTGTGCCGCTGGGCCTCCACGTATTCGCCGAAGGCCTTGCTTGGCACGTTCACGTCCTGGAAGACCTCGCCGCCGGCGGCACGCCAGCCGTCGAGCCCGCCTTCGAGCAGGTAGACGCGCGTGTAGCCGAGTTCGGCCAGCCTCGCGGCGGCGCGCGTGGCGAGGTCGACGCCGTCGTGCTCGCCGTACAGCACGATCAGCGTATCGCGGCGCGGAATGCGCGACCACGCCTCCAGCTCCAGGCGCGAGAGCGGCAGGTTCACCGCCCATAGCGGGTGCCCCTGCGCGTAGGGGTCTTCTTCACGCACGTCGAGCAGCGCGATCTCCTTGCGGGCGAGCAGGGCGGCGCGCACCTCGGCGTAGGTCAGCGTGGGCACGTGGGTCTCCGCGAGCGGGGCGGCCACGGGGGATTCAGTCGTGTCGATGACGATGCTCATGATGCAGACGTGTCCTTGGAACGATCCCAGAGATTGGGCAGGTGAGTGTTCGAATAGCCCGAGACGAACGGCTTGCGCTCGCCCTCTTCGGTATAGACCGAGCGGTGGATGCCGCCGATGTTGCCGCCGTACACATGGATGCTGATCGACGTGCGGTCGTCAAACGCGTTGTGCACGCGGTGGATGTCGCCAACGCGCGGCGAGACGCGTTCAACGTCGCCGGGCTCCAGCCGGACGGCGGCGCCATGCGGCTGCGGTACGCCGCGCGCGTCGAGCGTGAACGGCTGCGAGTATTCAGCGCCGCGCAGCATGCCGATCAGGCCCCATGTGGTGTGGTCGTGAATCGGCGTGCGCTGGCCGGGGCCCCACACAAAGCTGACGATGGAAAAGCGCTCGCCCGAGTCGGCATGCAGCAGGTATTGCTGGAAGTGCTCGGGGTGCGGTTGCGCGTATTCGGCGGGCAGCCAGTCGTCGCGGGCGACAAGCGCGCCGAGCAGGCTCCCCGCGCGCGACAGGATCTCGGCCTCGGTCGGCTGCTGCTCGAGCAGGCGCGACAGCGCGATCACGAAATCACGCAGCGGCGCGATGGACTGCGCTGGCGGCGGCACAGCGGCAAGGGCGGGTGGGCTCATGATCCGGTTCTGGCGATGGAAGCGGAACGATCTTGCTGGAGTTGGCGCGCGCCGTCCAGTGAAACCCCAAGCGCGGCGCGGCCGGCGGCCACCAGGATCGAATCATTCTGCGGCGTGTGGATGCGGCTGCACAGCACGTCGCGGTAGTGGCGCTCCAGCGGATTGTGGCGCGACAGGCCGTGGTTGCCGGAAAGCTGCAGGGCGAGCTCCACCGCGCGAATGGCATGGGTGGTGACGGTGTACTTGAGCAACCCGCTGTCTGTGATGGACAGCGGTGCCCCGGCATCTGCGGCCTCTGCGGCGTGGTCGAGCAGCACGCGGTTCGTGCGCAGCGCGGCGGCGATGTCGCCCGCGGTTTCCTGGACGCGCGGCAACGTTGCCAGTGGCGCGCCCAGGTTGGCCGGCGCGCGCGTGTTCAGGAACTGTGCGAGCCAATCCCACGCAGACTGCGCGACCGCGTCGTACAGGCTGCCAAGCAGCACCGTCATCCATGCCTGCTGGTCGAGCTGCGCACCGGTGTCCGTGGTGTAGGCCTGTTGGGCGCCGTGCGCCGTCCACTGCGCGGGCGGGCGGATGTCCACGGCGTGGTCGAGGGGGATCTCCACGTCTTCCAGTACGACGTCGTGGCTGCCCGAGGCGCGCAGGCCAAGGTGGTTCCACGTCTGTTCGATGCGGATGCCGGGCGTGTCGGCCGAAGGGCGCGGCACGAGAAAGAAGCCGACGCGCGGCTCTGGTTCGTCGGTGCGCCCCCACACGGCCAGCCAGCGCAGCGCAGGGCTGCCGGTGCTGTAGAGCTTGCGGCCACGGATGCGCCAACGGTTGCCCACCCGCGTGGCCACCGTGGCCGGCAAGCCGCCGCGCGCCGGCGAGCCGAGATCGGGCTCCACCCGCAGCGAGTTGATGAGTGCGCCTTCGTTCAATGCGGTGGCAAACACCTGCTGCCGCACGTGCTCGGGCCAGCGCGAATCCGTGCGGCTGATGGCGCGGTGCTGCAGGTACGTCATGGTCAGCACGAGGGCGGTGGCCGCATCGGCGCGGGCGATGCTGGAGACGATCTGCCGCGCGGTCTTCAGGTCGGCACCGCCGCCACCATGCGATTGCGGAATGACCTGCGCAATGAGACCCGACGCGTGCAGTGCTGCAAAATTCTCGTGCGCAAACGTGCCGTGCAGATCGTGTTCGGCCGCGGAAGCAGCAAGCTGCGGCGTGACTCCGGCCAGCACTTCGGCAAGCCGCTCGGGCGGTGTGGGCAGGCGATGCAAGGGGACGGACGACATGGCAACACAGCGAAGTAAGCAAGTGACATGGCGCACAGCGTATCGGCGTTGCCCGATGCGGCGAACGACCGATGCCGAATATGCAGCGTTGAAATTATTCGTTCTGGCAGCGCAGGCGGTGGCGTAACTTCGTTCGCATTCACGGCAGGGCGCGGCATGCCCGCCGGCCTTCTAACGATATGCGGAAACGGAGCCACCATGAGCGTCGATTTCATCGGCATGATCCAGACCCAGAAGCAGTCGGAAATCCATCCGCCCGATCCCAACGGGCCGGTGGTCGACCGCGACTATGTGCGGGCCTTTGCCCAGGCCCACGAGCAGGCCGGCTTTGATCGCATCCTGGTGCCGCATCATTCGACCGGGCCTTCCGCCACGCTCACGATCTCGTATGCGGCCGCGCTGACGGAGCGCATCCACTTCATGCTCGCGCACCGGCCGGGCTTCACCAACCCGACGCTGGCCGCGCGACAGATCGCCACGCTCGATCAGTTCACCGGCGGACGCCTGGGCGTGCACTTCATCTCGGGCGGCTCCGACAGCGAGCAGCGCCGCGATGGCGATTACCTCGACCACGACCAACGCTACGCACGCACGGACGAATACCTCGGCATCCTGCGGCGCATCTGGACGGAAGCCAAACCGTTCGACCATGAAGGCCAGTTCTATCGCTTCGAGCAGGGCTTCTCGGAGGTCAAGCCTGCCCAGAAGCCTCATGTGCCGATCTACTTCGGCGGGGCATCGGATGTGGCGATCGAAGTGGCCGGCAAGCACGCCGATGTCTATGCGCTGTGGGGCGAGTCGCTCGACCAGGTGCGTGAGCTGACCACGCGTGTGCGTGCGGAGGCCGCGCGGCATGGGCGCAGCATTCGCTTCTCGGTATCGTTTCGCCCGATCCTGGCAGAGACGGAAGACGCTGCGTGGAAGCGTGCGGAGGGCATCCTCGAACGCACGCGCGCGCTGCGCGTGCAGCAGGGCTACAGCCGTGGCGGCCCGCAGCAGAGCGAGGGCGCCCGGCGCCTGCTCGCTGCAGCAGACAAGGGCGAGCGCGTCGACAAGCGCTTGTGGACGGCCATCGCCAAGGAAACCGGCGGGCGCTCCAACTCCACCGCGCTGGTCGGCACGCCGGAGCAGGTGGCCGACGCGCTGCTCGATTACTACGACCTGGGCGTCACGACGTTCCTCATCCGTGGCTTCGATCCGCTGGAAGACGTGGTGGACTACGGCCGCACGCTGATCCCGCGCGTGCGCGAGCTGGTTGCGCAGCGCGATGCGCAACGCAAGGCGGCGTAATCATGAGCGCCGTTCTGTGCATCGACCGGCCGGCGCCGGGCGCCCTCAAGCTGAACGCCGTTCCGCAGCAGAAGTTCTGGTTTGATCCGCCCGCCACACGGCCGACGCTGGAGGCGGAGCGGCGCCACCGGCAGGAACGGCTGGCCGGCGCCTTCCGCATCTTTGCGCGGCATGGCTTCGATCTTGGCCTGGCCGGCCACATCACCGCGCGCGATCCGGAGTTGACGGACCACTTCTGGGTCAACCCGCTCGGCGTGCATTTCTCGCGCATCAAGGTCTCGGACCTGTTGCTCGTCAATGCGCGCGGAGAGACGGTTATCGGCAGCCGCCCGCTCAACAAGGCGGCGTTTGCGATCCACGCGGCGATCCACGAAGCGCATCCGCACATCGTGGCCGCGGCGCATACGCACTCGACGTACGGCAAGGCGTGGTCTGCACTGGGCCGGCTGCTCGATCCGCTCACGCAGGACGCGTGCTCCTTCTACGAAGACCACGCGCTCTTTGACGACTTCACCGGCATGGTGGTCGACACGAGCGAAGGGGACCGCATCGCCCACGCGCTGCGCAAGCCGGACGGCGGCACGCACAAGGGCGTCATCCTGAAGAACCACGGCATCCTCACCGCCGGGCCGACGGTGGAAGCCGCAGCGTGGTGGTACATCGCGCTGGACAACGCTGCGCATACGCAGTTGCTGGCCGAAGCGGCCGGCAGGACGCACGCGCCGCAGCCCATCGATGCCGCCACGGCGCGCCGCACGCACAGCCAGGTGGGCGGACAGGAGGGCGCACTGCACGCCTTCGAGAGCCTCTACGCCGGCCTCGTCGCCGCCGAGCCGGACCTGCTCGATTGAACCTGCACAGAAGACACCAAACGCATCATCACGGGGAGCATTCATGAGCCAAGACACAGCGGATCTGTCTCGCCGCAAGGTATTGCATGCGGCGGCGGCCACGGCGCTGGCGGGGCCGGCATTGATCCTGGGCCGCAAGGCCTACTCGCAGCCGCGCAAGCTGACGTTTGCGTGGAACCAGAATTCGTTCTGCCTGACGCCGATCGTGGTGGCCCAGGAGCGGGGCTTCTTCGAGAAGAACGGCCTGCAGGTCGACCTGATCAACTACAGCGGCTCGACCGACCAGCTGCTCGAATCCATTGCCACCGGCAAGGCCGATGCTGCCGTGGGCATGATCCACCGCTGGCTCAAGCCGCTGGAGGCCGGTTTTGACGTGAAGATCATCGGCAGTTCGCACGGCGGATGCGTGCGTCTGGTCGGGGCCAAGGCGGCGGGCGTGACGAGCCTGCAGGCGCTCAAGGGCAAGACTGTAGGCGTGAGCGACCTGGCCGCGCCGGGCAAGCATTTCTTCACCATCCTCCTGGCCAAGAACGGCATCGACCCCGACCGCGACATCACGTGGCGCCAATACCCGGCCGACCTGCTGGGCGTGGCCGTCGACAAGGGTGAGATCCAGGCCATTGCCGACGGCGACCCGAACCTCTACCTGCTCGAGAAGCGGACCCATGGCGCCTATGTGGAGCTGGCAACCAACCTTTCCGGCGAATACGCCCGCAAGGTCTGCTGCGTGATCGGCGCGCGCGGCGAGCTCGTGCGCAACGACCGGCCGACGGCCTCCGCACTGGCCCGCGCCATCGTGCAGGCCACCGACTTCGTCAACGAAAACCCGAACGAGGCGGCCAAGGTGTTTGCCAAGTACTCGCCCAAGGTGGCGCTGGACGACCTGCGCAAGCTCTACGCCACGCTCACCTACACGCATCACCCCACGGGCGTCGACCTGCGCGACGAGATCGCCTTCTATGCGGAAGACTTCCGCCGCATTGGCGTCATCAAGAAGACGACCGACCCGCAGCGCCTGGCGCAGCACGTGTACGTCAACGTGCTGGCCTGAGCCGGCCCTGCGCACATGAGGAGCACATCGACATGAGCACGATCCCCCAAACCTTGGAGGCACCGGGCGCGCTGGCCCATCCGCTGGCGGGCGCCGCAGCCGGCGGCCGTGTCTGGCGCACGGGCGTGGCGGCGGCCATCGCGTGGGCGGCATTCGGGCTGGTGACGTGGCGCTGGCCAAACCACGTGGTGGGCTTCAGCGATTGGGCGTTCACGACCGAGCTTGGCATGACGGCGCTGGCGGCCGGCATTGCGCTGCTCGTGCTTGCGGTGGCCGGGGCGTATGTCGTGCCGCTGCGCGCCGTGCAGGAGGCAGTGCAGCCGGCGGGTCCATGGCTGGTTGCGGTGGCCGCTGTGCTGGCATTGTGGGAGGCGTTGACGGCCAAGTCGGGCGTGTTGCCCACGCCGTTCTTCGCGCCGCCCCAGGCGCTGATCGAGGTCTATACCGAAGACTGGCCGCGCCTGGGCAGCAGCGTGGTCAACACGCTCAAGCTGCTGGGCATCGGCTACTTCCTCGGCGCACTCACGGGCTTCCTGGTGGGCGTGTCGATCGGATGGTCGCGTGCCGTGGGCTACTGGGTGCATCCGGTCTTGCGCGTTCTGGGGCCGCTGCCGGCCACGGCGCTGCTGCCGATCACGTTCTACTTCTTTCCGTCGAGCTATTCGGCGGCGGCGTTCCTCATTGCGCTGGCGTCGGGCTTTCCCGTGGCGGTGCTGACGTGGTCGGGCGTGGCGGGCGTGGGCAAGCGGTATTACGACGTCGCGCGCACGCTGGGGGCATCCAACGCCTTCCTGGTGCTGCGCGTGGCGATTCCGGCGGCGCTGCCGCAGGTGTTCGTGGGCCTGTTCATGGGCCTGGGTGCGTCGTTCACCGTGCTGGTGACCGCCGAGATGATGGGCGTGAAATCGGGCCTGGGCTGGTACCTGACGTGGGCACAGGGCTGGGCCTCGTACGTGAACATGTATGCCGCACTGATCGTCATGGCGCTGCTCTTCTCGAGCATCATCACGCTGCTGTTCAAGGTGCGGGACCGCGCCCTGGTCTGGCAGCAGGGGACGCTGAAATGGTAGCCGTGCTCGAACGCGAGGCGACGATCGAGGCGCCGGTGCCATCGTCGAAGAACGGGGCGCGGATCGACGTGCAGGACGTGAGCCACTGGTTCGGCAGCCAGGCCAATCCGTTGCAGGTGCTCGACAACGTGAGCCTGACCGTGCAGCCCGGCGAGTTCGTCGCGCTGCTCGGGCCGAGCGGTTGCGGCAAGTCGACGCTGCTGCGGCTGATTGCCGGGCTGGAGCCGCCCACGCGCGGCCGCATCCTGCAGGACGATGTGCCGATCACCGCGCCGGACCCATCGCGCATCGTCGTCTTCCAGGATCCGACGCTGTACCCGTGGCGGCGCGTGTGGGACAACGTGGCCCTCGGGTTGCAGGCGCGCGGCGTGCTCAAGGCCGAGCGCGACCGCGTGGACGATGCGCTCGAGCGCGTTGGCCTCGGCGGCTTCCACCGCGCGTTTCCGCACGAGCTGTCGGGCGGCATGGCGCAGCGTGTGGCGCTGGCCCGTGCGCTCGTCAACGATCCGCAGCTGCTGGTGTTGGATGAGCCGCTGGGCAAGCTGGACTCGCTCACGCGGCTGGCCATGCAGAGCGAGCTCGTGTCGCTCTGGCAGCGTGCGCGGTTTTCGACGGTGCTGGTCACGCACGATGTGGAAGAGGCGCTGTTCCTGGCGCAGCGCGTCGTCATCTTCAGCCCGCGCCCGGCGCGCATCGCGGCGGAGCTGACGGTCGACCTGCCGTATCCGCGCCACCGTGGCGATCCGAGGCTCGGCGCATTGCGGCATGAGGCGCTCCGCCATCTCGGGCTGGCCGAGAGCTGGTAGATGACCGAAGCATCATGAGCGGCCCGCCGCCAACGGTGTGGCTCAACGCGCTGCTCGTCTTCCTGCAATGGGCGCAGCACAGTGTGCTCACCGTCTGGCGCGCGTTGGGGCTGACAGGCGACGTGCATGGCCAGCCCGCGTGGCCCTGGGCCGTCCGCATTGCCGGCGAGACGTTGCTGATCGACCTCGGGCAGGCACGGCAACTCGGGCTCACGCTGATCGTTGTGGTACTTGCCTTGTTGGCTGTGTGCACGGCCTTGCTCGTGCGTCGCTGGCGCGCGGTGTCGTTTGGTGTGGCGGCGGGCTTGCTCGTGGTGGCGCCCTGGCCCTCGGCGGTGGTGTTTTCGGCCGCCGTGCCGACGAGCTTCCATGTGAGCCCGACCGCGTTCTCGCTGGCGTCGATCACGCAAGGCGCACACGTCTACCACGCCGCATGCGCAAGCTGCCACGGCACAGACGGCCGCGGCGAAGGGCCGCTGGCCGCCACGCTCACACGCTGGCCGCCCACGGTCGTGGGCCCGCTCCTCGGTCGCCGTGCCGATGGCGAGCTGTTCTGGCATATCGCGCACGGCATGCACGATGCGCACGGCAACGCCACCATGCCGGCCTTTGCCAATCGACTGAGCGACGCAGACCTCTGGGCCGCGCTCGACTACATGAACGTGCTGGCTGCCAGCGGCGGCGTGCGTGCCGGCGGATGGCCGGTGCCGGTGGCGATTCCCGCGCTGCCCGTACGTTGCGGCGACGCGCCGCCCACGCCGCTGGCTGCATGGCGCAACGGCCAGCGCGTGCGCGTGGTGGCCGTCGACACGGCGGACCGGATTCCCCTGGAAGACCCGCGCTTCCAGACGCTCCTCGTCACGCCAGACGGCAAGCTTCCCGCGCCGGTGCGTCCGTTCCAGGTGCGCTGCGTGGCGGCGAGCCCCGAGGCGTGGCCGGTCTTCGCCGCCATTGCCGGCACCGCGCCGCAGGCGTTTGCCGGCACGCAACTGCTGGCCGATCGCGACGGCTGGCTGCGTGCGCGCGGGCAGCCTGGCACGGCGTGGTCCGATGCGGATTTCCTGTGCACCTCCACCCACCGTGAAACCGTCGGATCGCCCACCGGCGGCCTCGACGCCCTGATCGCCCGCATGGATGCCGAGCCCGTGCGCTACGTGAAGGGCGGCTTCATTCATTGATTGACCCACACATCAGACCGACAGGCCATCGACATGTTCACTTCCCGACGACGTTTGCTCCAATCCGGCCTGGCGCTGGCCGCTGCGCCTGCGCTGTCCTTCGCGCAATCGCTGCAGTCACGCCCCGTCCTCAAGGCCGGCGACCAGAAAGGCGGCCTGCGTGCGCTGCTTGAGGCCGCAGATGCGCTCAAGGGCGTGCCGTACGAGATCCAGTGGACGGAGTTTCCGGCTGCGGCACCGCTGGCCGAAGCGCTCAATGCCGGGGCCGTGGACCTGGGGCCGATCGGCGATGCACCGGCCATCTTTGCGCTGGCCGCCGGCACGCGCATCAAGCTGATCGGCGCCAACCGGTCGGACCCATACGGCACCGCCGTGCTCGTGCGGCCCGATTCCGCGCTGAAGACGGCGGCTGATCTGAAGGGCAAATCGATCGGCACCAATCGCGGGTCGATCGGGCATTTCGTGGCGCTCAAGGCGCTGGAATCTGCCGGGCTGGGGCCGGACGACGCCAACTTCCGCTTTCTGCCGCCCGCCGATGCCAAGCTGGCGCTCGTCAACGGTTCGATCGATGCGTGGTCGACCTGGGAGCCCTACACGGCGATGGCCGAGACCGCCCGCCACGCGCGCGTGCTGGTGAGCGGGCGAGGGCTGTGGTCGGGCCTGAGCTACCTGGCCGCCACCGACGCGGCGCTGGCTGCCAAGCGCGAGGTGCTGCGCGATTTCCTGCAGCGTGCGGTACGTGCGCAGGCGTGGTCGTACCAGCATGTCGACAGCTTCTCGGCCACGCTGGCGCGCATCATCGGTATTGCCCCGGAGGCCGCACGGCTGCAGTTTGCGCGGCGTCAGACGGTGTGGCGCCCCATCGATGCATCGATCATTGCCGAGCAGCAGCGCACGGCCGATTTCTACGTCAAGGTCGGGCTGCTCAAACAGCGGCTGGACGTGGCGTCCACGTTTGACGCGGGGTTTCCGCTGACGGCCTAGCGTGCGCTGCCCGAGTGCGATTCTGCGCTCGGTCGCGACCCGCCATGCGGCCCGGTGGAGCCTGGGGCCTCTGCCACCGCCTTGGGCAGTTCGGTGGTCGATGTCACGGCATCGGGAGCCTGGTTGCCGCTCTTGCCGAAGCGGGCCGCCAGGCGGTCCTGTACCTCGGTCAGCTTGGCCTGTTCCTGGGCTTTCTGGGCGCGTTCGGTCTCGGCCTGCTGCGCTGCGGCCGCCTGCTCGACAGGGGACGGCGGCGGCAGCTTGCCCTGCGCGGGGTGAGACAGCACGGCTGCAAGCCCGGCCGTCAGGGCGAGCGCCCACAAGGTTGGGCGTCGAAGAGAAAGGGATGCGTCAATCATGGCGTCTCCACACGAGTGGGAATCGCCATCGGGTGCAGCAAGCGCAGTGCCGCGTGAGCTCAGCGCCGCTCAGACAGCGCCGCGTGCAGCACGCCCTTGAGCAGGTTGAACACCGGGTTGTCGTTGTCCTTGCGATAGGCCATCCACAGTTCGACGGGCTTGGCGGGCGTGGTGCGGACGGGGCGATAGACCACGCCTTCGAAATGCAGCATCGAGGCGGCGGCGGGGATGAGCGCCACGCCAATGCCCGCACGCACCAGCGCCAGCATCGAATGGATCTGGCTGACGTACTCGACGATGTCGGGCAGCACCTCCGCGCGTTCGAACAGGCCGCTCACCATCTGGTGGAAATAGCGCGCCTCGTACGGTGAATACATCAGCAGCGGCTGGCCCTCGCAATCGCGCAGGCTGGGGCGCTGCGGCCATCGGTCGGCCACGGCTTCCGGCAGTGCAATGACCAGCGCTTCCTGCGAGCACGGCGTCGCAACCAGCTCGCCATGCTCCACCGGCGGGCGCAGCAGGCCCACGTCGATTTCCCGCGCATCGAGCGCGGCCAGCTGCGCGCCGCTCACCATTTCCTTCAGCGTCAATCGCACGCCGGGCGAAGCGGCCCGCACCGCGCTGACCAGCGACGGCAGCTTTCCATACCCCACCGATGCCGTGAAACCGATCGCCAGTGCGCCTGCGGCCCCCGTGGCCACGCGCCGTGCCGTGGCTGCCGCTTCGTCTGCCAGGCGCAGGATGCGCGACGCATCCGGCAGAAAGCTGCGCCCGGCCGCCGTCAGCTTGACCGAGCGGCTGTTGCGCTCGAGCAGCTCGGTGCCGACCTGGTGTTCGAGCAGGCGCACCTGGCGTGAGAGCGGCGGCTGCGTCATGTGCAGGCGCTCCGCCGCGCGCCCGAAGTGCAGTTCTTCGGCCACGGCGACGAAGCAGCGGAGTTGGCTCAGTTCAAACATCGATTCAAAACGGGTATGGATTGAGTCAGACCTTATCTTGAAGCGGAAAGATTGGCGGTGCAAGAATCGGCTCGCCCTTGGAACAGGAGGGCTGACGACAACTCTGGAGACAAGCATGTCCATGGAAAGCACGGAAGTCGGTCGCCGCACGTTTCTCAAACGCATGGCGGGCGCGGGCCTGGCGGCGGCCAGCGGCCTGGCGGCTGCGCAGAAGATCGAAGGCTTCAAGCCGAACGCGCGCTACCCCGATGTGGCGGTCGAGGTGCTGGATCCGAGCTTCCTCAAGTACCGGCTCTACAGCAGCTCGGTCGAGCAGCTCGCCACGGGCATGCGCTGGGCCGAAGGGCCGGTGTACTTTCCGGCCGGCCGCTACCTGCTGGTGAGCGACATCCCGAACAACAGGATCATGAAGTACGACGAGACGAACGGCGCGTTCAGCGTGTTCCGCGAGCCGTCGAACTACGCCAACGGCAATACGCGCGACCGGCAGGGGCGGCTCGTCACTTGCGAGCACTCCGTCACGCGCCGCGTCACCCGCACCGAGCACGACGGCCGCATCACCGTGCTGGCGGACCAGTACCAGGGCAAGCGCCTGAACGCGCCGAACGACGTGGTGGTCAAGTCCGATGACAGCGTGTGGTTCACCGACCCGACGTTCGGCATCAACGGCAACTGGGAGGGCTTCAAGGCCCAGCCCGAACAGGCCACCACCAACGTCTATCGCATCGACCCGAACGGCAGCATTCGCGCGGTCATCACGGACCTCGTCAACCCGAACGGCCTCGCGTTCTCTCCGGACGAGAAGAAGCTGTACGTCGTGGAGTGGAAGGGCACGCCGTCGCGCAGCATCTGGAGCTACGACATCGCGCCCGACGGCACGGCCAGCAACAAGACCAAGCTCATCGATGCCAACGGCCCCGGCGCGCTGGACGGCTTTCGTGTCGACAAGGACGGCAACCTGTGGTGCGGCTGGGGCTCCGATGGGCGCGTGGGCGTGAACTCGGCCGATCACGACGGCGTGAAGGTCTTCAACGCGCACGGCAAGCCGATCGGCTTCATCCACCTGCCCGAGCGCTGCCCCAACCTGACCTTCGGCGGCCCCAAGAACAACCGCCTGTACATGGCCAGTTCCCACTCGCTGTACGCGCTGTATGTGGAGGCCGAAGGCGCGGTGTGATGCCGTGCCGACGGCTGCGCGGCCGTGTCGCCACGTGCGGCCGCAGCATTGAATCTTCCGGTTAGGGAAGACCCTGTATCAATACAAATTCTGTATCAATCGAATCAGCAGTTGTTTTGGACTTGAATCAATCGCGATGCAAGAATTTGCTTCACCAACCACACTGCATTCAGTCGAGCGAGACATGTCCCGATATACCCCCAAAGAGTTCGCCCAACAGATCGGCTCCGGCCTGCTGTCCTTCCCGGTCACGCATTTCAAGCCGTCCGACCTGTCGTTCGATGAGGCGGCGTACCGCGCCAACCTGAGCTGGCTGTTCAGCCACCCGGCAGCGGGCCTGTTTGCCGCGGGCGGCACCGGCGAATTCTTCTCGCTCACCGCCGCGGAAACCGACCGTGTCGTGCGCGCGGCCGTGGCCGAAACCGCCGGCAAGCTCCCGGTGATTGCGCCGGCTGGCCGCGGCACGGCCGAATCGATCGCTTACTGCAAGGCCGCAGAAGCGGCCGGCGCCGACGGCATCCTGCTGCTGCCGCCGTACCTGACCGAAGCGTCCGCCGACGGCGTGGCCGCGCACGTGGAGCAGGTCTGCAAATCGACCAAGCTGGGCGTGATCGTCTACAACCGCGCCAACCAGGTCCTCGACGAGAACCACCTCGAGCGCCTGGCCGACCGCTGCCCGAACCTCGTCGGCTTCAAGGACGGCGTGGGCGACCTGGAACTGATGACGCGCATCTACGCCCGCCTGGGTGACCGCTTCACCTACGTCGGCGGCCTGCCGACCGCGGAGACGTTCGCGCTGCCGTACCTGACGATGGGCGTGACGACGTATTCGTCGGCCATCTTCAACTTCGTGCCGAAGTTCGCGCTAGAGTTCTACGCCGCCGTGCGCGCATTCGACAATGCCAAGGTCTACCAGATGCTCAACGCGTTCGTGCTGCCGTACATCCAGCTGCGCAATCGCAAGCGCGGCTATGCGGTGTCGATCGTCAAGGCCGGTATGAAGGTCATCGGCCGTGATGCAGGTCCGGTCCGTGCTCCGTTGACCGACTTGACCGACGCCGAGATGGCAGAACTGTCAGCGTTGGTGTCGCGTATTGCCGAAGTCGAGAAGCTTGCGGCCTGAGCGCAACCGAAAACACGAGGAATTCTCATGCAATTGAGCGGCGAACTGTTGTTGGGTGCCGCCCGCGTAGCGGGTGGTGCCGGCAAGGTTCGCGCCATGAACCCCGCCACCGGGGAATGGCTCGAACCGGAATTCACCCTGGCCTCCAAGGCCGAGGCCGCGCGTGCCGCTGAACTGGCCGCCGCGGCTTTTGATGTTTACCGCGAGACCGCGCCGCAAGCCCGTGCCGCGTTTCTTGACGCCATCGCCAGCCAGATCGAGGCCCTGGGCGACGCGCTGATCGAACGCGCGATGGCGGAATCGGCCCTGCCGCGCCCACGGCTTGAAGGCGAACGCGCTCGCACGTGCAACCAGCTCCGCCTGTTCGCGAACGTCGTACGCGCGGGCGATGCCGTGGGGGCCCGCATCGACCCCGCGCTGCCCGAGCGCAAGCCGCTGCCGCGTTCGGACCTGCGCATGCGCCGCATCGCGCTGGGCCCGGTGGCCGTGTTTGGCGCGAGCAATTTTCCGCTGGCGTTTTCCGTGGCTGGCGGCGATACCGCATCGGCGCTGGCTGCCGGTTGCCCGGTGGTCGTGAAGGCGCACCCGGCGCACCCGGGCACGTCCGAACTCGTTGGCCGCGCCGTTCAGGCCGCGGTGGAGCAGTGCGGGCTGCCGGAAGGCGTGTTCTCGCTGATCCTCGCAGACAACGATGTGGCCGGTGCCCTGGTGGCCGATCCGCGCATCCAGGCAGTGGGCTTTACCGGCTCCCGCGCGGGCGGCCAGGCGCTGCTGCGCATTGCGCAGGCGCGTCCGCAGCCGATTCCGGTGTATGGCGAGCTGAGCGCCATCAACCCCGTCTTCCTGTTGCCCGACGCCCTGGCCAAGCGCGCTGCTGCACTCGGTCAGCAGTACGTGGCATCGCTGACGATGGGCGCGGGCCAGTTCTGTACGAACCCGGGGCTGCTGCTCGCCATCGAGGGGCCGGATCTCGACACGTTCGAGGCTGCCGCCGCGCAGGCCATGAACCAGGCACCCGCACAGCCCATGCTGACGCCCGGCATCCACGCCGCCTACACGCGCGGCGTCGACAAGCTGGCGAGCGAGGCCAACGTACGCTGCGTCGCGCGCGGGCAGGGCAGCAGCGAGCCCAATCGCGGCCAGGCCGGCTTCTACACCACCGACGCGAAGAGCTTCCAGGCCCAGCCTGCGCTGCACGACGAAGTCTTCGGGGCGACCGGGCTGGTCGTGCGCTGCCGCGACGCGGAAGAACTGCGCACGCTGGCCGAATCGCTCGAGGGCCAGTTGACGGCCACGCTGCACCTGGACACGGGCGACACGCAGATCGCGCGTTCGCTGCTGCCGATCCTGGAGCGCAAGGCGGGCCGCATCCTGGCCAACGGCTGGCCGACCGGCGTGGAGGTCTGCCATGCCATGGTGCATGGCGGCCCCTGGCCCGCAACGACCGACGCGCGGACGACCTCGGTCGGCACGGCAGCCATCGAGCGCTTCCTGCGCCCGGTGTGCTACCAGGACTTGCCCGCAGAACTGCTGCCCGACGCATTGCAAGACGGCAATCCGCTGCAACTGCGCCGTCTGGTCGACGGCCAGTGGAAGTAAGTATCTGAAAGAAGAAAAAAGCCGGGCCGTTCAGGACCCGGCAACCTGAACCGACCGGCGCATGACGGGCGCCGGCCAAGGAGGAGACGATGGACATCAAAGCCCCCGCCGTGGGAGCACAGGCCGTACCGCGCGCCGAGCGCATGAGCCGCGTGCGCTTCATGATCCTCGCGATGCTGTTTATCGTGACGACCATCAACTATGCCGACCGCGCAACGATCTCGATCGCCGGCTCAGCCATGCAGAAGGAGCTCGGCATCGATGCCGTCTCGCTGGGCTACATCTTTTCTGCGTTCGGCTGGGCCTATGTGATCTCGCAGATCCCGGGCGGCTGGCTGCTCGACCGATTCGGCTCCAAGCGGGTCTACACGTTCAGCATCCTGCTGTGGTCGGTGTTCACGCTGGCGCAGGGCGCCGTCGGCTTCTTTACCGGCGCGGCGGCCGTCACCATGGTGTTTTGCCTGCGCTTCCTGGTGGGCTCGGCTGAAGCGCCGTCGTTCCCGGCCAACAGCCGCATCGTGGCGGCATGGTTTCCGGCCAACGAGCGCGGCACCGCCTCGGCCATCTTCAACTCCGCGCAGTACGCGGCCACGGTAGTGTTTGCGCCGCTGATGGCGTGGCTGGTGCACGAGTTCGGCTGGCACCACGTGTTCATCGTGATGGGCGTGATCGGCATCGCCATGGCCTTCGTGTGGAAGATGTCCGTGCACGAGCCGAAGGATCACCCGCGCGTCAACCGCGCCGAGATCGACTACATCGAGGCCGGCGGCGGCCTGGTCAACATGGACCGCGCGGGCGTGGCCAAGACCGAAGGCCCGAACCTCGGCTACGTCAAGCAGCTGCTGACCAACCGCATGCTGATGGGCGTGTACATCGCGCAGTACTGCATCAACGCGCTCACGTACTTCTTCATCACGTGGTTCCCGGTGTACCTGGTGCAGGCGCGCGGCATGTCGATCCTGAAGGCCGGCTTCGTGGCGTCGATCCCGGCGGTGTGCGGCTTCCTGGGCGGCATTCTGGGCGGCATCATTTCCGACGCGCTGCTGCGCCGCGGGGCTTCGCTGTCGGTGGCGCGCAAGGTGCCGATCGTGCTGGGCATGCTGCTGTCGATGAGCATGGTGATCTGCAATTACGTCGACGCGCAGTCGATCGTGGTGGCGGTGATGGCACTGTCGTTCTTCGGCAAGGGGCTCGGTGCGCTCGGCTGGGCGGTGAACTCCGATACGGCGCCCAAGCAGATCGCCGGCCTGTCGGGCGCGCTGATGAACACGTTCGGCAACCTGTCGAGCATCACCACGCCCATCGCCATCGGTTACATCGTCAACACAACGGGTTCGTTCAACGGTGCGCTGGTGTACGTCGGGATCCACGCGCTGGTCGCCATCGTCTGCTACCTGTTCATGGTCGGCGAGATCAAGCGTGTGGAACTCAAGCCGCTGTAAGCCACGGGAGCCTCGTAAGTGACGTTGCAATCGATCGAGTCCGGCGCACGCACGCACACGCCGCGGGTGACGGAGATGCAGGTGATTCCCGTCGCGGGCCGCGACAGCATGCTGCTGAACCTGTGCGGCGCGCATGCTCCGTTCTTTACACGCAACCTCGTGATCCTGAAGGACAACGCCGGGCGCACCGGCGTGGGCGAGGTGCCGGGCGGGGAGGGCATCCGCCAGGCGCTGGAGCGCGTGATTCCGCTGGTGGTCGGTCAATCGATCGGTCGTACCAACGGCGTGCTGAACAGCATTCGCCGCGCGCTGGCCGGTGGCGGCAATGCCGCGCATCAGGCGGCCGTGCACCAGGTGACCTCCGCGTCGGAAGCGGCGGTACTGCGCCAGCCGCACGAGATCAACCTGCGCATGGACAACGTCATCACGGCGGTGGAAGCGGCGCTGCTCGATCTGCTTGGCCAGTTTCTGGAGGCGCCTGTGGCAGAGCTGCTCGGTGCCGGCCAGCAGCGCGATAGCGCCCCGATGCTCGCCTATCTGTTCTACGTGGGCGACCGCCGCAAGACCGATCTGCCGTATCTGGATGGCGCGAACGGCACCGACGACTGGCTGCGCCTGCGCCACGAAGCCGCCATGACACCCGCCGCCATCGCACGACTCGCCGAAGCCGCCACCGAGCGCTACGGTTTTGCCGATTTCAAGCTCAAGGGTGGCGTGATGCGCGGTGCGGATGAGATGGAAGCGATTGCCGCCATCAAGGCGCGCTTTCCGCACGCCCGCGTCACGCTGGACCCGAACGGCGCGTGGTCGCTCAACGAGGCGATTGCGCTGTGCAAGGGCCAAGGGCATCTGCTGGCCTATGCCGAAGACCCGTGCGGCCCCGAAGCCGGCTATTCGGGCCGCGAGGTGATGGCCGAATTCAAGCGCGCCACCGGCATCCCGACGGCCACCAACATGATCGCGACCGACTGGCGGCAGATGGGCCACGCCGTGCAGCTGCACGCGGTCGATATTCCGCTGGCCGATCCGCATTTCTGGACCATGCAAGGCTCCGTGCGCGTGGCGCAGTTGTGCGACGAGTGGGGCCTGACGTGGGGCTCGCATTCCAACAACCACTTCGATGTGTCGCTGGCGATGTTCACGCATGTGGCTGCCGCCGCGCCCGGCAACATCACGGCCATCGATACGCACTGGATCTGGCAGGAGGGCGAGGAGCGGCTGACGTACGAGCCGCTGCGCATCCAGGGCGGCCACGTGGCCGTGCCGGAGCGGCCGGGCCTCGGCATCGAAATCGACATGGAGCGCGTCATGGCCGCCCATGCGCTGTACAAGACCCTGGGCCCTGGCGCGCGTGATGACGCCATGGCCATGCAATACCTCGTGCCGGGCTGGACGTATGACCCGAAGCGCCCGAGCCTGGGGCGCTGAAAAGAAGCCCGTTTGAGTTTGAATCAATCACGGAGTCTGTGATGTCTGAACCGACGCTGGCCCCTGAGGCCGGCAACGCAACTGAAAAGGCGCTGACGATCCGAGTGCACGACGGTGACAACGTCGCCATTGTCGTCAACGCACGCGGCTTGCCCGCCGGCACGGCGCTGGCCGATGGCACCGTGCTGGTCGAAGGCGTGCCGCAAGGCCACAAGGTGGCGCTGGTCGACTTGGCCGAAGGTGACGCGATCATTCGCTACAACGAAGTGATCGGCTATGCCGTGAAGCCGCTGCCGCGCGGTAGCTGGGTCAACGAGCATGCGGTCAAGCTGCCGTCTGCGCCCGCGCTGGATGAATTGCCGCTGGCCACGCGCCCCGATCCGAAGCTCGCCAGACTGGAGGGCTACACCTTCGAGGGCTATCGCAACGCAGACGGCACGGTGGGCACGAAGAACGTGCTGGGCATCATGACCAGCGTGCAGTGCGTGGCAGGCGTGACGGATTACGTGGTCGGCCGCATCAAGCGCGAGCTGTTGCCGCGCTTCCCCAACGTCGACGATGTGGTCGCGCTCAACCATGTGTACGGCTGCGGTGTCGCCATCAACGCGCCGGCCGCCATCGTGCCGATCCGCACGCTGCAGAACCTGGCGCTGAATCCGAACTTTGGCGGCGAGATCATGGTGATCGGCCTGGGCTGCGAAAAGCTCGTCCCGGAACGCCTTGTGCCGGAAAAGCTGGCCCCGGGCGGCCGCATTCCGATCGAAGTGGCCGGCACCGCAGATTCGCCGGTGCTGCGTCTGCAGGACGAAGCCTTCGACGGCTTCATCGGCATGACCGACGCCATCATGGAGATGGCCGAGCGCCGCCTGGAGCATCTCAACAAGCGCCAGCGCGAAACCTGCCCGGCATCCGACCTCGTGGTTGGGGTGCAGTGCGGCGGCAGCGATGCGTTCTCGGGCGTGACGGCCAATCCGGCGGTCGGCTTTGCGGCGGACCTGATCGTCCGCGCAGGCGGCACCGTGATGTTCTCGGAAGTGACCGAGGTGCGTGACGCCATCCATCTGCTCACGCCGCGCGCCATCGATGAAGACGTCGGCCGCGCGCTGCTGCGCGAGATGGCCTGGTACGACAACTATCTCAGCGGTGGCCAGACCGACCGCAGCGCCAACCCGTCGCCGGGCAACAAGAAGGGCGGGCTCTCCAACGTGGTGGAAAAAGCGCTGGGTTCGATCGTGAAGTCGGGCAGCACGCCCATCGTCGATGTGCTTGGCCCCGGTGAGAAAGTGCGTCGCAAGGGCCTGATCTTTGCGGCGACGCCCGCGAGCGATTTCGTGTGCGGCACGTTGCAGCTGGCCTCCGGCATGAACCTGCAGGTGTTCACGACCGGCCGCGGTACGCCGTATGGGCTGGCCATGGCGCCGGTCATCAAGGTGTCGACGCGCAAGGCGCTGTCCGAGCGCTGGCATGACCTGATCGACCTTGACGCCGGCCGCATCGCCACCGGCGAAGCCACCATTGCCGATATCGGCTGGGAACTGTTCCACCTGATTCTTGACGTGGCGAGCGGCCGCAAACAAGTCTGCGCCGACAAGCTCGGTTTGCATAACGCGCTGGCCCTGTTCAACCCCGCCCCGGTGACCTGATATGACCCCTGAAATCAACCTTCAAAACGATCCGCTCGACGGCGTGACAACACGCTGCCACCGCCTGCTGCTGACTGGCGCCGCCGGCAACCTCGGCAAGGTGCTGCGCGAGCGCCTGCCCAAGTACGCCGATTCTTTGCGCTTGTCTGATATATCAAATCTGGGCGAAGCACGCACCGGCGAGGAGATCGTGCCGTGCAACCTGGCTGATGCGAAAGCCGTCGATGCGCTCGTCGCCGGCACCGACGCCATCGTGCATTTGGGCGGCGTGTCGGTCGAGCGGCCGTTTGAAGAGATCCTGCCGGCCAATATCGCAGGCACCTACAACCTGTACGAAGCTGCGCGTCGTCATGGCGTGCGGCGCATCGTCTTCGCCAGCTCGAACCACACCATCGGTTTCTACAAGCAGGGCGAGGTGATCGACAGCACGGTACCGACCCGGCCCGATGGCTACTACGGCTTGAGCAAGGTGTTCGGGGAGCAGCTCGCCAGCTTCTACTTCCACCGCTACGGCATCGAAACGGTGGCCATCCGCATCGGCTCGTCGTTTCCGGAAGCGAAGGACCGCCGCATGCTCGTCACCTGGCTCGGCTACGACGACCTGGAGCAGCTGATTCGCCGCGCCCTGTTCGTGCCGAACGTCGGCTTCACGGTGGTCTACGGCATGTCGAACAATCGCGACCGCTGGTGGGACAACCGCCACGCCGCGCACCTCGGCTACCAGCCCACGCAGACGAGCGAGATCTTCCGCGCGCAGGTCGAGGCTCAGCCCCCGCTGCCGCCTGACGATCCGGCGGCGGTGTACCAGGGTGGCGCGTTCGTCAAGGCCGGCCCGTTCGGAGATTGACGCGATGTCCCTGAACGTCGAACGCATCGGCACCATGCGATGCGGCGTGGGAGAAAGCCCCGTCTGGCATGCCGGCGAGCAGGCGCTGTACTGGACGGACATTCCGGGCCGCAAGCTGTGGCGCTGGAACGTCTTCTCGGACCAGGCGGACAACTGGGCGCTGCCCGAGATGGCCGGCTGTATAGCCATGGCGCCCAACGGTTGGGCGATGGCGATGGAAACGGGCATCTTTCTCGCGCCACCGCCCAGCGCCGGCGTCGCACTTGGGCCCCTGCAGCGCCTCGCCACGGTGGCGCATGCTCGCCCCGACATGCGTTTCAACGACGGTCGCTGCGATCGCCAAGGCCGGTTTTGGGCCGGCACGATGGTGCTGGACACTTCGCTGGGTCTGCCGCTGGGCAAGCTGTATCGGTTTGATGCAGATGCCGCGCGCACTGGGCGCGTCGATTCCGTCATCGATGACCTGATCGTCCCGAACGGCCTGGCGTTCAGCCCCGATGGCAAGACGATGTATCTGTCGGATTCGCATGCAAGCCGTCAGACGGTCTGGGCTTTCGATTACGACGTCGACACCGGCACGCCGCACAACCGCCGCGTCTTCATCGACATGAACGCGCACCCCGGCCGGCCCGATGGTGCGGCGGTCGACGCCGACGGCTGCTACTGGATCTGCGGCAACGATGCGGGCGTCGTGCACCGGTTCACGCCGGACGGCCAGCTCGATCGCAGTATCGCCATTCCCACGCCCAAGCCCGCCATGTGCGCCTTTGGCGGGCCGGGGCTGGACACCCTGTTCGTCACGTCGATCATGATCGGCGGCGACTCGCTCTCGGGCGCCACGTTTGCAGTGCGCCCGGGGGTGACCGGACTCCCGGAACCCGTTCTACACCTCTGAACCGCAGTACGCCCCACATAGAAGAACACACCGGGGAGCTCTTAGGAGACAACACATGAAACCCATCAAAGGCTTGCGCTGGTGGATCATCGGGCTCGTGCTGAGCGGCCTGATCATGAACTACCTCGCGCGCAATGCGCTCGCCGTTGCAGCGCCTGAAGTCAACAAGGTACTGAACATCAGCACACAGCAGTACGGCTACATCGTCGCGGCATTCCAGGCGGCGTACATGGTGATGCAGCCGGTGGCGGGCTACGTGCTCGACGTGCTCGGCACCAAGCTGGGCTTTGCGCTGTTTGCGGCGGCATGGTCGGCCGTCTGCATCCTGCACAGCACGGCCGGCGGCTGGCTCTCGCTGGCGGCGTTCCGCGCGATGCTGGGGATGACCGAGGCGGCCGGCTTTCCGTCTGCGCTGCGTGCCACGTCGGAGTGGTTTCCAGCCAAGGAGCGCTCGATTGCCACCGGCTGGTTCAACATCGGCTCCTCAGTGGGCGCGGTGGTGGCGCCGCCGCTGGTGGTCTGGTGCATCCTGCACGGCAACTGGCGCTTTGCGTTTGCCGTGATCGGCGCGATGGGGCTGGTGTGGAGCGTGCTGTGGTTCGTGCTCTATCGCGTGCCGGCCAAGCACCATCGCCTGTCGGCCGAAGAGCATGCGTACATCCGCGCCGGGCAGGAAGCGCCCGACGACGATGCCGACGCGCCCAAGCCCTCGTGGGGCAAGATCGTCGGCAGCAAGCGGTTCTGGGGGATTGCCGTGCCGCGCTTCCTCTCGGAGCCTGCGTGGCAGACGTTCAACTATTGGATTCCGCTGTACATGGCCACCGAGCGCCACATGAACCTCAAGGAGATCGCGCTGTTCGCGTGGCTGCCGTTCCTGGCGGCCGACGTGGGGTGCGTGTTGGGCGGCTACCTCGCGCCGTGGTTCCAGAAGCGGTTCAAGGTGTCGCTGGTGACGTCGCGCAAGCTCGTGATGGTGACGGGCTGCGTATGCATGATCGGCCCCGCCTGCATCGGGTTGGCGACCAGCCCGTACACGGCGATTGCGCTGTTCTGCGTGGGCGGCTTTGCCCACCAGACATTGTCGGGTGCGCTGTACACGCTCACGTCCGACATGTTCGGCAAGCACGAGCTTGGTACCGCCGTAGGTCTGGCAGGCATGTCGGGCTATCTGGGCGGCATGCTGTTCTCGCTGGCGGTTGGCACGCTGGCGGCCACCATCGGCTACAACCCACTGTTCGTGGCGCTGGCGGTGTTCGATATCGTCGCGGCCCTCGTGGTGTGGACCATGCTCAACGACAAGCAGGCGCGGCCCGTGCCCGTGCAGCCGGGCGGCACTGCATCGAGCCAGGCGGCCTGACGCGTCGGACTACGCTGCGCGGGCGCCGACCTTCGGGTTGATCCTCGCGGGGCTGAGCGGGTCGAAGTCGACCCACTCGCCGTTGCGCCAACGGCCCGCTGCCTCTTCGACGTCCATGCCGCCGGCAGCCGCGAGGATGCGCGCTGCATCGGCCTCGCGCTCCGGCATGACGCGCACGGCAAGCAGCACGCCCGAATGCCGCGTGCGCAACGTGGCGTCGGGCGGCTGACTGGGCTGCGGTTCGTCGCGCATGGCGATCATCGCGCCGGCGAGCGAGCCGATATAGGCGCCCACGCCGGCCGCCACCACGGAAAACAGCACGGCCACGTGCAGCGCAATCAGCACCACCACCCCAGCCACCGCGCCTATCGCTGCGCCGATGGCCATGCCCTTGCCCGCGCCGGCATGTGCGCGGGCGGCGCCGGGGTCGGCATTCCGGTCTCCACCGATGGGGTAGGCCGCGTGCTGGCCGGACGGATTGACGAAGAAGACGTTCACGTCTTCCTCGGAAAAACGCTCTGCGAAGAGCGTGCGCGCAGCGGCTTCGGCGCGCTCGAACGTGTCGAAACGTGCGGCGACGATGAGTGACATGGGGCCTCCTCCTCGGGAAACGCGGTTCCCCATGGCGCAAGCAAATGCGGGGCCTGCCCCGTGGGAAGTCGCCCCAACGTTACCTGCATGGACGCCGGGCGCAGGACGGCGTGCATGGCGTGGACCAGGCGGTCTGCCATCGAAGAGCCCATATCGGCGAGGCCGTATTGCAACGGCGCTCGCCCGGCCAGTGCTTTTCGGCCGGCCCGTTTCTCATGGCTGCGGCGCGCCCCGCTACAATCGCGGCCTGGCATTTGTAGATGGCGTTCGACATGGGGCTTGGCTGGTTTGGCATTTCCACCGTATGGCTGCTGCCGCTGGCGTGGCGGTATGCCGTGCGCATGCTGGCAGGGGAGCGCCACGTGCTCAGGGGCCGGGGCACCGTCAGGCTCTGGCTGGTGACGCTCGTGGTGCTGTGCGCCAGTGCCGCGCTCGAGGCACTGACGTCCGGCGCCGACCCACAGGACAAGGCTGGCGGTGCAGTCGGACGGGCGTTGTCTTCGGTGTTCTCGCAGCTGCTTGGATGGACGGGCGCGTTTGTGCTGATGCTCGGCGTGCTGATCTGGGTGGCGCCGATGGTGTTTGGGCGCTCGTGGCGCCAGCTCGTCACGCGCAGCCGCACGCTGGATGCATCCCCCGACACACCCGCCGAACCGCGCGACGAACCGCATGAAGACGTCCTGAAGCCCACCGCCCTGGGCTTGGGCGGGGCAGCGTCCGTGCGCTGGACGGGCAGCGCAGGCACCGCGCAACCGGCAGTCCGGCATCGCGGCATCCAAGCCGTTTCCGCACGTCGCCAGCCGGCCTGGCAGCCACCGCCTCGCACGCGTCCGTCGCCGCCCCAGCCCGGAGAGATCTGGCCATTGCTCGATGCGCAGAAAGCCGCGTCCGGCGAGGCGCCGGCAGTTGCAAAGCCAATGCCCCCGGCAGCCGCCGCGTCCGCTGCGGTGCCGGCCTCCGCACCGAAAGATCGCCCGAAGCCGCGTGCCACCATCGTCAGCAGCCCGTTTCATCAGCCGCAGCTGGGGCTGAAGACCGCGGCGCCGCCCAGCCCACCCGCACAGGCGCCCGCACCCGCGCAGCTCGCCGAACCGGTGCCGCCGGCACCCGTGGAACCGCCGGCACCTGCGGCCGAACCCCCCGTGGTGGATCTGGACGCCGTGCGCCAGGAGGCCGAGGCCTTGCTGGCCGAACTGCGGGAGCTGCTGCCACCCACCGCAACGACGCCCGAGCCGCACGCGGCAGCGCCCGGGGCGCAGTCGGTTCTTGCGGATGAAGCGCTGCCGCAAGCCGGACCCGTCCCCGCTGCACCGCCGGCCGAGCCCGTCGCTCCGGTGGCGGCACCGCCCGCGCCCAAACCGCGCATCGTGCTGCCCGCCGTGGTGGGCGAAGTGGTGTCGCGCGCTGCGCCGGCCCCGGCCAGCCAGGCCGAGCCGATCGTGCCACGGGACTATCGGCTACCGAGCACTGCGTTGCTGACGGCGGCTTCGAGCAACGCGGAGTCGGTCTCTGCCGAACACCTCGAGGAAACCAGCAACCTCATCGCGCAACGCCTGGCAGAGTTCAAGGTGCCTGTCACGGTGGTCGGCGCCTCCGCGGGGCCGGTCATTACGCGCTTCGAAGTCGACCCGGCGGTAGGGGTGCGCGGCGCGCAGGTTGTCGGGCTGATGAAGGATCTGGCGCGCGCGCTGGGCGTGACGTCCATCCGCGTCGTCGAAACCATCCCTGGCAAGACGTGCATGGGCCTGGAGCTGCCCAACGCCCGCCGCGAAATGATCCGCCTGTCGGAGGTCGTGAACGCGGCGGATTTCCAGTCGCATGCGTCGCACCTTGTGCTGGCCATGGGCAAAGACATCACCGGCAGCCCGGTGGTGACGGATCTCGCCCGCGCGCCGCACCTGCTGGTGGCCGGCACCACGGGCTCCGGCAAGTCGGTTGCCGTCAACGCGATGATCCTGTCGATGCTGTACAAGGCCACGCCCGACGACGTGCGCATGATCATGATCGACCCGAAGATGCTGGAACTCTCGGTGTACGAGGGCATTCCGCATCTGCTCGCGCCCGTGGTGACCGACATGAAGCAGGCCGCGCACGCGCTGAACTGGTGCGTGGGCGAGATGGAAAAGCGCTACCGGCTGATGTCGGCGCTGGGCGTGCGCAACCTGGCCGGCTACAACCAGAAGATCCGCGCGGCAGAACAGGCCGGCCGCAAGGTGCCGAATCCGTTCTCGCTGACGCCCGATGCGCCCGAGCCCCTCTCGACGCTGCCGATGATCGTGGTCGTCATCGACGAACTGGCCGACCTGATGATGGTGGCCGGCAAGAAGATCGAAGAGCTGATCGCGCGCCTCGCACAAAAGGCCCGTGCCGCCGGCATTCATTTGATTCTGGCGACCCAGCGTCCGTCGGTGGACGTCATCACCGGCCTGATCAAGGCGAACATTCCGACGCGCGTGGCGTTCCAGGTGTCCTCCAAGATCGACTCGCGCACGATTCTCGATCAGATGGGCGCCGAATCGCTGCTCGGCCAGGGCGACATGCTGTTCCTGCCGCCGGGCACTGGGTATCCGCAGCGCGTGCACGGCGCGTTCGTTGCCGATGAAGAAGTGCACCGCGTGGTCGAACACTGGAAGCAGTTTGGCGAGCCCGAATACGACGAAGCCATCCTCGCCGGTGATCCGGGAGAAGCCGCCGCGAGCGGCGATTTGTTCGGTGGCGATAGCGGCGATGCAGAAGCCGATCCGCTCTACGACGAAGCGGCGGCGTTTGTGCTCAACACGCGCCGCGCGTCGATTTCCTCCGTGCAGCGGCAACTGCGCATCGGCTACAACCGTGCCGCGCGGCTCATCGAACAGATGGAAGCGGCGGGGCTGGTGTCGCCGATGGGGCGGAATGGGCAGCGTGAGGTGTTGGCGCCGGGAGGCGGGGAGTGACAGGCGGGTGTCTGCCACTCCTGAGCGGTGCGGCGCGATCGATTCATTGCGTCTTGCGGCGGACCTGAAGACCTTGGCCGACCTGGCGCTTTCCGAGAAGCCCAGTCGGCTATCAACTGCCGGCGCAGCTCAACTTTCTGCGGTGACGCTCAACGATTGCAGCCACGCCCCGAGCTGCGCCTCGCCTTCCTCATCCAACTGCCCCGACAACACGCCATACCACTGAGCGACCGCCTCGGCCGGCAGGGTGGCCTTGAGAATCGGCAGGCTGTTTTCCAGAAAGCTCGGGAAAAACGGAATGCCGCGCATGTACAGGAAGTGCGAATCGGTGATGCGAACGTGCGCGTAGACATCGCGCAGCCAATCCAGATACGGCAATGCCTCGGCCACGTGCCCGCTCTGCGTGAGCGACGAGATGAACTGCGTGCGAGCCGTGACGCTGGACATCTCGTGCGTCTGCTCGTTGATCTCGTCGAACTTCATCAACCACGCTTCGCCGCGCTTCAGTTCGCCGCACATGACGGACGTCGTCGCCAGCTGCAGTGCGTTGTGCGCGCTGGGTTCCTGTTCGAACAATGCAAGCCAGTAAGGAAAGGCCTCGGGATAGCGGCGCATGTCCGAATAGGCGAGCGCGCATAGGCGATTGGCGTCGGCGTGGCGATCAGCGTAGGGTGCTGCCGCGGTGATGGCCGTTTCGTACTGGCCTTGTTGGTAGGCCTCCAAGGCAGCGGCGAGTTCGGGGGCGATGTCGGGCGAGGTATCGTCGTCTTTCGGCGGTGGGGGCGGGTTGGCGTCCCGGGCGCTGGCGTTTCGGCTGAAGAGTTTTTTCAGTAAGCCCATAGTTTGTTCCTGAAACTGGGCTGTAGCCCTAGAGTTTTGGCTCGCCCTGATCCGTATCCCATTGCCAGATGGCGCTGCCGTAGTCGGACGATATGGTGGGCATGACTTCACCTTGCTTGAAGTACCGGCGCGAATTGGCTGCTGCAGGCGTGAACCACCAGCCGCTGCGTGGGCACGTATCCCCCCCGGGTGCGCGCCCCACCGGCCTGTGGCTATTTTGCGGAAGGAGATCAAGTAGCCCATCTGAGGCGGTAGAGCCTGGCACGCGGCGGATGCGAGTCCAAAGCGCTGGCGCTTCGGATGTGTTTTGTTGACCGTCGTAACCGACTAGGGCCGTCGGGGCTTCGTCTCCGGCGCACAGAAACTGAGCGCTGGATTCATCCAAGTCGGGTAGATAGATGCCTGATTCAATGATCGTCTTGCCTGTGCTGACCTGAAACGTTGGATCCAATTCGTAGCGCGGCCAAGCGGCTGGCGCATCCAACGGACCTCTGGCGGTCGCGTTGTAACCTGTTGACAAAGTCGTTGCATTCCAGCCGATATGGATCGTGTGGCTAATATTGATCGCATATTGGTTAGCCCGATACAGAAGTTCTTCATACCGTGACGCTGCATTCGGCTGCACTTCATCTAACCAGTCCGTAGAGAAATCCCGTTGTCCGCGGACATCGTCGGTTACCGCGTCCGCAGTCAGCAACGCGTCATAATCGTGATGTGTCAACCGGATGAAGCTGTCGTCGAGCATGAGCACCGTTTGGCGGAAATTCGGAAGCACACGCTGTCCCCAAACAATGTCCGGCTGTAGAGGTTGCGGGCGACTGCGATAGTCCGCTGGGAGCTTTGTCATGAATCGAGCAAGGCAGTCCTCCACATGGTTGACCGCCGCGCGCCACGCATCGCGCATCGCGCCGAAGTACTCGACAGAGGTGTAGCGTTCGAGCAGATAGATTTCCTGCGGATAAAGCGGCGTGCTCATTTGGAATTTCGCATCGGGTGATTGGGCGGCAGATTGTAGGAATTCAAATTGTTCGTCAGCTTGGGTAAGCCAAGGAATTCATCGGTTTCGCCAGGGAAGTCTGTATAGCCCCAGTTTGTGGGCTGCCGCTTGCTCAGAGCCTCCGGCTGCAGATGTGTGGGGTCTAGAACGATCTGGTTGGCTCCGCCCTCCAGTACGTAGGGATGCCCCTTCAGTGTTTGGCTGGCGGCAGGACCTTCCCATACGTTCAAGCCAGCGCCGGGTGGCACGGTATAGGTCAGGTATTCGCCGTTGCGGTTCCAATGACGCCATACGGCAAAGCGGCGACGCCAGTCCTCGCGACTCTTCAATTTCAGAAATTCCTCTTTACGCATCCAGCAGATGCTGTTGTCGGCGGATGATGGGTCGACCACACGGTATAGCACTTCGCCGGGCGGAATGGTGACAGGCTTGGCGCTATGGAAGGTTGCGTACGCGTCTTTGAGCGGGTGCCGTTCACCGGGCTTCAGTATCGGATTTAGGTCAGGCCAGTTTGCAACCGGTGTGAAGTTGCCCAGCGGCTTGTAGGGCAGGCGTTTTGATTTGTCTACCCATTTAGCGCCGTGCTTGTCCAGCAAGGCCACTTCGTCATCCGGCTTTAACCACGTGTATTTGTGAGGATTCACCGCGTTGACATTGGCTCGGTAGAGCATGTCGCCCTCGATCTCCAATCGACGCTCCAACTTTTTCAGCCATTGGTTGACCGGCGCAAGGACTTCGCCCAGGCGCTTGTTCATCATTTCTCTGATGCGTGTGATCGACTTCAGGAGTTCTCCAGCTCGACTTGCCATGGCCGTCGTGCCCCAACGCTGGATCAGGTCCACGAAGTAGCGCAGTGCTTCAAACACCTTGTCGAACGCGCGGATAAGCTCGGTTACCGTCAGTTTGCCATTCACCTCGCGTACTTTGCCTGCAATCCAGTGATAGGGATTTGCAACCTTGATAGCGCGTAGCCCTCGGCGTACCGCTGGCGATTGCAGATGTCTGTTGAGCGTTTGTATGCCCGTTTCGACGAAGGGCTTGCTGGCTTTCCAAAAATCGCTGTCCAGCGCCACCTTACCCACGCGAAATACAGACTTGCGACCATAGGCAAACATGATCTTGCAGCAGCCCTTGGCCAGAGAGCCGAGTACTGGGAACAATCCGATCAGCGTAAGGACTAGTGCTATCCATGCCCATTTATCCGAGGAATCGCTGTTGATCTTGCGGCAATTTGCGACTACGTCGCGCACATCGCAGATCTGATCGACGAAAGGAATCATGGAGATGACCGTTCCAGTGACGGCTTGTCCCGTTGACTGCTCTTCAGCGAAGTCCCCCTGGATGACCACCCAGATCCACTCAGCAGCAGAAGCTAGATTTTGCTTACCGCTGGCGATCCAGCCGGCCGGCGCGCTCTTGAACCACGCGAGCGCATTCTCAAGTTCGTCCCACATTGTCTTTATCCCAGCTTGGAGCGAGAGGCTTGGATTAGTTTGGCGATTTGTTCCCAGGGCTCATCGTTACCGGGAGTTGGCATCTCGTATTCGACGCGAGCAGCGCGCTGCGGCACGTTTTCGTGGCGGGCGTGGCCTTCGGCGTTGAGCTGGCCCGAAATGACTTGCCCGTCTTCAAAGTGAATCTTGTATTTCTGGCCAGCGAACGGCTCGCCTTCCATGTCGCGATGGTTGATCTCGATCCAGTGCTTTAGATCTGTGGCGCCAGTGGGCAACGCCGGCAACGCCGCCGCCTGCCCCCCCGGCCCCTCAAACGGATGCCCAGCCCCCTTCACCGACAACAACCCCGACGTCTCAAACGTCACCGCATTCCCTTCCAGCCGGATCAGGGAATCCCCGCCATGCAGCACGATGTTCTGCTGCGCGAGGATCTCCACCGAATCCGCTGACGAAGTCACGGTGACCGCCTTGTCCGCCAGCACGGCGAGCGCATCGGTATGCGCCTGAATGGACACCGGCCCGCCCTCCGCAATCGCGCGGATGCCGTTGCGCTGTGCAAACAGGCTCACGCCCTTGGCGGCCGCAGCGGCGATGACATTGCCCGCTGCAAGATGCCAATCCGCCTGCGCCGTGCAGTGCAGATGGCGGCCCGCATACACGGTGGTCGTGGCTTGCGAGGCGAGGGCGATGCTCGAAGGCGATTCGGCCACCAGCAGCGGCTGTCCAAACCTGTCGACGGGCTGCTGCGTGTCCTGTCCGTTGACGCTGTTCGGGTACTTGCCGTCCTGAGCGGGGTCGAGTGCCTTGTCGATCGGCTCGAATGCTTCGTTGGCAGCCAGCGGCAGCGCTTGCTGGCTCGATGCGGCATCGGACAGTCGTTGCGCGGTCTTCTGCGCGGCTGTGAGTTGTCCGCGCGCCTCGTGTGCGTCGAGCAGCGTGCCGGTGGCTTGAGGGCGTGCGGTGGTCGAGAGCAGCAGGCCCGCGCCGGCCCGCACCACGGCCCAGGCATCGGTGCGCAGCTCAGCGCCGGTGCCGCGCCACGTGCCGCGCTCGCCGCCGGTGGCGCCATGCGAGGTCACGTAGCCGAGGGTGAGCTGGCTGTTGGCGGTGGAGCTTGCCAGCCGCGTGCGCAACTGGCGGGGATGATCGTCGACGACCCACTGGTTGTAGCCGTCACCGCCAAGACCTTGTGAATGCCAGCCGCAAAGGGCTTGCCCAAGCGGCGCATCGGCAGGTGCCCAGGGCAGGGCGTCTTGCACGTTGTGCAGCTGCATGGCGACCATCGGACGGTCGATGTCGCCATCGATGAAGGTGAGCAGCACCTGCGTGCCGGCGCGCGGCAGGTGGTGGCCGCCCCAGTTCGGCCCCGCGCTGGCGGTGGCGACGCGCACCCAGGCGGTGACCTGCGTGCGGTCGTTGCCGGCCGGGTCGGAGAACGCGCCGGCTTCCGGCGCGCGCAGCCACGGAAAGCGTACGCGCACGCGGTGGTCGCGGTCGGTGGTCAGCGGTGCGCCTTCTTCGGCAATGACCACGGCGGCCTGGCCCTCGGGTGCGGTCGGGCGGCGGCGGTACGGCGGCACGATCGGGGCCTCGGCCGGCACGGCCACGAAGCGGTTGCGGTAGCTGCCCGACTCGATCTCGGTAGTGGAGAGCAGCCGGGCGATGTCTGCGCCGAGGTTGTTGGCGGCTTCGTGTTCCACCTGCAGCGTGACGAACTCGCTGTGCTTGCTGTCGAAATGCTGCGTGAGCGTGAAGCGCTGGCCGGCGCCCAATTGGCGCACGCTGCCTTGGCCTTCGTAGCGCAGGTAGGCACCCTCGTGTGCCTGCATGCGCAGTTGCGCGGCCAGGCTGGCGCCTTGCGCATCGGCAAACTGATACGGCCCCGAGGCTTCAAAGCGCTCGAGCGTGGGCAGTTCGCCGCCGGGGTCGCTCGCGGTCGCCTGTGCTGCGGTAGCGGCCAGGGCCTTGTAGTCCCATGAGGCCAACGTGACGGCATTCGTGCCGACGCTGTGCGTGTGGGAGAGGCGCTCGATGGCGTCTTCGCTTTCCGTCGCGTCGACACGGTGGAAGCGGATCTTGGGCTGCGGGCACGTGGGCCGCTGCGCAGCGTTGTCGAAGATGACGACGGTGTGGCGCGACTGCGTACTGCCTTGCTGTTTCTCGTCGCCTTGCGCGTGCTCGATGCGGAACGACAGGCCTTCCTCGGCCAGCAGGCGCATCACGAAGGCGTAGTCGCTCTCGCGGTACTGGCAGCAGATCGAGCGCTTGGCGCACGGCTGCGTGACGGCAATCTGGTAGTGCGCGACAGGGTAGTCGGCGAAGACGTCTTCGATGATCTCGAGCGCGGTCTTGTCCTGGTAGACGAAGCAGTCGCTGCGTGTGCGCAGGCGGTCGAGCCAGGGCACGACGCGCAGCCGATAGCGTGCGAGGCCGCCATCGCCGCCCAGCGATGCGCAATCGGCCACGTAACCGTGCCACGCGCGTCGCTTGCCGTCGGCTTGCAGCAGGCGCAGCGTGACTTCCTGCGAGGCGAGCTTGGCGGTGTCCAGATGCGCCGATGGGCTCAGGCAATCGACGTGCAGCACAAACGAGGCCGATACCGCTTCGGTGGCGGTAAAGCGCTCCACGACGAGGTTGTCGGAGGCGAGCGCCGTCTCCAGCGTGATCTGGCGGGTCTGCTGCCCGAGCAGCGCGCCCAGAACGGCTTGTGGCACGGCGGCCGGCAGGTTGGACAAGGGCTTCATCGGAACAGCGTCGCGCTGGGGTTCGTGTTGCGGTTCTGCAGAAGGATGGGCACGCGGCCCATCGTGGCCATCACGGCAGCGAAATGGTCAGGTGCGAAAAGCGCGGCCCGAGCTTGATGACCTGCGAATAGCCTTCCAGCGTTTCGTTGGTTTTCGTGCGCAGCGTGTGCGACAGCCCCAGGAAGGCCAGCAGCGCGATCAGTGCGAACACCGCGCCGAAGATCCACAGCGGCGTTTCGCGCTTGAGGGTGTGCGCGACCTTGTCGGGCAGCGGCCAGTGCGGTGCAAACGCAGCCCGCTTGCCCTTGATGGCCGAGATCTCATCGCCCAGGCGCGCGGTAAGGTAAGCGAGCTTCTCCGGCCCTTCCAGGATGTACTTGCCCCGAAAGCCCAGCAGCAGGCACATGTGGAACACCTCCAGCGCCTGCAGGCGCGGCGCACCATGCGCACGCAGTTCTTCGAGCTTGACGAAGAACGTCTCGCCGGCGAGCTGTTCTCCGAACAATACGAGCTGCAGCGGGCGGCGCTCCCATGCCGGGCGGATCGAGAAGTTCGACGACAGGATGGTCTCGTCCACGGCCGCGCAGAACGCGTACTTGGCATCGAAGACGTCCTCGGCCGACACGTTCAGCCGCTTGGCGCCCCGGTCGAAATCTTCAAGGAAGGCGCGCACGCGCGAGAGGAAATCCTCCGCGCTGGTGGGCTGCTGGCCGTTGCGCAGCTGGAACAGCATGAAGAACCCGTCGTAGAGCAGGTCCAGCAGCGTACGCGCATGCATGTTCGATTCACGTGCATCCGCCGCTGCGTTGCCTGCATTGCCCGAACCGGGAGCCGAGCCGCCAAACAGCGAAGGGGTGGTGGTAGCGCTCATGAAGTCACCGCGATCAGTTCAAGTTTGAGTTCCCGGATGCCGGCCGGGGCATAGATGGTGAGGGTCTGCGCCTGCAGCATGCGCTCGTACAGCATGCCGCGCGGCTCGACGGCGAAATAGCACGCGCCCGGGCGCACCGGAATGGCTGGCGGCACCTGCGGCGTGTAAGTCAGCGGCACGCCGGGCATGGACGACAGCACGAGCTTCTCCACGTCGTCGGGCGCGCCCACCTTGAAACGGGCCGGAATGGCTTCCACCAGCTCCGCCACCGGCATGTCGGCCGAGACGGACAGATAGAAGCTCGTCTCGTCGTCGATCTTGCCGGAGTCGATGCGGCCGAGGTGGAACGACGGGCGTGTCTCTTCCAGTGCAATCGCAAAGTAGCGCGTCGAGATGACCGTATCGAGCAGCTCCCGCACGATGGTGTCGAGCTTGGCGAACACGGGGCCGGGGTTGTCGTGGTCGTAGGCGGGCAGGTCGGCCAGCGTGTAGCTCTTGGTGAACGTCATCAGTGCGCCGGCCAGGCGCAGCATCTCCTGGAACAGGCGCTCCGGGTGCAGGTCCGGGTGGTGATACAGGTGCGACAGCGCCGCAAACGCCGCATTGGCCGTATGCAGCAGCCAGAACGAGGCAATGTCGCCGGAGCGGAATTCGATGATGTTCTTGGTCGGCTCGCGATGAAAGCCGTACAGCGCGTTCACCTTCGCCTGCAGCGCGTCGAGCAGCCGGCGCAGGCGCTGATATAGCACGGCCGATGCGTTGATCGACAGGCTCGGCGCGACAAAGCTCTCGTCCAGCTCGAAGCCGCCGGTGCCCGTGCGCCGCACACGCACGACGGGCAGCGAGATGAACTGGTCGCGCGGCTCGGTCTCGGCAATCAGCTTGACCGACTTTTTCAGGTACGTGATCGACGCCGGCTCGGCTTCGGTATAGAGGTCGGCCGTTTCTTCCTCCATGCCGACGAAGCGCGAAACCGATGCGCCCTCGACCTGCTCACGGTAGTTGCCGCCGTTGTCCTGCAGCGGGTACAGCGCGATGTGGAAAGTCAGCTCCGATACGCCGGCCGGAATGGCATCGAGCACGAGTGGCGGCGGCAGCGTATCGGCCTGCGGCGCGAAATACAGCTCGCCATCGGGGAAGAACAGCGACAGCTCGATCACGCGCAGCACGCCGCTGGCGAGCGCATCGGTGTCGAAGCGCGCATGACGGACGCCCCATCCATAGGGCTGGATCATTTGCGCCGTCGCGTGCAGGCGAGACTCGTGATAGGCGTCCTGGCGCTGGAAATGCTGCGGGCGCAGGAACAGCCCCTCGCCCCAGAGAATCTTTGCGGAGTAACTCACGTTGGCCCTTGTTGTTCAGCTGCCGCAGCTTGCGGGGGAAAGCAGGTTCAGGTCGGTCAGCGGCACGGCACCGGCCGGCGTGGTTGCCGTGCCGGTGGTGAGCGTCATGGCACACGCATGCAGGCCGATGACGATGCCCGACTTCTCGTTCTTCTCCGTGTTGAAGGCGAACTTCCAGCGCTGGGCGGCGGGGCTGCGGAACAGCGCCACGATGCCCAGCGTCGAGGCCTCGCGCGAGACCTTCTCGGTGAAGTCGTAGCGCTGGCCCGGGATCAGCGTCATCTCGCGCACCTGGACCAGGTCTGCGCCGAGCGTCTGCTTTTCACGTGCGGGGTCGATGAAGGTGTCGTACGGCGCCTGCAGGAAGCTGGTCGGATCCTTCAACGAATACAGGCGCACCACCAGCGCGACAGGGCGACGGTCGTTGGCGGCATTCAGATTGGCACCGGCGGTCATCTTCAGCGGCACTTCGCGCGGCGGCTTCTGCGCGTCGGGCACGTTCGACGGCTTCAGGCCCATCGCCTCGAGTGCACCGTTGGCGGCACCGGCCAGCACGCTCGCACCCGTGGAGCACCCCGCCATGCCGACCACCACGGCCGTCGCCAGCGCGCATTTCCATGCCGTGGCGAGGCGGTGCTGGCGGGCGCTGCCGCAGCCCCGCTGCGCCCCAGAATGCCGCCAACTCGCACCGAATTTCATTATGTTCATGCCTGGGTTATTGATTATTTAATTCTCTCTGTCCCGCTGCGACACATACACCAAAACCGGCCATCCGTGGCCAATGTTTCGATTTCTTAATAAACGCAACACGAAAATATTTCGGTTTCTTAATAATCGAAACCCGACGCAAGGCGCTTCGGTAAGCGCTTGAATTCAAAGGGATGTTTCGGTTTCTTAATAATGTCTTTTTGGTTGTCAACGGCGACGAGCGGAGTGTACTATTTCGCGCCAGTCGAGACCAACATTTAACTCGCCGATTCCGGCGAATTCGATTGGATATCGACGTACCACTTTGAACTTCTGAAGAGTCTCGCCGTGGCCAAAACCCTGCCCATTTCCCGTCTTCTCCGTTCCCTCATCGTGCTGGCTGGCGCCGCCGCCCTCATCACGGGCTGCGCAACGTCCAATCCCGGGCCGCAGACTGACGAGGCCTTTACTCAAAGCATGTCGGAGGCCGAAGCCGCCGCGAAGGGCGGTCAGCAGGACAAGGCCATCGACCTGTATCAGCAGATCGCCAAGCAGAACCCCACGCGTGACGAGCCGTGGGTGCGCATCGCGCAGCTGCAGTTCGGCTCCGAGAAATATCCGCAGGCCATCCTGGCCGCTGAAGAAGCGCTGCAGCGCGATAACGCCGATCGCCAGGCCAAGAGCATCCTGGCTGTGAGCGGCCTGCGCGTGGCCCGCCGCTCGCTGCAGGAGCTGCGTGCCGACAGCGCGCTGGCCGGCGACGTCAAGACCGATGCGCAGGTGCTGGCCAAGATGCTGCGCGACACGCTGGGCGAACAGGTGCTGTTCCCGGCGGAGCAGCCGGCCCGGCCGCCGGTCAAGCGCCGCGTGACCCGCCGTGCCGCGCCGGCCGCCGAAGCCGCCAACCATGGCTCTGCCGCGCCGGCCGCCGCCACCGGTGCCGCCGCCGGCGGTAGCGACCCGTTCGGCGCGCTGCGCTGAACCGCTGCACTGGTTCTGCTCCCTGGAGGAACGTGATGGCCAAGAAAGAAAGTGTGCAGAAGCGTCTGCAGAAGGTGCGCCCGCCGCGCGTGCAACTGACGTACGACGTGGAGAAAGGCGACGCGATCGAGCAAAAGGAACTGCCGTTCGTGGTGGGCGTGGTGGCCGACCTGTCGGGACAGTCGGAAGTGCAGCAGCCCAAGCTGCGCGACCGCAAGTTCGTCAACATCGACCGCGACAACTTCGACGACGTGATGGCCGCCGTGGAGCCGCGCGCGGCGTTCCAGGTGCAGAACACCTTGACGGAAGAGGGCGGCAAGTTTGGCGTCGACCTGAAGTTCCGCTCGCTTGAAGACTTCAGCCCCGAAGCCGTGGTGAGCCAGGTCGAGCCGCTGCGCCAGCTGCTGGAGGCCCGCTCCAAGCTGGCCGACCTGCGCAACAAGATGGCAGGCAACGACAAGCTCGAAGACCTGCTGTCGGAAGTCCTGAAGAACACCGAAAACGCTAAGAAGCTGAGCGCCAGGAAGAACGGAGGCGACGATGCTTGAGAACCAATCCGCTGCACAGGGCGCCTCGGTTGCCGAGGAAGTCAGCCTGCTTGACAGCATCGTCGAGCAGAGCCGCGTCGCGAAGTCCGACTCCGAGCGCGAGCGCGCCAAGGACATCATCGGCGAGCTTGCCAACCAGGTGCTGAGCGGCACCGTGGTGGTGTCCGACAACCTCTCTGCCACGCTCGATGCACGCGTGGCCGAGCTGGATCGCCTGATCTCGTCGCAGTTGAGCGCGATCATGCATGCGCCGGAATTCCAGAAGCTGGAATCGACCTGGCGCGGCCTGAACTACCTGGTCAAGGAAACGCAGACCGGTACGATGATCAAGATCAAGGCGCTCAATGCGACCAAGCGCGATCTCGTACGGGATTTCAAGACCGCCATCGACTTCGACCAGAGCGCGCTGTTCAAGAAGGTCTACGAAGAAGAGTTCGGTACCTTCGGCGGGGCGCCGTTCGGTGCGCTGATCGGCGATTTCGAGATCACGCGCCAGCCCGAAGACGTCTACTTCATCGAGCAGATGGCCCACGTGGCCGCGGCTGCGCACGCGCCGTTCATCTCGTCGGCATCGCCGGAGCTGCTTGGTCTGGAGTCGTTTGCCGACCTGGGCAAACCGCGCGACCTCGCCAAGGTGTTCGACACGGTCGAGTACGCCAAGTGGAAGTCGTTCCGGGATTCGGAAGACTCGCGCTACGTGGGGCTGACGCTGCCGCGCTTCCTGGGCCGCCTGCCGTACAACCCGAAGGACGGCACCGTGGTCGAGAGCTTCAACTTTGTTGAAGACGTGGACGGCACCGATCACAGCAAGTACCTGTGGTGCAACGCCGCCTGGGCGTTCGGTGCACGCCTGACCGCGGCGTTTGACGACTTCGGCTGGTGCGCGGCCATTCGCGGCGTGGAGGGCGGCGGCCTGGTCGAGGATCTGCCGACACACACCTTCAAGACCGACGACGGCGAGATCGCGCTCAAGTGCCCCACCGAAATCGCCATCACCGACCGCCGCGAGAAGGAGTTGAGCGACCTCGGCTTCATCCCGCTCGTGCATTGCAAGAACTCCGACTACGCCGCCTTCTTTGCCGCGCAATCGGTGCAGAAGCCCAAGAAGTACGACACCGACAGCGCCAACGCGAATGCCGTGCTGTCCGCGCAGCTGCAGTACATCTTCTCGGTCTCGCGCGTGGCGCATTACCTGAAGGCGATGATGCGCGACAAGATCGGCAGCTTTGCCTCGGCCAAGAACGTCGAGACGTTCCTCAACCGCTGGATCTCGCAATACGTTCTGCTGGACGACAACGCCACACAAGAACAGAAGGCGCAGTTCCCGCTGCGCGAGGCCTCGATCCAGGTGTCGGAAGTGCCGGGCAAGCCGGGCACGTACCGCTCGGTGGCGTTCCTGCGGCCGCACTTCCAGCTTGACGAGCTGTCGATCTCGCTGCGCCTGGTGGCGGATCTGCCCAAGTCGGCCAACGCTTGATGCTTGATTCCTGACCGGACTCTCCCCGGGGGGGAATGTTCGGGCTTAACCACTCGTTACGCTCGTTACCCGTTGCAGTACCAACAACCAATCTATTGAAGAGGGTCTCTGTATGAAGGATATCTACGTCAAGTTCGACAGCCCGGCAATCAAAGGCGAGTCGCAAGACAAGGATCACAAGGACTGGATCGAGATCAACAGCTGGTCGCAGGACATCGTCCAGCCGCGTTCGGCCACCGCGTCCACCGCGGGCGGCCACACCGCCGAGCGCTGCGAGCACCGCGACATGGTCTTCACGAAGGACCTCGACGTCGTCAGCCCGCTGCTGTATCAGCACGCCTCCGGCGGCACGACCTTCGGTGAAGTCACCGTCGAGTTCTTCCGTGCAGACGGCGAAGGCAACCGCGTGAAGTACCTCGAGATCAAGCTGAAGAACGCCATCATCAGCGAGGTGGCTTCGCAGGTCGTGGCCGAGGGCATCCCGAGCGACAAGTTCAGCCTGCGCTACGCCGCCGTGCAGTGGAAGTACACGCAGCAGAAGGGCGCCGGCGGCCAGGGCGGCAATTCGCAGGGCGCCTGGAGCCTCACCAAGAACGACAAGACCTACTCGGTTTAACGTTTGGTGTCTTGACGGCGAGCACCGCAGCCACGCGCTGCGGTGCTCGCGTTGGTACGCAACATGAAAGGCTTCGAACCCAGCCTGCTCGACAAGCTCTTCGACGACGAGCCCCACGCGCCCATGCCCACCGCATTGCGCCAGCTGTCGCTGGAGGAACTCAAGAGCACCGTGGCCCGCGACATCGAGTCGTTGCTCAACACGCGCATCGTGCTTGAGGAAGACGACCTGCAAGGCTTGCCCGAGTGCAAGCGGTCGTTGCTCACATATGGGCTGAACGATTTTGCCGGCCTGAGCCTCGCGAGTTTCTACGACCGCAACTACATCTGCCAGTCGCTCACCAAGGCGATCGAGCGGCACGAGCCGCGCCTGCAGCATGTGAACGTGTCGCTGGAGATCAACGAGCGGGCAACCAATGCGCTGTGTTTCGGCATCAGCGCCGTGCTGCTGGTGGGCCCTGCGCGCGAACCCGTGAGTTTTGATGCCATGCTGCAACCGTCCACGCTGCGCTATTCCGTGTCGCGCGGACGCGGCTGAGATTGCACGGCGCTGCGCGGCATCACGCCGGCAGGGCCGACACCGGACCGCCACGAAATGGAAGAGCTGCTGCCCTATTACGAACGAGAACTGGCCTTCCTGCGCCGGTACTCGCGCGACTTCGCCGAGCGGTATCCGAAGATCGCCGGCCGGCTCGCCATGTCCGGCGACGGCTGCGATGATCCGCACGTCGAGCGGATGATCGAATCGTTTGCTTTCCTCACCGCACGGGTCAGCAAGAAGCTCGACGACGACTATCCGGAATTTACCGAGGCGCTGCTGGAGGTGCTGTATCCGCACTACCTGCGGCCGTTTCCGTCGTGCTCGGTGGCGCATTTCGATGTGCGCGGCGTGGCCTCGCAGCTGAGTGCGCCCGTGACCGTGCCGCGCGGCACGTTCCTGACCACGCGCGTGGTGCGCAAGGTCGAGTGCCGCTTCCGTACGGCGTACGACGTGACGTTCGCCCCCGTGCGCATCGCGCAGGCAACGTTCGAGCGCGCAGTTTCCGCGCCGGCCGCAGTGCAGCTGCCCAAGGGCGCCACGGGCGCCATCGCTCTCACGCTGGAATATGCCGGCGAACGCGGCGGCTTCGAGTCCCTGGCGATGGACAGGCTGCGCGTCTACATGGACGGCGAGCCGTCGTTCGTTGCCGCGCTGGGCGATGCCCTGTTCCTGCATACCGCCGCCGCGTACGTCGAAGCGGAACGCGCCGGCGTGTGGAAACGCCTCGTCCGCGTGCCGCTGCACGAGGTGGGCTTTGCCGAGAGCGAATCGCTGATCGATTGCCCGGCCCGCTCGCACCCGGCCTATCGGCTGCTGACCGAGCACTTCAGCTTTGCCGAGAAGTTCAACTTCTTCGACATCGACCTCGCCGCAGTACGGGGGGGCATGACGCCCGGCGTGCCGGTGCGCCGGCTGACGCTGCATCTCGTGCTGAAGGACGTGCGCAGCGATTCGCACGCCGCGCGCCTGCTCGAGAACCTGCAGCCCGAGCACCTGCGCCTGCATTGCACACCGGTGGTCAACCTGTTCCAGCAGAAGGCCGACCCGATCCGCATTGAGCACACCGCCAGCGCCTACCCGGTCGTGGCCGACAGCCGGCGCGCGCACGGCTTTGACATCTACTCCATCGACAACGTGCAGCTGGTGCGCGAGACCGCCGCGCACGAGAAGGTGACGGAGTTCCGGCCGTTCTATTCGCTGCATCACGGCGAGGAACCCGGCCGTGCCGGCCACTATTGGCTCGCGCGCCGCAACGAACTCGTCGCGCAGCGCAGCCCCGGGTTCGAGACGGAAATCTCCATCGTCGACACGCAGTTCGACCCCGTCAGCCCGCAGACCGATACGCTCAGCCTGACCGTCACGTGCACCAACCGCGACCTGCCCTCGACGCTGGCGTTCGGCCAGCCCGATGGAGACCTGTCGATGGAGGGCAGCTCGATTGCACGCAACATCACCTTCCTGCGCAAGCCGACGCCGTCGATGCGCTTTGGCGGCGGGCGTGCGGCGCAGTGGCGGCAGATCTCGCTGCTCGCGCTCAATCATCTGTCGCTGGTGCAGAACGGTTTGCCCACGCTGAAAGAGATGCTGCGCCTGCACGACCTGCCGCGCAGCGCCATCTCTGCCCGGCAGATCGAAGGGATTGTCGGCCTGGACTACCGACCCACGACGCAGTGGCTGGCCGGCAAGCCGTTCGCCACGTTCGTGCGCGGGCTGGAAGTGCGGCTCACGCTCGATGAAGACGCCTTTGTCGGCACGGGCCTGCATCGGTTCATCCGCGTGCTGGACCACTTCTTCGGGCTGTACGTCCACATGAACAGCTTTGTGCAGCTGATTGCGGTGTCCCGCCGCAGTGGCAAGGAATTGATCAAATGCGCACCCCGCAGCGGCGAGTCGATCCTGGTGTGATCCGCCGGCTGCTGCAGCAGCCGCACCGGTACGAGTTCTTCCAGGCAGTGCGCCTGCTGGAGCAGCTCTTCGCGCGCAGGGGCGGCATCGCGCCCGAGCAGGCGCTGGCCACGCGGCTGAGCTTTCGCAATACGTTGTCGCTGGCATTCCCGCCGAGCGAGTTGCAAGGGATCGAGGCCGAGGGCGTTACGCCCGCCATGCTCGAGAACGACGCCGCCTTCATCGCCGCATGGGAAGAGGGCGCGCTCGATACGCTTGCCATCACGCCGACGTTCTTCGGCATGCTGGGCGGGCAGGGCGCTCTGCCGCTGCGCTACACCGAGATCGTCGCCGAGCGCGAAACCGTATGGCGCGACCGCGCCGCGCGCGCGTTCTTCGACATCTTCTCGAACCGCGCCACCGCGCTGTTCTACCTCGCGTGGAAGAAATACCGCCTGCCATTCCAGTACGAAGTCGACAACAACCGTCATTACCTGCCGCTGTTGCTGTCGCTCGCGGGCGCCGGCGACAAGTCGCTGCGCCGCGATCTTTCCGCCACGCCCGGGCCCATCCTCGATGAGGCGCTGGCCGGCTATGCCACCGCGATCCGGCATCGGCCGGTCTCTGCGGCGTACCTGCAGCGCGTGCTGTCGGACTACTTCCAGGCGCCTGTGCGCGTCGAGCAGTTCGTCGGCGCGTGGTACCGCGTGCCGGCGTCGCAATACACGCGGCTGGGCAGCACCAACAACGTGCTCGGCGCCACCGCGCTGGCCGGCGCGCGCGTCTGGCAGCGGGATCTGCGCGTGCGCCTGTGGGTCGGGCCGCTCAAGCGCGCGCAGTATCGCAACTTCCTGCCGGGCGCGCCGGGCTCGCTGGCGCTGCGCAAGATGCTGACCATCCTGTGCGGCACCACGCTGGAGTTCGAGATCAAGCTGATCCTGCGCCAGCAGGACGTGGCGGGCAGCACGCTCGGCACACGCGGCGGCAGCAACGACGGCCGCCTCGGCTGGGACACCTTCCTGTGCTCCCGCCCCGCGCAGCAGGACCGCAGCGATGCGCAATACACCCTCGCGCCGCTGCATTGACACCGACACATTCATCGATTCTTTCGGAGCGCTGCCGCCATGGCCATCCCACTCAAAACCCTGATCGCCAAGCTCAATGCGACGAGCCGGCAGGCCGCCGAGCGCGCCGCGTCGCTGTGCATGGCGCGCGGCAACTACGAAGTGGATCTCGAACACCTGTTCCTCGCGCTGCTGGAAAACCCCCGCAGCGACTTTGCCGTGGCTGCGCGCGCCAGCGGCATCGACCTGGCCGCGCTGCAGCGCGACCTTGAAGCCGAGATCGGCCGCTTCCAGACCGGCAATACGCGCACGCCGGCGTTTTCTCCGTATCTGCCCAAGCTGTTCGAGCACGGCTGGCTGATCGCCTCGCTCGATTCGCAAATCACGCGCATCCGCTCTGGCCATTTGCTGCTGGCCTTGCTGACGGAACCGAGCCTCTCGGCGCTCGCACAGCGCGGCTCGCGCCTGTTCGGGCAGATCGATGCGGACCGCCTCAAGCACGATTTCGACCGCATGACCGCCGGCTCGGGCGAGCAGGAGCAGGCCGTCGACATGGCCGATGCCGGCGCAGGCGGAACGCAAGGCGACGGCACCAAGCCTGCCGCAGCGCTGACGGCCACGCCGGCGCTCGACCAGTTCACCGTTGACCTCACGCAATCGGCGCGCGACGGCCGTATCGACCCGGTGGTCGGGCGCGACGCCGAGATCCGCCAGGTCATCGATATCCTCATGCGGCGCCGCCAGAACAACCCGATCCTCACCGGCGAGGCGGGCGTGGGCAAGACCGCTGTGGTGGAAGGGCTGGCGCTGCGCGTGGCCGCCAACGACGTGCCGCCGCCGCTGCAGGGCGTGACGCTGCGCACGCTCGACATGGGCCTCCTGCAGGCCGGCGCCAGCGTCAAGGGCGAGTTCGAGAACCGCCTGAAGAACGTGATCGACGAGGTGAAGAAGAGCCCCAAGCCGATCATCCTGTTCATCGACGAAGCGCACACCATCATCGGCGCGGGCGGGCAAGCCGGCCAGAACGACGCAGCCAACCTGCTCAAGCCGGCCCTGGCGCGCGGCGAGCTGCGTACGATCGCCGCCACCACGTGGAGCGAATACAAGAAGTACTTCGAAAAAGATGCCGCCCTGGCCCGGCGCTTCCAGGTCGTGAAGGTGGAAGAGCCGAGCGAGGCGCTGGCAGCCGCCATGCTGCGCGGCATGGCGCCGTTGATGGAGCGCCACTTTGGCGTGCGCGTGCTGGACGAAGCGATTACCGAAGCGGTGCGACTGTCGCATCGCTATATCAGCGGCCGCCAGTTGCCGGACAAGGCCGTCAGCGTGCTCGACACGGCGTGCGCCAAGGTGGCGCTGGGCCAGAGCGCCACGCCGGGTGCCATTGAAGACGACCAGAAAACGCTGGAACGTCTGCAAGGCGAGATCAACGCGCTGGAGCGCGAGCAAAGCGGCGGTGCCGGGCACGACGCGCGCCTGAAGGCGCTGAACGAGCGGCGCACGGAGCTGGAGCAACGCGTCGCGCAGAACACCGAACGTCTGGCGCAGGAGCGCGCGCTGGTCGCTCGCATTCAGGCGCTGCGCGAGGCGCGCGAAAGCGGTACCGCCCAGGCCGGCGAGGAAGACGCATTGCCCGTGGCCGCCAACAGCGACGTCGTCTCGATCCCCAAGCGTAAGCGCGCTGCCGACAAAACAGACGAGCAGGACGAACTGGCCACGCTGCTCGCAGAGCTGCGCGCGCTGCAGGGCGAATCGCCCATGGTGCCGCTGCAGGTGGATGGCCATGTGGTGTCGGAGATCGTCTCGGCGTGGACCGGCATTCCGCTCGGCCGCATGGTCAAGGACGAACTGCGCACGGTGCTGAACCTCAAGCCGCTGCTGGCCGCCCGCGTGATCGGGCAAGACCACGCGCTGGATGCCATCGCGCAGCGCGTGCGCACCGCCACCGCCAACCTGGAAGACCCGAACAAGCCGCGCGGCGTGTTCCTGTTTGCCGGCCCTTCCGGCGTGGGCAAGACGGAAACGGCGCTGGCGCTGGCCGACATCCTCTACGGTGGTGAACGCAAGCTCATCACCATCAACATGAGCGAGTACCAGGAAGCGCACAGCGTGTCGGGGCTGAAGGGCTCGCCGCCGGGCTACGTCGGCTATGGCGAGGGGGGTGTGCTGACCGAAGCGGTGCGTCGCAACCCGTACAGCGTCGTGCTGCTCGACGAGGTAGAGAAGGCCCACCCCGATGTGCTGGAGATGTTCTTCCAGGTATTCGACAAGGGCGAGATGGACGACGCCGAAGGCCGCCCGATCGACTTCCGCAACACCATCATCATCCTCACGTCGAATGTCGGGTCATCGGCCATCATGCAGGCGTGCCTGAACAAGGCGGCCGACGAATTGCCCGACGCCGATGCGCTGGCCGAGCTGCTGCGCCCGACGCTGTACAAGGCGTTCAAGCCGGCATTCCTCGGGCGCATGAAGGTGGTGCCGTACTACCCGATCTCCGACGACGTGCTGGCCGAGATCATCACGCTCAAGCTCGGTCGCATCCGGGACCGGGTGGCGGCCAACCACAAGGCCACGTTCCAGTGGGACAACGCGTTGGTCGAATCCGTGCTCGCGCGCTGCACCGAAGTGGACGCCGGCGCCCGCGCGGTCGACCACATCCTCAACGGCACGCTGTTGCCGCAGATTGCCGAGTCGGTGCTGACGCGCATGGCCGAAGGCGGCAGCGTCGAGAAGATCAAGGTCGGCGTCGGCAAGAACGGCGAGTTCAAGTACCGCATCCAATAAGCGAGCACACCATGGTCTCTCCGACCGAACTGGCCAACTTGCTGCGCGCGTCGTTCTGGCAGGCCGACCGGCTGCTCCGGCTGGAAACGCCGCTGGGGCCCAACGCGCTGCTGGCGGAGAAACTCGATGCCGCAGAGCACATCGACGCGGGCGGTTTCCGGATCGAGCTCACCGCGCTGTCCGACAACGCCGACATCGATTCCGCCAAGCTGCTCGGCCAGCCCGTGCGGCTGGACCTGCTGACGCAGCAAAGCCGCAGCGCGCTTCGACCGTTCCATGGCCACGTGACGCGCTTCGAGCAACTGGGCGCCAACGGCGGGCTCGTACGCTATCGGCTCGTGATCGAACCGTGGCTCGCGTTCCTGCGCCATCGGCAGGACAGCTTCCTGTTCCAGGACATGTCGGTCATCGAGGTGGTCGACAGCGTGTTTGGGGACTATCAGGGCCAGGGCCGGCTCGTGCCCGCGTGGCGATGGGCGCTGCGCGACAGCTCGGTCTACACGCGCCGCAGCGTCATCACGCAATACGACGAAAGCGACTTCGATTTCGTCACGCGCCTGCTGGCCGAAGAAGGGCTCTTCTATTTCTTCGAGCACGAAGCCAAGGACGGCGATGCGCTGGGCGTACACCGCATGGTCATTGCAGATTCGAATGACGTCTTTGCCGACAACGCACAGGCGAGCATCCGCTTTGGCCGTGCAGATGCCACCGCCACTGAAGACGTGATCGATCGCTGGCAAGGCGCCCGCCGTTGGCAGACCAATGCCGTATCGATCGCCAGTTGGGACTACCGCGCCAACGCCAAGCGCACGGCGCAACTCGGCGCGCAGCAGCAAAGCAACGACGGTCCGCAACTGACGTTGCAAGACACCGATTACCCCGGTCAGTACTGGTTTGAGGACAACAACCAGGCGCAGCGTGTGGCGCGGCTGATGATGGAAGCGCTGGAGCTGCGCGACAAGCAGTTCGACGGCGAAGGCACAGCCCGCACGTTGGCGACCGGCACGCGCTTCCAGTTGCTCGATCACTTCGATCATGACGATGGCGAGCAGCGCTTTGCCGTGTTGGCCGTGAAGCACCAGGCGCGCAACAACTTCGACGACCGCTTCGGCCAGGTACTGACCGAAACGCTAGGCGCACTGCGCGGCGGCGACGTGCTGGCCGGGGGAAGCAATCATGCCGCAGGCGACGACGCGCCGTTCTATCGCAACCACTTCACTGTCGTGCGCGACAACGTGCCCGTGCGCCCGCAGCAGACCGACGCGCAGGGCCGCGCGCTGCACCCTCGTCCAACCGTTATCGGTAGCCAGACCGCGCTGGTCGTGGGCGCAGACGGCCCCGTGCATACGGACCGCGATCACCGCATCAAGGTGCAGTTCCACTGGCAGCGCGGCGCACGCTCGGCCAGCCGCCAGCCGCATCCGACAGGCGACGACAACGCACGCGCCAGCGCAGGCCTTGGCGCATGGGTGCGCGTGACCGCGCCCGTGGCCGGCCCGAACTGGGGCGGCGTGGCACTGCCGCGCGTCGGCCAGGAGGTGCTGGTCGAATTCCTGCAAGGCGACATCGACCGGCCCGTCGTGGTGGGCGCGGCCTACAACGGCAGCGGCCAGACCGACGCGCAATACAACCAGAACCAGGCCGGCGCGGCCGGCGCCACGGGCAACGCTCCCGCATGGTTTGCCGGCGACAGCAAGAGCCAGGGCGCCTACGCCCACAACGCAGTGCTGTCCGGCATCAAGACGCAGGCGCTGGCCGGCAGCCAGTCGGGCACGTCCGGCTACAACCAGCTCGTGTTCGATGACACCGAAGGCCAGGGCCGCACGCAGCTCAGCACTACCCAGGCGGCCACCGGACTCGTGCTCGGCCACCACAAGGAGCAAAGCGACAGCGCCCGCCAGGCAGACCTCGGCCACGGCGCCGCGCTCGCCACCGATGACAGCGGTGCCGTGCGCGCCGGGGCCGGCCTGCTGCTCACCGCACACAGCGCGGGCACCAGCACGTCATTGCAGGACAGCGAAGCCGCGGCGAGCCAGATCGAGGCCGCCAGCGACCTCGCCGAATCCCTCGCAGATGCCGCACAGAAGCAGAAGGCCGGCATCTCCGACGAGCCGGCCGCCAAGGAGCTCCCCGCGCTCAAGCAACTGCGCCATACCACCGAGGTGCTGCGCCACACCGAACGCGCGGGCGAAGGCGCCGAAGCCGTTGCCTACAGCGAACCGCATCTGCAGGTGTCGGCGCCCAAAGGGGTGCTGGCGACCACGCCGGCCGATGCCGTGCTGGTTGCCGGCACGCACGTGACGCTGGCGGCCAAGCAGGATGCCAACGTGGCGGTGGGCGGCAACCTGTCCGTCGCCGTGGCCGAGGGCGTGAGCCTGTACGCGCACGGCAAATCGCTCGGGCAAGCCGGGGATGCCACGCCGGGCATCGCCATGCATGCCGCAAGCGGCAAGGTCGGGCTTTCGAGCCTCAAGGGCGAGACCCATCTGGTGGCGGAGAAGGCCGTGACGGTCGCCTCCACGCAGGGCAACGTCACTGCGGAGGCGAAGCAGCACGTGCTCGTCAATGCGGCCGGTGCGCAGATCAAGGTGACGAATGGAACGATTGAGCTGCATGCGCCTGGGATGGTGACGTTTAAGGGGGCGGGGCATCGGTTTGTGGGGCCGGGTGGGGCGGGGGCTAGTAATTCGACGAAACCGGGCCAGCTTGCCGAATGCGAATGGAAATCGTGATGCACGCAGATCAAGCTTTTACGCCTGGAAAGACGGATGTACTGCAGCGACTGTACGCCGACTGGTTCGAGGTTCGGGAGTCGCATCCGGCATACCACATTCATGTCATCCTGGATCCGAACCACCCCGTTGCGCCGTTTGACCTGCTGCATCCGGAGCATTTGCTGGAGCGCAAGCCCAAGACCCGCTGGGCGCGCGTTGACCGCCCGGATTTTCAGCATGACCCCGACATCTGCCCACTGCTTGTCACGGTATTCAGCCCAGGGGATCACGGTTATCCGGATGAGGCGTTGCTCAGCGAGACAATTGATCGTGCAATCGAGCGTAGCGCGAGCGTGAATGGTGCTTACGTATGCGGATGGGTAGCGTGCGCGGCGAACGCAGACGAACTGGCATCCCAGATCGCGGCGAGGTGCGTTGTTGCCAATCCGCTGACGGGCCGGAGAGTCTTGCCGTGGTTCGAGCCGCACCGGTTGGCACTCCTTGCCGACGATGATGCGGACATCCTGCCGTCGCTGCTTCCCCCGGGAACGCACTGGTGGTTCATCGATGCTGCTGCGACGGTACGTTCCCTATCGGCGCCGGAGACTGACCCTGCAAAACCGGCGTCTGTTCAGCAGTTGCATGCCATGTGGGCGCAGCATGACCGTATTGCCGATGCCCGCAGGGTTTTGATGGCGCTCAAGAAGTCCGATCTGAGCATTCCCGAGCGTCCAGAGAAGACGCTTGACGGATTGGTTCGACTCGCAAACGAGCAAGGGCTACGCGGCCAGCAGGACGTGATTTTTTTCGTGCTCAATTGCCTCACGCTGAGTCCCTTCTGGTACGAGCACCCTAACGTTCAGACTATCTTGCAGGACATACGAACGGGTAGTGAGGACTCTCTCGCCGAGACTATCGCGGCGCAGCCCGACGTGGTTCTCGACGAAATCGCTTCATACGGCATCGACCCCGTGTCACTTCAGTAATAAGAGTTCGATATGGCGACTACACCGGCAACTGCTGCGAAGACGACCGCTCCTGCGCCCGGCAATGGCGCGCAGGCGATCAAGAAGAACGCCCAGACTGCGCAGAAGTGCGCGCCTAACAACAAGACTGGTAAATGCGGCTTTTGCGAGCGCGATGGGTATCCCATTCTGCCGGTTCGTTATGCGGTGTTACCGAATTATGTGGCTGCATCCGGGGTCAAGCCGCTTAGTGCAGTGTCGATGCTTGATGCGTTCGACAGTCAGAAACTCAAAGCGAACAAATACGCGCTTCGGATCCTGCGAAAGGGCTTCGTGCACGTCTATCTCGGTAAGGCGGGCATGTGGCAAAGCTACGTTGTGACCGAAGATGGTTATCTGCGTGTTCTGGCGGATCCGGATGATCCGGACTGGAAGACCGAGCGGCCGTTGACGGAAGCGTGTAAGCGTGCCGGCGACAATATCCCGGCGAGTTTCATTACGATTCCGCACGGCTACGAGAAGGTCTGGATCGCCTTTTCAGAGAACGTCTGGAATAGCACAGTGCGTGGGAAATATGAGGGCGACCCTGCTAAGCGCATGCAACTGTGTGAAATCAAAAAAGTGGCGTCGAATCCTGACACCACCAAGCACTGTTTTGAGATCGGCCCCGATAACACGCGTCTGCATGAGATGGTGTTCGAGTATGTCGCGCAGGACCAAGAGTATCTGGCGCGCCGTGGGTATAGCGGGGGGCTTTGGGATCAGCGGGGTAATCAGGCAACGAAGAAGAACAATGCGTGGCAAAGTCTTCATGGCAACTTCGCTCGGTCAGGGCAGTCGGCTGCCCTGACCGGCTATGCCAAGAACGTTGCAGACAAGCGCAAAGCGATGGGCAAGCCCGGCAAGATTGCAGCCTTTGCCGTCCACGATCCTGTGGGCATCGTAAAAGAGCTGAATGGTCATATTCACGACCGCGTCGAATGGCGGCAGGCGTACAACACTGCCGTGGCTCGGCCGCTGTTTGTATCGCAGGCGATCGTCGGGCTGAAAAAGCAGATCGAGACGGCGACAAAGTCGGCAATTGAGGAAGACGAAGCAAAGCGCAAAGTCCCGGACACGGTCAGCGAGACCTATATCTTTCCCGACGATCTTCCGAGCCAAACTCAAAGGACGACGGTAACGACGACGCGCGCCGAGCGTGTCTCCACGCAGCAGAAGAAGACGTGGGACAAGCTGAAGGATTCGTATAACGAGGGCGAACGCGAGAAGTTCGAACAACGCTATACCAATCAAATGTGCGAGTTCGCCAACCAGATATCGGATTGCGATCAGGATTGGGCCACCTGGGCGCGCACAGCGGAATGGAAAACGTGGCTCGGCGACTACGACACTGAGAAGCTCCACGAGAACACTAGGCTCATGGCCATGTGTGCTCCGGCATTGGCGGGCGGGCCGCAGGGCGAAGCCGGGATCAAGTTATGGGACGAGTGGCTAAGCAATCATAAGGATGCCGCCAATCCCACGGGTTTCACGATTCCGTATGCTGCCATCGCAGGTGGGCGCAAGGATTTGCTGACTGCCATGCTGCCCTCCGGCTCCGACTTGAACAAGGGCGATAAGCTGCACGATACCTTGAAAGCCATCCTTGCCTCCAAGGAGGTCGACGGCCCGGAACGCTTCAAGCGCCTGATGGATACGAAAGTACAGGTGGCAGCTTCACATCTTGTCGCGGCGGTAAATGGGGCAGTCTCACAGCTGGCAGACAAGGCGGCCGATGCAGTCGACACCAAAGTAAAGATGGTCGTGCAGGCTGCGCTCAGGCTCTATGCCAACGTGAGCCCGGTATTCATCCAGGTGAAAATGACGATCGGCCAGTATGTCGATCTGTTGAACGAATTTTCCCGAAAAGGGGCGGCCGCTGGTAAGAAGTTCGCCGACGTTTCCGGGCGGAAGGTTCGCAGTGTGCTCATCGGTGGCATGCTTTCCATTCCGAATGCCAAGGTCCGGGACACGATCATCGAAGTCACCATATGGACACTGGAGAAGGCGGACGAGCTGAAGAAGGACATTGAGGCCGTTATCGCCAAGGCAAAGCGTGAAGCAGTCGATCTGACTGGACACGCCGCTAGCGCGCTCAAGATTGCGGCAGTCACGTTGAGTCGAGATGCGGTTCAGATACTGCGGCCACTAGAGCGGAGCGTGGCTCTGCTGCCAGGTGCGGCAAAGAATCTGGGAAGGTCGCTGCTCACGAAAAGCCTTCGAGGGATTGGCGCAAGCGGTGAGCCGCTTCTGGCTCTGAGTTCCCTTGTCCTTCAGGGGTGGGCATTTCGCGATGCGCGCAAGCAGATGGACGCGACGCTTGGTGAGCAAGGCGGGTGGGAGGCCAAGCTGCCGGTTGTGTCCGCCACGCTCGGGTTCATTGGTGCTTCCTTCGAACTGACCGGGGCAACGCTGAAGGCATTTGGTGCAACTGTAGGCGAGAAACTCATCAAGGCCGGTGCAGCATTGGGGGCGTTATCCCTGCTTGTGGACGGCATACAGGCCGCATTTTCTGCTGTCAGAGCATTCCGGCAAGGTGAGTCGAAGGCAGGATGGGCGTATGCCGGTGCGGCAGCCACGTTCGTTGCCGGTGCGGCCATCGGTTTCCTGACGGGATTCTCTTCCGCGCTAACTGGGGCGTTCATACTCGGACCCCTTGGCTGGATTCTGCTGCTCACCGCAATCGGGATCGGGCTGATATGGTATGCAGTCAACGCAGAGCGTACGCCGGTAGAAATCTGGTTGGACCGGTGCTACTGGGGCAAGGGGCAGCGCAAAGAGGGCAAGTGGACCGATGCTCAGGTGAATGATGAGATCGCTGACCTGAACGCATTGGTGCTGGGCCTCGGCGTGGAGCTGGGTTTCAATGATGATTGGAGAGAAATGGCAACTGGATTCGACACGTTGAAGGTCAAGTTGACTTTCCCCAGTTACGACTCCAAGCGGTCTGTGTATGAATGGAAGGTGAAGGCGATCGACGGACGAGGGGGAGCGGAACTGATCATGGCGGGCGGAGAAGACCCGGATGTGCTACCCGAATTCAAGGCGATGCCCAGCAAGATCATCGATACGTCGTCGCGCTATCGGAACCGTCAAGGTACGGCGCAACGAGGAGCTGGGTCTTACACCATCGAGGAGAGCATTGAAGTCAACACCAAGATCTTCAAGAAGGCCCAGATCGAGGTGAAGTATTGGCCGGACAAGAGCGACCCTGAAGGGTGGGCAGAAAAGCTGATGACAGTGAGTGATTGAAATGCAAGAAACTGGGTCGAAGCTGCAGCCGCAGAGCCCCTACTGGTATGAAGACTTGCCCGGCCCAACCGTGCCGCTCAGGTCCAGCGACAAGAATGATCAACCGAACCTCTCACTCGACCTCAATTACGTGAATGAAGACGTATTTGAGTTGTCCCGGGCGTCGTCCATCCAGCGTGGTTTTGGTCTGATGTTTGGGGTGGGCGTCTCCGTCGCGTTTGTCGCCATGCTGCCGTTCATCGGCCAGATGTATCAGGAGGGCCACCCTGAAGAGTCGCCGGTCATCGCGTCGGTGCTGGCCTTGATGCTGCTCGGGCTTGCGGTTCTTTTGCTTCACCTCATCAAGAGAGGGGTCAGGACGCCACGAGACCTTCCGGTTCTGTTCGATCGAAAAAATCGGAAGGTCTTTGCGTTTGAGTATGTGCCCAAGGCGAATCCATTCGCCACATGGAAGACCGTGATCAAGGAGCTGGATTGGTCGCGCGTCGAAGCGGAAATTGGAAAGATCGCCGGATACAACGGCAAGACATACTCGGTGCGCTATGGGCTGATTTTGGCGCAGTGCGAAGCGAATACGACCAAGGTCCAGGATCGGATCATCGTGAAGTCGCAGGTGGCGACTCCACTCGTGCTGCATCAGATGTGGGCGTATATCCGCTGCTTCATGAGTGAGGGGCCAAAGAACTTGCGAGACATCAGGCCGTTCCCGCGCGATATCAGTTTCCGACGGTGCCTGCTGGAGTTCTATCCGTTGTTTGACCGGACAGAAGAAGGCGCACGGCTGCGCGCCAATATGCACGTGGTTGAGTTGGTGCTGCTGACGGCGGTTGGGATCCCGCTGTTTTGGCTGTTTCTTCCTGCGGGTATTTTCGAGTACGTCGGACAACGCCTTGCGCCGGAGCCAAAGTGGCCGGCAGAGATCGTTTCGCAAACCGGCCTAACTCAGCGAATTTAGTTTTCTCGTGCCAGGAAGGTGCCGGTATCCATTGGGTATGAATCGCCGCACAAGGGCTTCCATACCTCAAGTCCGATGCAGAGGGAGCTGAGTTACCAGGCCAAGGCGGCGGATACCCTCGAAAAGCACCGTGCCGTATGTGCACCACCGAGTCCGTGAATTGAAGTGCACTGAATAACAGCATCCGACGATGTTCACATTTGAAGCTGCCTTTCATCGCTATCGCCGCAAGCACGGCATGGTCAAGGCCCTTGAAGACTATGCCGATTTGCGCGATGCCCCTATGCAGCACCCGCTTGATGGCACTTCGTCCGACTTGGCCATCCTGTGGCCTTCTGAGCCGACAGTCCTCGACTTGAACGAGCACTTCCTGGAACTGAGCAATCTGCGCAACGATGAGCTGCCGCGTTGGGCTGGCTTGGTCGTCGTTATGTGTTTCATACCGCTATGTTTGCTATTGAGCGGGGGAACACTGTGGTTCTTGTGGGATGTCGCGTTCGTTGGCGATCCGCAGATACCGTTTCCACCGAACTCCATCAAGGAGCTCGGGGTGCTCCTGGGGATGTTGCTCCTCGCGGTGCTAGGCGTACCCATGGCATCCCTGCTCTGGCGCGAGTTTCAAAGCTACGTTTTTACGGCGCGCTGCGCACGCTATCGCTTCAACCGAACCACAGGGAAGGTGTACGTGTTGCGGCCAGGGCGGTGGGGCGGCAATGCAGTACTCGACTGGTCACGTGTCCAAGCCCACGTACATTGGGTGCCGCCCGCCGAATCTGAGCAAAGCCAGGAGTACGCGAGCTCGCTCAACGATAGGGCTGAGCAGCTCCGAAGAGAGGTGAACTGGTCGAGGCAAAGCGGTAGCGAAGTGGATGGCAGTCTTGCTATCGCGGGACTGCTGGATCTGGTCACTGGCTTTGGCGTGCCCGCTTATGACTTGTCGGACGAAGCGCGCGAGAAGCGGCGCAAGAAAGACTACGGCGGCTGCCTGCTTCTGTACTGGCCGCCGCTGGACGCAGCGGATCCGCAACGACGCGGAGAGGATCTGATCTGGGTTGGGCCGCGTAACAGTGGCGAGCGTCTCTGGTGCTACATACAGACGTTCATGCAGAAGGGCATGGACGCCGTGCAAGCTCCCGCCATGCCGAGCGAATGGCTACACAAAGGCCGCAACCCCGACCACGTACTCAATTGGCTGGCGGAGTGCCTGTGCTACTGGCCGGTCTTTCCTGTGGGGTGGAACAGCGAGGTTGGCCAGACCAGGCGGGAAAACGGTATCGGACCAGAGCAGCCGCTCACCTGGCCGGCCAAGGTACCTGAAGCGGTCTGAGCCGCCGATATTCGCAGAGACCTCTACGGCCGGCTGTGGGGAGTGGGGCCACATGAAGATTTAGAAACAATCCCCCCAACCGCCCCAAGCCTGCGTAGCATCTCCACCGTCCGCCCCGCGCGCGCGGACGTCTCATTCACGCACGCTGATATGAACGCACTGTCCTGCCTCGCCGCCGCTTCTGCTGGGGTCGCGTTGCTCGTCACGCCCGCATTCGCCCAGGACGACACCCCGTTGCAGGTTTCGTACCGCCAGGTGCTGACCGAATATTTCAAGGACGCGCCGACCGCGTCGAAGAAATACGACGGTCGCCGCCTGGTCTTCAAGGGTCAGGTCTATCCGCTGTCCGACGACAGTCTGAACACGCTGGCCGTGACGGAAGACCTGAAGGTGGGCGCGCCGTTCCAGGACGATCAGCGTGACGCGCTCAAGGCGCTGTTTCCCGATCACAAGCTTGCGGCGTACAAGCCCAGCAAGGACATCACGCTGGACTGCCTGAACCGGCAGTTCGTTGGCCTGACGCTGGTGCTGGCCGATTGCCGCATCGCCAAACCCTGACCCTCGCATTACACGGCTCATCGTTTCACACCATGGCTGCTCTCCCATTCGACCAACTCCTCGCGCCGTTGCCCGGTGCCCAACCCTGCGGCGAAGACATGCTGTTCTCAGCAGAATTCGACAGCATCCAGGAGGCGCGGCGCTTTGACGACCCGTCGCTGGACCAGGGCGACTGGGTGACCGAGATCAAGGAAGCCGACTGGCGCGCCGTCATCGCCGAGAGCACGTCGCTGCTGCAAAACCGCACGAAGGATCTGCGCCTGGCCGCATGGCTGGCCGAGGCGTTGTCGAAGGAGCGTGGCTTTGCCGGCCTGCGCGAGGGCTACGAATTGATCGCCGGATTGTGCGAGCAGTTCTGGGAGCACCTCTATCCGCTGCCGGAAGCCGACGATCCTGAAGCGCGCATGGGCAGCATGGCGTGGCTTGCGACGCGTTCGAGCCAGCTCATTCGCGAGGTCCCGCTGGTGGAGGCGGGCAAGGGCGGCTATAGCCTGGTCGATTGGGAGGTCGCCACCAGCCTGGTCGAAGCCATCCGCCGAGATCCGGAGCAGGCAGACGAGCTGTCGCGCGGAAAAATCACGCAGGAGCAGTTTGAATCCGCACGGCGGGCCACGCCGCCTGCGTTCTACAAGACGCTGCACGACGATGTGGTCGGCTGCGGCGCCGCACTGCTGCGGTTGGAATCCGTGCTCGATGCACGGGCGGGTGATCACGCGCCGAGTTTCCGCCCGGCGCGCGAAGCCTTGCAAGCGGTGCGCGCATTGGTTGAGCGCTTCGGTGGCAAGCCGGAGCCCAAGCCAACCGCCGTGGAAGCGAAGGACGCTTCGCAACAGGCGACGCAGTCTGCCGCCGGCACTGTCATCGAAACGGTGGTTTCCGGCCCCATCCGCACGCGCGCCCAGGCGCTGAACCAGCTGCGCGATGTGGCCGAGTTCTTCCGCCAGACCGAGCCGCACAGCCCCGTTGCCTACCTCGCCGCACGTGCCGCGAAGTGGGGCGACATGCCGCTGCATGCCTGGCTGCGCACGGTGGTCAAGGACGATGCGACGCTGTCGCAGATCGAGGAGCTGCTGGGCCTGGGCGATCCGCCCTCGGAAAGCGCCAGTTGATTCGGCTAGCTGCTCGAGCAGCCGCCGCAGCCGCTGGATCCGCAGCTACTCGAGCTGCAACTGCTGGAACTACTGCTGCTTGAACTGCAGTTGCTCGACGTGTCGCCTCCGGAGCCGCCGGAACTGGCGCCGGCGGGTGGTCCCATCATCGATCGGTATCGCGCCCATGCTGTGTTGGCCAGCACGCTGGTGCCGCCAAACGCGGTCAACCACAGTAGGTCGTGCGTCGACAAACCGGCGCGTGGCCCCTGCTGGCCGCGCTTGCGATAGACCTCGAGCGCGGCGTTGGCCCCCGCAGTGGGGCCGGCACGCCCGACGCCGATCAGCCGCGCCGTCACGCCCCAGTACACGATGGCGAACAGCGCCATCTCGATCAGCAGCCACATCACCGGACGCTCGCGAGACAGGCCTACAAAGACCTTCATCACGCCCAGGCAGAGCGTCGCCAGCACAATGGCCCACGCTGCGAGCGTCGTTCCGCGCATCGCGCCGCGGGTCCACAGCCATCCTTCGCTGCGCAGCCGATCTGTCATGTCGGACGCTTCATCGACGAGCCGATTGTGAAAGTTCGGCCACGGCGAGCGCTGCTGCGTTTGCCGGGCGAGCCATGTCCACGCGTTGACGTGACGCTCCGGCCTTCGATCTTCGTTCGCGACCACGTAGGTGTTGCGGTCGCGCTTCCGTTTAGCCGGAGGGGCCATGCGGATCGCACCCGCATCAAGCAGCGTCAACGCCGCGACCTGCGCCATTCGTGCGGCATCGCCGGTGATGAGCGCCGCCTCGGCAGGTGTCAGCTGACGCGGCACGTTGCCAGCCGCGGCACCCCAGGGGTTCCGGCTGTAGGCAGCGCGATGCAGGCCCCGGATCAGCAGACATGCCATCACGCACACACCCAGATAGAACGCGAGAAAGCGCGGCCCCGAATAGCTGAGCACATCGACATCCGAGGCGACATTTGTGGTGATGGCGATGAGAATGACGGCGATCACAAGCCATACGGATGGCATGAATGAGTGCGCTGTGGATGCGGGCGGCGGCATGACCGGCTCCGGCACATGCTGTGTGTGGACGACAGTTTCCGGCGCCTTGGCTGCCTCGGGCTGCTCCGGCCTCGGCCAGACGTCGGCTGGCGGCTCCTCGCCGAACATGCGCCGGTAGCTTTCCAGTGTTTGCGCGTAATGCTGTGCGTAGGCGTCGTCTTCGTCCGGTGCGCCAATCCCCGGCGCGTGGTGTAGCGGCGCGCGTAGTACTTCCCCGCAAAACACCGTCCAATACTCTTTCGAATATTGCAGATGGAGATGCCAGGCGGCATCGATCGCCTCGGAGGGCGTGACGGGGTGCCCTGCAAACACCGCCAGATACGCGAAGCGCTTGTATTCCTCGATGACGGTCAGCGTATATAAGCGCGACCATCCTTCAGCGTCCGCCAGACGTTGGCTGAACGGCACTGGAGCATCGGGCGCGTCCGGTGAATACGCGCTCAGCCGAAGCAGGCAGGCTTCTCTATCCTCATCCGTCGCAGCGGCCTGGAGTGAGGAGACGGAATCGGGAGAGGTCGATGGGGTGGGCGATGTCATCTGTTTTGGTGTCCGCCGTATGTGCCGAGAGGCACGCCGCCGGGAGGCAGGAATGGCCGCTCTCGAAGATTACTCTTGCTGCGGTCGCTCCAGCACCTGAAACACAGCACGCTCACAGCGGCCGAAGTCAAAGCTGCGCAAGCGGAGATGGCGGTTGCCGTATTCACCCGCCGCCATCATTTCTGGGATGGAGCGCAAGGGCCCCGCCATCAGGCGCATCAGCGTCTGTGAAATGATCACGAACAACATCGGCGCGAGGGTAAACATCCCGACCATCATCCCCGTGAGGGAACTGGCACCTTCCAGGCCCAATTCGCTACCTGCCACAAAAAGCATGACCACGAGCATCAGCGCACTGAAATAACCGAGAAGGCCGATCGCCTCGCTAAGGCCGGAGTTCCTGCGCGACAGTATGGTCTCCAGCGGTTCGGGCAAGTTTCGAGGGCGCTTTGCAACATAGACAGTCTGTGGCTCACGGCGGCCGGACAAGCGCATGCCCCACGCGGAAAAACAGCCGTTGTCCCACCAGCCTGCAGCAAGCACGCGCATGCCGTTCAGGCCCGCGAAATAAGGTGCATTGGACGAAACCCGACGGTCTGTGACCTGGTATTCGCAGAAGTGGATAACCCGATCGTCGGTCAACGTGATGACGACGGGAGTCACGCGATAGTAGGTATCCCGCGAGATGTCGTCGGTGTAGTCATATGCGCTGTGCGCATTGGCATCAACGCTTAATCCCATGGCCTCGTAGGCCTTGAACGCTGCGCTATCCACCTGTACTGAGCGAATGATGCCGCTGACGATCGCGACAGGCGCCCCCCGTCGCCGACTGGCAAGCCAGTGCTCAAGCTGTTGCCAAGCCCATACCAGGTGGCACCAGAGCCACCAGATGCGCTCTTTCACCGGAGAAAATTGCGCGATTGGCTGCGACCGTCTCCTGGTGGGGTCGTGGTACTCGAGGCGGATCTGGGTGGAGGCACGCCGTTCATCACCCGGCTGCAATGGTGCAGCAGGCGACGGTTCACGCAACCGTGCCCGCCGGCGAGCATCCTCCCGCGTCACTTGCTCGCCCGAAACTCGATCCGCCGATTGCGCGATCGGCCTTCGTCGGTGTTGTTGGGGGCGACGGGCTGGTCCGGTCCCACGCCAATCGCGGTGAGCGTGCCTTGCTCGGCGCCCTTGGCGATCAGGTAGTTCTTCACCGTCTCTGCGCGGGCCTGGCTCAGGTTGAGGTTCATGGCGCGGCTGCCGGAGTTGTCGGTGTGGCCGACAATCTCGATCTTGCGGCCGTTCAGACGCGGCAGCACGGCGGCCATTTCATCCAGAATCGCGCGGCCCTTGGGCGTGAGCGTGGCACTGCCGGTTTCGAACTCGATGATGCGATTGGCCAGCGTCTGGTCCAGCAGCCCTTGCTCGGACACCGCCGCCACGCGCAGCCCATTCTTGATCGTGTAGCTCTGGCCGAGCGTCGTCGCCATGTCGCTGGTGATCTGCTGGCGCTGGGCTTCGTTGCCGACGTCGCCGTGCAGGGCGATCTGCGTGCCGTCGATGTTCAACTGCCCGCGGTTCACCTGCTTGATGGCCGGCGACAGGATCTTCTGCACGTTGGCCGACCAGTTCGGCGGCGACACCACATTGCCCACCTCGATCTGGTCGACCACGTTGGCGCTGCCGTACAGCTCACGCAGCCTGGCCAGCACGGTGGCCTTGGTGGCTTCGTCCGGCACCATGCCTCCGGCCACGACCTGCCCGGCTGCCGGTGCCGCATCTCCGGGGGCGCCGTAGGCGGGCAGGGCGGCACTCATACATGCGAGCAGGGCGGCGCGCGCCGCAAGCGTTGCAGGCCGGAAGCCGCGCTTGATTGCATGCAGACCCATGTTCATTCTCCGATGAAGACTTCGCGGAAGGTGTCGATGGCCACGCGTAGCGAAAGCTGCGGCTGTTCCAGGTAACTCACGAGCTTTGCCAAGCCGTACTCTCCACTGACGTGCTGGTCGACCCATTCCGGATCGTCGATGTTGATGTTCTGTTCGGCATACGCCAGCGGCGACATCACGCTGTGCAGCGTGCGCGACGATGCCCCGTTGAAGCCGATGACGAGTCGCTCCGTGCCGTTGATCTCGCCCAGGAACAGCGACAGTTCAAAGTCCGCACGCTGCAGGAAGCGCGATACCAGCTCCAGCCAGAAACTGGCGACGAGGCTGCGGTAGAGCGGATCAGCGGGCAGGGGAAGCGTCAGGCCCTTCTCCAGGCGCGACGAGCCATTGGCCATCACGGGCTGCAGCAGCGTGCCGAGCGCCAGCAGCGTGCGGCGCAGGCAGATGTTGTGGCCTTCCGCGCGCAGCATCTGCTCCAGGCCGGCAACAGTCTGGAAGTCGATGAAATCGGAGAAGCTCGCATCGTGCGACTGTGTGGCGGCGCCGGTCTCCACGCCGTGCTGGCCTTCCGCCAGCAGACGCAGGCCCTCGGTGGCGTCTTCCGCGGTGCCCAGCGACAGCATCTGCTGGCCGGCGCGCGTCCACAGGCGGGCCAGCGCAATCGGGCTGCGCGCGATGAAGTTGATGGGCCGCTCGACTTCCATCGCTGCGGCCGTCAGGAACGGAAAGCGGCGCGACGACAGGTCGCTGCTCGCCATCAGCGTACCGGCAATCGCCAGCTTGCTCTGCGAGCCCAGGAACGCAAACTGCACGGGCTTCCAGTTGTCGTACGTCGTCTTCCAATCGGGGGCTTCGGCCAGCAGTTCCATGCCCTGGGCCAGCCAACGGTCCAGCGTGTCGAGCAGCTGGACGTTGTTGGCGCTTTTCACAAAGTCGCCGCGCGAGGGCAGCTTGCCGAAGTACGAAAGCTGCAACTGGGTCTGGCTCATTGCGCCGTCCCTCCTTGCTCTTCCGTGACGGCGCCGTGGCGGGCTGCCTGCGTCGTCGCCGGCGCCGGGCCCGAGGGCGGCGCACCGGCCGGCGCGGGCGGCGTTGAGGTGTTCTGTGGCGCGCTGGCATCGGCAATCGACGTCGGCAGGCGCAGCCCGCGCAGGCCCTGGCCTTGCGGCGAATCGGATGCCGTGGTGCCCCCGGTCTGCGGGCTGCTGATGATGCGCAGGCTGATCGACACGGTCAGATTGTCCTTCGTCCACGACAGGTCGAACGCGCCATCCGGACGACGCTTGCGCGTGGCCGTGGCAATCAGCCGCTCCAGGCCAAAGCGGCCCGGCTCGTTGAGCAGCTCGACCGTGCGGCCGTCGAACGTGGTGGCCGTCACCTTCGCGCCGGGCGTGCCTTGCGGGTTGGGCCACACGAAGTTGGTCCATTGCGGCGGCGTGTTGCGGTAGCGCAGTTGCTGGCCGTCGATTTCGATGGTGTATTCCGTCGCACCCTGCGACGGCACCGGCAGGATCTGGAACACGGTCTGCGGGGCCGCAGCGGCTGCACCGCCCGCACCGCCGGCCGCGCCACCCGTGAGCGGCGCGATCCAGCGCGTGAAGCCGGTCGTGAACTCCGGCACGAACGAGATACCCAGGTCCCCCCAGGTGCGGGCCGCGATCATGTCGCCACGGCGCACCGACAGCGGGCCGATGGTCGTGCTGGCGAACTTGGCGATGGCCCCGTCCGGGCCGAACACCTGGCCGATCTCGGCGGCGCTGGCCTCGATCTTGGCGTTGGGCGAGAACGGGTATTTGTCTGCCAGCGTGGTGACGAACGGCTGATACACTTGCGCGTTCCACACCTTGTTGACCTCCACCGTGGCCGGACGGATCGCCACCGCATACGACTGCAGCAGCGGCCGCACCAGCAGCGGGCGCAGTGTGGCGCGTTCGCTGTCGGTCATGCCGGTCAGCATCTGCTCATCCACGTACTTGAGCGTGTCGGCCAGTTCCGAACCGCTGCCGTCCAGCGTCTGCTGCATCAGCTGGCGCGCGCCCGGCCCGGGGTCGCCCTGGTTCTTGATCTGGTTGAAGCGCGTGCGCACCTTGGACAACGACTCCATGTACCCGCGCAGCAGCGATTTGTCGTCGCGCATCACCACCACGCGCGCCAGGCCCGCAAACTCCTTGCCGACCGGGCCCATCGGGATGGCGCCGGCATCGGCATTGCCGCCCACCTCCAGGTTGACGTTCACCTGCGACGGCGTCTGGCGTGCAAAGAGCTGCTTGAACCAGCCGAGCACGCCGGTCTTGGCCTGCTTCAGGCCGGCGTTGAACATCGACGGGTTGTCCCACGACGTCTGCTCATACGCGGTGTCGAGCACCTTGCGGATCGGCGAGTTGGTCGGGTCGCCCAGCAGGTTCATGCCGGTGACGGCCTGGTCGAAGCTGCTGAAATCCTGGATCGCCACGCCCTGCATGAAGCGTTGCCATTCGCGCGCGTATTCGGTCTTGTACATCGTGACCAGCGCCTTCTGGATCTGCTCGGGGCTGCCTTCCAGCGTGAGGTCGTCGCGTGCGGCAACGTTCAGCACCCAGTCCTTGGTCTGCAGTTCCTTGTTGGCCGCTTCCTTGATGGCGGGCTGCACGTAGCCGAACCACGCTTCCTTGGTGAACGTGCCGGGCACGGCGTAGCTGCCGGCTACCAGGCCAGCCCCGGTATCGCCGACGATGCGAGCGACGGTCATCGGGGCGTAGCGCGTGGAGGCGCGGGCCTTGATCTCGGCGTACGCGCGTTCGCGTGCGGGCATGCCGCGCACCACGCGGCGCAGGTTCTCACGCGTCTGGTCCACCAGCGCGAGGTTGCCTTCCAGCAGCGGCCAGTTGTCGTCGTTCACGCGTGCGAGGAAGAACGACAGGTTGCGCTCCGCCGAGCGGATCATCTGCTCGCGCGGCATGTTGCCCCGGTTGTCTTCCAGCCAGCCACGCCAGAAGCGCGTGATCTGGTCGGTGAGGTGGGCGACTTCCACGTGGCGCTTGTCCGACAGCATCAGGTACGTCTTCAGCGCGTTGTAGCCGTCTTCCACGTTCGTGGGCGAGGCATCGGTGTAGCGCTTGGCGCCGGTGGAGGCGGTGGCCTGGTTGGGCGCAGCCGGTGCATTGGCCGCGGCGCCCGACGCCGTGCCCACCGTGGCCGTTGCCGTGGTGACGGACGTGGCGATCACCGCGCCGGTTTCGGGCGGACGCACCATCGGAGCAAGTTGGTCCGGATGCGCGTTGACCTCCGCCAGGAAGGTCTCGATGGCACTGCCCACCGGCTTGAGCATGACCTGGCGCAGGCCGTTGTAGTACTCGTCGAGCAGCTTGTGCTGCAGCGTGTCGCCCTGGTACAGGCCCAGCGACAGCGCGAGCGGATGGTCGTTGCGATACCGGTCGAGCTGTTCGATCCGGTCTTGCAGCGTATCGAGCGCTTCCAGGCGCGATTGCAGATCCACGCGGTTCTGCTGCATCTTCACGATCTTGTCGAGATCGGCCTGTACGTTGGCCGTGAGCGTGCGGTTGCCCATGTACGACCACGTCCAGCCGCCGAGCATCACGCCCAGCGCCAGCACCAGCGCAAAGAACGTAGCGATGCGCAGGCGCGTCTTGGCGGGGCTGGCGAACTGCCGCACGGTCTGCTTGTCGGCAAAGATCACCTTCGAGAACAGGTCGCGCAGGAAGAAGCCGTTCTTGGAGAACACCTCTCGCGTGCGTGCGGCGCCGTCGGTCGACAGGCCAAAGCGTCGCGCGATGCGTTCGGCCGACACGCTGTTGGTGGCGCCTTCCTGGAGCGCGCTGGTGAAGTAGAAGCCGCGGAATACCGGCTTGTACTGGAACGGGTTCTCATCGAACAGCGTCATCAGGAACGCACGCAGCGTCGGCTTGATCGACGCAAATTCCAGCGGGAAGCTCAGCAGCCCCGGCGAGAGCTTGTTGTTCCGGTGCAGCGCGATCTGCGCCACGCTGATCTCCTTCAGTCCGTCGCACAGCTCGTCAAAGCGCTGGTCGAACACGGCGGCCACGTCGGGCTTCGAATCGGGCTCGAAGGGCAGGGTGGCGCCCCAGACGCGGTCGCGCTCCTGCTTCTCGCTGTCGCCAAAGAACTCGGTGAAGCCGGTGATGAGGTCGGCCTTGGTGAACATCACGTACACCGGTGCAAACACTTCCAGGCGTTCGGTCAGTTCCTGCACGCGCTGTCGCAGGTTCTTGGCCAGGTTGATGGCGAATTCGGGGCGGTTTTGCGTGAGTTCCGACACGCTCACCGTCACGACGATGCCGTTGATGGGCGCCTTGGGGCGATAGCGCTTGAGCAGGTCGAGGAAGCCCAGCCACTCGCGGCGGTCTTCTTCGTGCACCGAATAACGGCCGGCCGTGTCGAGCAGGATGCCTTCGGTGGTGAAGAACCAGTCGCAGTTACGCGTGCCGCCGATGCCCTGGATGACCGCGCCGCCCTTGTCGGCAAACGGAAACTGCAGCCCCGAGTTCAGCACGGCCGTGCTCTTGCCTGCCGCCGGGTTGCCGATCACGATGTACCACGGCAGCTCATACAGCGCGGCGCTTCCTGACATCTGCCCGAGCTTGGAGCGCTTGATCGTCTTGACGGCTTCGGCCAGGCGCACGCGCAGGGCTTCCACTTCTTCGCGCTTGTCCGGCGTGGTGGTCTGGTCGGCGGCCGCTTGCTCCAGCACGCCTTCGAGCTTGTTGCTGGCCTGGCGCGCGCGCCAGCGCTTCCATAGATACGTCAGCAGCCACAGCCCGAGCAGTACGCCCAGCACGACGCCGGCCCAGACCAGGCCAATCTCGAAGGTCTGCGCCATCAGCAGCAGGAAGATGGTCAGCACGATCACGCCCAGAATCGACAGCGTGCGTGTGTTGGTCAGGAATTTCAGGAAGCGTTGCATGTTGCCTTCGGCTCGTGAGCAGACGAAATCGGGATCAGGAACGGGGTCAGGTCAGGCTTGGCACCACGGCGATGGCGCCGCGTTGCTGGATGTCGTTGGCGGTAATGGCCAGCACCGGCTTGCTGGTCTGCTGGCTCAACTGGTGCGCCACGACCACGGACAGCAGCGGCCCGGCCGCGCCCACGTAGCCGCAGGGCGTGCCGACCGGCAGCAGGTCGGCTGCAACATCCAGCGCTGGAAGACGCTCGGCAAACACCCGCGCCACCTCGACGGTGCGCACGGGGTGCATGCCGGTGTCGGACACCACGCCGGCAACGCTGATAGGGGCAGATGCGCCATCGCCATCGGCCTGTCCGGCGGGCTGGGCATCGTGCGTGGACTGGGCGGCCGCCGCAGCCAGCGTATCGAGCACATGGCCGACGGCTTCGCCCAGCGCCTTGAGCTGCGGCTGGCCGCGATCGGGTGTGGGGGCATCGAGCCGCGTCACGCTGGCGCGCGTGATGGTGAATGACTCCGCTGGTGGTGCATCGCCTGCCAGCGCGGCAGGCATCAGGCGTTGCGCCATGTCCTGCGCGCACAGAAGAACACCGGCGGCGGCTTCGCCCGGCACGCGGCCATGCTGCCGATGTGCCTCGAACAACTGCTCATGCTGCATCAGATGCTCGACCGCACTCGGGCCGACGAGAGAATCGCTCACCAGCACCATGCGCAGCACGGGCGTGTCGCTGGCCCGGTTCACGCCTTGCGTGGCGCGGTCGAGCAGCAGCAGCGCATCGGCATCGCCCTTGGCGGCAATGGGCTCGATCGTCAGATGATCGGCCGGCCACATCTGCGCGATGCGCTGGCGCAGCCAGGCGTCGGCGGCTGCCTGCTGCTGGGGCGTCCACTCGCGCGGCAGCAGCGCGGTGACAATCAGCCGCGTCGCTTCGGATTCCGCTGGTTGCGGCGCATGGGCGACGGCATGGGCCGCCAGTTCTTCTGCCACCTGGCCGGCCAGGGCGAGCGCCCGCAGGCGTTCATCCGGCCAGTCGAGATCGGGATGCTGGTCACGCAGTTCGGCTCGCAGGTCTTCAGTGTCCAGGCCATCCACCGGTGCGGCAAAGACGGGCTGGCCAACGCCTTGCACGTCGATCAAACCAGGCTGCGCGTTGGCCTGCACAGCTTCGACCACCGACGCGGCGTCGCCGCCCGCAGGGGCGCGCAACGCGCTGGCCAGCAGCACCGCGCGCCATTGGCGGGTGGTGTCTTGCGCGTCCGCAGGCTGCGCATCGGCGCGTGCCGCAGCCGGCGCGGCGGCCGACAGTTCACGGCCCGCCGCCACGTTGGAGCGGATGCCATCCACCGCGCGCTTGATCACCCAGTATCCAACGATCATGCCCAGCGGCAGCAACAGCAGGTACGTAAAGATGTCTGCCGTGGTCGGCATGCGGTTGACGGACTGCCACCACACGATGACGGCGATCCACACCACCACGAACACCGCGAGCAGCGTCAGCCCGGACCGGAAGAGTCTTGCAACCATGTCGTGCGCGTTCAGAGGCTGCCGGTGTTGCCCTGGCTGGAGAGCAGCGTGGCTCCGCAAGCCGTCTTGTCGCCATGGCGCGCCGCCTGCCGGCCGTCGATGATGACGTTCGGGTCGCCCGTCACGATGACGGTCGTGCCGCCGTGGCCGTTCTTCGGGCACGTCACCTTGTCGCCCACGCAGGCGATGCCCTTGCCGCCCGTGCTTGTGTTGCCCGACGCGGTGATCACCACGCCGCCATGGTCCGTCTTGTCACCCAGCAGGATGAAGGGCCGTGTCATTGCATGCTCCCCATGTGTCCTATCGCTTTCGTCATTGTCTTGGTGCCGGCTGCTTGCCGAGCACGCCCTTGCGGCGCAGTTCGACGTGGCCGAGGTCCATCATCTTCCAGCGCCCGCCCCACACGAGGCCGACCGATTCCGCTGTCTGGCCGTACAGCTCGTAGCCGCGCATGGCCCACGGGTCTTTCTCGCTGATGACGAGCTTGCCGTCGCGGAAGAACGCGCTGTCCGCTGCCAGGCCGTACTGGTGGTAGCTCTGGAAGGCGCCGGCCTGCGTGACGTTGCTGCCCATCGCTGCCAGCTTCTGCTGCCGCTCGGGGCTGCGGTAACCCTCGAGCAGCGCCATTTCGTAACCGTGTTCGTCGCGCATGATCTTGTAGACGAGCAGCAGGCGCTGGCGGAAATCGGCGTCGAGCAGGTTCCAGTCGCGGCTCGCATCGCGGATGGCCGGGCGGATCTGCTCCACCTCACGCGTGGTGAACACCTCGGGCGGCAGCGGTGGCGGCGGAATCAGCCGCTCACCGTTGAGCAGCGCCGAGATGTGCGCATCGGGCTCGCGCACCTGGTCGTCGTCAAACTCAAACGACTGCTGCTCACGCAACGCCAGCGCCAGCATCGGCGGCACCGACAACACGCCCAGCGCACCCAGCAGCAGCATCCGCCGCCTCACCACAAACGCCTTGAACGCCGACACGCCAGAAGTGGCGCTGTCCACCGACTCGCGCAACGACCCGGCCGAACGCGCCCCAACCACCGCTGCCCCCGCACTGACCCGCTGCCATTGCGCCCGCAGCACGGCCACACACCGCTGCCGCACCGATGGCAGCAGCAGCACCGCGGCCGCCAGCACCATGGCGACGAAGTAGAGAACCAGAACGACAAAAACCATACCGACCTGCGGACCGTGGGCGCCTACGTCAATTCAATCCGATGAATATCTGTATTTAGATTTAGAAGAATATTAATGAACGGTAATAATCCGGCGCACGCTGCGCAGAAATATTAAGAAACCATAAACAAAATACCGAAGCCCACGTCAATCATTTGTCTTTCAGCAAGGCCAGACTTAGAATCGGCAGCCACTACCGGAATCGGCGCTGTTTTTATCCATACGTTCGCCGCGCATTCTATTTCAATTCTGGACCCGTGATGAGTAATAACGGCGATTTGAAACAAGAAGGGCCTCCAACGCTCTTCAAATCTGAGTCCGAGACCGATGAGGCCGGCCACACGCGCATTCTGGCGAGCCTGGAAGGGCGGGTTTCAGCCAACGGCAAGGCGCCGAAAAAGTCGGGGCGCCGATACGGCGTTGCGGCGGCCATTGCGGTGCTCGTGGCGGGCGTAGGCGCGTGGGTCCTCCTGAACCCGACGGGTGAGTCCGCGCCCGCCCAGGTGGCCGAGCAGGCCGCGCCCGCGGCAGCGCAACCGCCGGCCGCCACGCAATCTGCGGCCGCACAAGGCGATACGGCGGCAGTGCCATCGGCCGCATCGGCGCCGGTTGTCGCGGTGGCCAGCGAACCCGCTGCCGAGATGCAACCGGCCACCATCGTCAACGTCACCCCCAGCGACGAACACGCCATCGACAAGCTGGGCAAGGCGCCGCATGCCGAAACGACGGTCAGTCACGCGGCCGCGGCAAAATCGGCCAATACCGATGAAGGCAAGACGGCCACGGCCAAGCTCGTTGCCAAATCGACCGATACGCCCTTCAAGCCTCTGCAGGCAACCAAAACCAAGGCGCAATCGCCGGCCAAATCGGCCAGAAACCGTAAAGGCACGTTGGCGCCGGATGATCCGGATGCCGATCTGCTGGCGGCATTGCTCGCCCCGCAGAACGCGGCCAATAAAGTCATCAACCCGCCCAATTCCAAGGGGCAATAGCCGCCTGAGCGCCCGGTGATTTTCATGGCCGGGCGATTCAGCGGGGGCGGGCGCGATATCACGCAGGGCTGCGCCCCCATAAAAATGCCCGCGTCGGCTTGGCCTTTGTCACCTGCGTGACGGGGCCACCGTTGCGGCATCGGACAGCGAATGGACGCCACGACCCTTTTTCAGAACCTCTTCGCACCCACGCGCCGCCTCTACACGCTGGAAGGCGACGGGCCGCTCGCGGACCTCGCGGTGGAGGCCTGGCTCGGTCGTGAAGCACTCTCCGAGCTGTTCGAATGGCGCGTGGTGGCCGTCAGCGCCAATGCACGCATCGCGCTCAAGTCGTTGCTCGGCCAGCGCGTCACGCTGGTCACCACGCTGGCCGATGGCACACAGGCCAGGCGCACGGGCCTGGTCCGCCTGGCAGAGAAGCTCGGCGCAGACGGCAGCCTTACGCGCTATCGCCTGACCGTCGTGCCGTGGTTCTGGCTGACCACGCAACAGCGGCACAGCCAGGTCTTCCAGAACCGGCCGCTGGCCGACATCGTCGAGCAGATGCTTGCGCCGTATGCGCCGTATGCCTCATGGCGCTACGCCGCCGGCGCCGAAGCGCGCATGAACGACTTCGGCACGCGCGCCCATATCGCGCAGTTTCGGGAGACCGACTACCACTTCATCACCCGCCTGCTGGCCGAAGCGGGCCTCGGCTTCACTACCGTTGAAGACGACCAGGCGCACGGCGGCCACACGCTGCTGATCTTTGCCGACAGCACGCAGCTGCCCGAGGACGCGGAATCGGCCGCGGCCGGCGGCATCCGCTATCACCGCGCGCACAGCGTGGAAGAGCGCGATGCCATCCAGCAGCTCGCCTGCCACAGCCGTACGACGGCCGGCGGCGTGGCCGTGGCCGCGTGGGACCCGGAAGGCAAGCAGAGCCTGCGCGCCCATGCCCCCGCTCGGTTCACCACGACGGCCGGCAGCCCCGATGCGTATCTGTCGATCAGCCCATCGCTGGCGCCGGATGCCGCCAACGCCCAGCGCGTCGCCGAGCAGGTCATGGAAAGTCTCGAGGCGCGCGCCTTGCTGTTTTCGGGGCGGGCAACGGTGCGCACACTGCGCAGCGGCACCCGCTTGCAGGTCGTCGACTGCCCGCACCTGCCGCAGGACGTTGACGGCGCGTATCCGCTGCTGATGGACCTGGTTGAGCACTGCGGCATCAACAACCTGACGGCCGACACGCACGTCGCGTTGGGGCAACGCCTGGGCGGCCTCGATGCCGCACTGACTTTCGATACGCCGCCCAGCGCGCCGGAATCCGGGCCGGGCGTGTTTGGCTTTCAGGAAGCGCAAGGCCGCGTTGAACGCGCCACGCCCACCACCGACCTGCTCAGCGCGGCGCGAGCGCATGGCTATGCCGGTCTGTTCCGCGCCAGCGACGCCCGCCGCCCGTGGCGTCCCGCCGTGACCGAGCCCGATTGCGGCCGCCTGTATGCGCCGCCCACCGCGCAGGGCGTGCACAGCGCCATCGTGGTCGGGCCCGATGGACAGACCCAGGCCGGTGGCGATGGCGAACACCACGCGAGCCCCGCCGGTGAGATCCGCGTGCGCTTTCCGTGGCAACAGGGCGAGCGCCCGGACGACCGAAGCAGCCGCTGGGTGCGCGTCGCGCAACGGCAGGCCGGTGCCGGCATGGGCTGGCAATGGCTGCCGCGCATCGGGCAGGAGGTCCTCGTCAAGTTCAGCGAAGACGACATCGACCAGCCGGTCGTGATCGGCGCGCTGTACAACGGTCAGGGCGAAGCCGGCATCGCGCCCACGCCGGGCGGGCAGGGCGCATCGGCCGAGAGCGACGGCGCGGCACTGTACAAGCAAGGCAGCGACAGCGCGCCCAGCGCACAGGGCAATCTGGCGGGCGGCCACAGCCCCGCGTGGCACGGCATGGGTGCGGATGCCGAAGGCCACCGCAACGCCGCCGCGCACACTGGCTTCAAGAGCGCCGAGCACGGCGGCAGCGGCTACAACCAGCTCGTCTTCGACGACAGCGACGGCCAGTTGCGCACGCAACTCGCCACCACGCAGCAGCACAGCCAGCTCAACCTCGGCCATCTCGTCCATCAGCAGGACAACCGGCGCGGCAGCTTCCGCGGCCAGGGCTTCGAGCTGCGCACCGATGGCCACGCCGCCGTGCGAGGGCAAGCGGGCCTGCTGATCACCACATATCGCGACGCCAGCAGCGGCAAGGCCGTGCCCACGGGGGACAACGCCGCCGGCATCGCACTCATCAAGCAAGCCAAGGAACTGACGTCATCGCTGGGGCAAGGCGCGGTCACGCACCAGACCGCGGCACTGGCCACCGCCAAGGACGACGAAGCACCGCTCGCCAAGCAGGCCAAGGCTGCTGCCGGCATGGTCGATGGCAAGGCGCTCGACGCTGCCAGGCAGGACGCCAGCGCGGGCAACACGTCAACGCAGGGCAAGGTGCCGCATCAGGCGGAAGCGATGGTCCATCTTGCCGGCCGCGCGGGCCTCGTCATGGTGGCGGGGCAAGACCTGCAGTTGGCCAATGGCGAAAGCATCGCGCTGGGCAGCGGGCAGGACACCAACCTCGCGATTGGCAAGCAGACGCGCATGCACGCCGGCCAGGCGATCGGCGTGGCTGCCGGTTTGTCCAAGGCGGGTGACAACAACATCGGCCTGCAGCTCACGGCGGGGCAAGACAACATCGACGTGCAAGCCCAGCACGACGTGCTCAAGCTGATGGCCAAGCAGGACCTGAAGCTGGTGTCGGCCAATATGAACGTGGATTTTGCGGCCGCCAAGCGGATCCGCATCGCCACGGCCGGCGGGGCGTCGATCACGCTCGAAGGTGGGAATATCACCGTGGAGTGTGCGGGGCCGATTACGTATAAGGCGGCGCAGCGGACGTTTCAGGGGCCGCAGGGTACGAGCTATGACCTGCCGAACTTCCCGCAGTCACCGTTCAACCTCAAGGGCGCGTTCCCGTTCTCCTGATTCTCTGGTTCTGCTTTCATGCTGATTAGCTATCCCATTCTGGAAACGCCGCAGGCGAACGATACTGAGGAAACGTTGCTGGCTCGCATGCTGGCGCGCGCCACTGATCCGGGTGGGCAGTACCCGGCTAAAACGATCGGAGAGTACAAGGTTTGGCATGGCGGCTTGCACTTGGATGCAACAAACGCTACGCCAATTCGCGCAATCGCGGATGGGACCATTGTTGCTTACCGTCAGGCTAAGGCTAGCGAGCAGTACCAGGGACAACCATATGACACCAGTTTCGTGCTGATCAAGCACGAGACAGAGACGGGAGAAAACACGCCCGTCGTTTTCTACTCGCTGTACATGCATCTGGCCTGTCGCGATGATCTAACCGCAGATCGCGTCAGTAGTTTGATCCCCTTGTTCCAGCAAGCCAGTGCTATTGGCACAGACGCCAAGTCTCCACCGACAGCCACCCCTCCCCAGCGTAAGCTTGCGAGAGTCTATCGCCGCGACATTCTGGGCTACCCGGGATTGCAGTACAGCTTGAGCAATCGTCGAATTCACTTTGAAGTGTTTACAACGGACGAGCATCTGCCTCGCTTCTGGAAAGATAGCTCCACTGCAACCAATCAGACCGCCAGCAAGGACTTTTATGGGGAAGCCCACTTCATCATCCCCGCGAACAAACCGTTTGCCGCACGGCATCCCAACGCGGCACAGCCACATCGTATTGAATTTGACACCGAACACTTTTATGACCTTCCGGTTGGGCAAGCAGGGACCAGCAGTGAGCAACTGATTGTTAGCGTACGGTTGGATAAGGGCACACGGACAGCATCGACCTATGTGAAACAAGGAGACGCATATCGCGCTTTGGGTAGTGGCACTGCCGGCACGCCAGTGGTGCAATCCGACTATGAGTACGAACTCTTCCGTCTAGCAACAGCGTTGTATCCAGATTGCCCCAGCGCAGGATTCGAGTGGTTGCGTTTCGGGCGTATTCTTTCCAGCGATACAACCACCCACAACCAGAACTGGCAGTTGGTGCGTTATAGCGATAGTGCGGTTGGCTACATTGATCTTGCGCAAGCCGACGTCATCAAGCTATCCGACGCCGATTTCCCGTTTTGGCGAGGCTGGGAAAAGATTGAGGAAGGGCAGCTTGCTAGCCCCTCAGACGCTTTTGTGGATGACCCGCATGCGCTTACGCTACTGAACAACACTACAAGCGACTCGGGTCGCAAGAAACTGCAGCACCTTGTGGTTAAGCATCCTAGCGAGTGGGATGCCAGTGATCTCGCCACTCGCTACGCAAAACTAAAAGCCGCCGGGAAGCCGCTGGCGAGTCAGGAGAGTTGGAACGCGTTCGAGGACCACGTCCAGAAAATGGCGTTCTGGGATAAGACCGGAGGGTTGACTCGATCCGTCTGGCATTTTCACCCTCTTGAGTTTATTTTTCATTTCAGAAAGTGCGGCTGGCGCAGTAAAAATGAATTGCTGCAGCTAATACCGGATCACGTTATCCGGAAACCAGGCTCGCACAACTCGCCTAGCAATGGGGTATGGGAGCAACCAAACATAGCTACCGCATCCAATTTTCTTGACAGGCACCGGATAGAACTATGCAAATCGCTGCGGAAATTTTCCATTGAAACGCCAATGCGACAAGCTTGCTTTTTTGGAAACGCAACGCAGGAGACGGGATGGTTCAAGGATTTAAGAGAGTCCGGCGGCCTCAACCCAAGTTTGCACCTTGGGTGGTACGGTCGCGGCTTTCTTCAATTAACGAACAAGGACGGAAATATTGCAGGAGGAAATAACAATTACTACAAATACTTCAGGTTCCTCGGAAGAAATCCACACACCCCCCCAACAACTCAAGAAATCCACTGGCGGGATGAAATTGGCCAAGCATCGAAACATGGAGCAGCGAGTGCCGGCGCATATTGGATTTGGCCTGACAAGGCCATAATAACGCCTCAGCAAGCAGCCGAGCGTGGCTTGCCAGATCGGAGAATTGGCAATGCAAACAAGTATGCAGATAACATCGGCACCAACCTCAGAAAAACCATTAACACAAATGCCGGAATTAAAGTTTGGTACTACAATCAATCTTTTGTAAATTGCGCTGCCAGCGTTAACTACCCGTCATCAACGGGGCAAACATCACCAAACATGAACGGATTGGTTGATAGGTCGACGTCATTTGTTAATTCATTAATGGTTCTCTGCGATATATCATCCTTTCAAACCGAAAATGGACAAACATCATCCACCCCGGAAAACTTCCACAGAAGGGAATTGCCATGAGGATTAAGGTTCTTGCTCTTACATTTCTCCTTCTGATCTCAGCAGATGCATTATGCCAAGAAAGGGAAAGCATCAACAATGTTGATTATTACCTTATCAAGAAAGACTGCCATTTTGAGTTCGGTGACACCCTGAAACGAGATATCACATCCATTAAATCATTTTCCAACAACGAGTCCGAGTTTAATCAGCAGGTTGTTTTATATCTAACATCAGAAATTAATAGGAGGCCCATAAAATACAAATTGTCATTTTTTTGCAGAAAAACGGGCAGCGAAATTAAACTCCAGTGGCCGTCCGTATTTGAGGGAGACTCAGCGGCAATTCAGCGCCTTCTCTCGCAAAAACGAAGTCCGAAATCGATTATTCAAGAACAAGACGCTGGCGGACGATATGGGCGCCAAGTAAATTGGGAAAAGAAATTCGCGGCGACGAACTGGCACGGAACAATAGCGTATTCCGACAAAGTCTTTGGTGACCAGACAGCCATTCCGGAAACGGGCTATTTTATTGCGTGCCCCGACAATAAAGCGGTCAGCTGTTTTTCCGTTGAGATCAACCAGACAGAACGACTCAAAAGAACAGACGTTAATAAAATAGTTGACATTCTCCGCGAGGTCGGAATTTCTATGTAGATTACTTAGTCTCCAGACGGGTTTATGCTTGTCCGCTACGCGGCCCAACATGGCCAAGAATTATTTACCCACCTTCCGGTTAAGAAATTCAGGCTCTTTTGTAATTATCCGACGGCCAGTTGCGCACGCAGCTCGCCACCACGCAGCAATTCAGCCAGCTCAATCTCGGAGGGTATTCGTCCAACTTGATTACTTATAGTTTTGATAGGAAATTGGGGCGATACAGCAAATTTCCTTCATCTTGCGAAAGAAAGACGGAGGCAGGGGTGAACAAGATTAATTGCACAGAAGCATTTGAATAATGTTCAATATCTCAATTAACAACAAAACAGAGAGAAAACTAAAACTCGCCGTAGCCCTCCTGACCACCGCATGGATGAGCGCCGGCATCTGCGCGCAGCACGCGTCCACGGCATCGGGCAATGCCTCGCAAAGCGGAGCGAAAAAAGCAGTGCATGCTAAGAAGCCGAGCAAGAAAACCAAGGCAGCACGCTCGGGCAAGAACAAAGCAGGCACGCGTGATGGTGATGCAGAAGTCCTGGCCCAGGTGCTGGGGTCGGACAACAAGAACCCGTTGTGGGGCAAACCGCAGCAGTGAAGCCGGCTCCGGCATGGGCTGGCAATGGCTACCACGCATCGGACAAGAGGTACTCGTCAAGTTCAGCGAAGACGACATTGACCGGCCCGTCGTGATCGGCGCTCTACAACGGCCAAGGCGAAGCGGGCATTGCGCCCACACCAGGCGGGCAGGGCGCCTCCGGCCAGAGCGATGGCACCGCGCTCTACAAGCAACGCAGCGACAACGCCGCCAGCGCGCAAGGCAAAGTGCCGCACCAAGGCGAAGCCATCGCACACCTGGCCGGCCGCGCGGGCCTCGTCATGGTGGCGGGGCAAGACCTGCAGTTGGCCAATGGCGAAAGCATCGCGCTGGGCAGCGGGCAGGACACCAACCTCGCGATTGGCAAGCAGACGCGCATGCACGCCGGCCAGGCGATCGGCGTGGCTGCCGGTTTGTCGAAGGCAGGTGACAACAACATCGGCCTGCAGCTCACGGCGGGGCAAGACAACATCGACGTGCAAGCCCAGCACGACGTGCTCAAGCTGATGGCCAAGCAGGACCTGAAGCTGGTGTCGGCGAATATGAATGTGGATTTTGCGGCGGCCAAGCGGGTCCGCATTGCTACGGCGGGCGGGGCGTCGATTACGCTGGAAGGTGGGAATATCACTGTGGAGTGTCCTGGGCCGATTACGTATAAGGCGGCGCAGCGCAAGTTTGAGGGGCCGGTCAGCAGCAACTATCCGTTGCCGTCTTTTCCCCAGAGTATCTGCGTCGAGTGCATGCTGCGAGCGATGGCTGGTGGCCATCCGCTTGGCAGCATGAACGGCTGACGTGGCCGTGTACTTAGAGAGCATTGAAGTATGGCGACTCGTTACCAGACTCAGCGTTTGCGCTCAGCCAATCCAGCATGGATTGATGACTTTCCTGACGCGGCTCTGGAGCAATTGCACGCTGCGTTGCCGGAAGTGAACGTCTACGCCTTGATTGACAACGCATTCGATAGCGGTCTCGCCAAGCGGCTTTACTCAAGGTTTCCGACGCTACAACCGCAATCGCTCTACGCCGGCCGCTACGAAGGGCCCGGTTTGGCGGAAATCGCACCTTCCATCATCCGCATTCCAGACCGTGCGGTCGAGCGGCGTGCCTTTCTTGACATCGCTTTGCGCGAGACATCGGGCAACCCGATGCTGAGCTTTCTGCAATCGAGCGTATCAACATGCGACCCATACGCACATCTCGTCAACCAAATGAAAGCGGTTGACCCGGATGGAGAGATGTTTCTCATTCGCTTTGCGGATACGCGCGCGCTCGATATGTTGTTGCGGGTGTTTGATGACGCGCAGCGCAGACGCTTTCTCGGCAGTTTGCAATGGTGGTATTTTTCGCGCGACGGCGCTTTGCAGCACGTCGGCACCACTGATGCAAGGGCACTCGAACCGACCGATGCCCCCTACGTTTTCACTCGCCATCAAATGGCCCGGTTTGCCGCACTGGCTCGCCCAGATGGCGTCCTGCGGCTCATCCAGACCAACGCGCATTGGTTCGGCACACTTGTTGGCACGCCATCCCAAGCGCATGCGTGCATTCGATCAGTATTTGAATCGTTCGACGCGACCGAAGTCGAGCACGATGCGACATCTTTTCGGCTTGTCGCTCGTGCATTGACTGACGCAGGATTGCTCGAGTCGCAACAGCAACCGGTGCCGTCCGGAGTCACGACGGAATCGTCATGAAGGCGCGAACATGGGCGGCGCTTTTGTTGGCGCTGCTTGCCCTCGGTTGCAAGCCCTCGGAGCAAGCTCGAGCGGCGCCACAGGATGAAGATCTTGGATTGCAGATCCAAATACTCAACTACACGGACGAAGGGCTGGGCGTAGTCTATGTGAACGGCGTATGGGCTGGCAGTATGCGAAACCATGCGGGAGGCACAAGCGTCGCTGGATCGGTTGGCCTGCCTGCAAAGTGGCACCCTGGCCTAACAGTCGAAGTTCAGTGGCAGGACGACACTCTGTATAAACAAGACCATGACGCTCTACACAAGACGCAGGTGTCCGTGGAGCCCTACGAAACGGGTGAGCCCGCCACGTTGTGGCTAGCGTTTATGCCTAGTAACAAGATAAGAGCGATTGCGTCGCGCTATACGCCTCACAACCCTAAGTTTCCGGGCGGGCTGAAGTTTCCATATGACGTTTGCATGGCGGACCCAGCATGTGCAGCCAGGTTTTATCCGCAGCGCGTCCCGATCAGAAGCGGTAACCCATAAACAATGGTTATCAAAATACGAACATGGATGGCACTCGTGTTGGTGCTGGTGGCTACCGGCTGCAAGCCATCGCAGCAGGCGCAGGTGGCGCCCCAAGATGAAGATCTTGGACTGCATGTCCAAGTACTCAACTACAGGGATGAACCGCTTGGAGACGTGTATGTAAATGGAATATGGGTAGGTGGAATGCCTAGTCATGCTGGAGGCACAAGTGTCGCTGGATCAGCTGGTCTGCCTGCCAAGTGGCATGCGGGCTTGACAGTCGAAGTCAAATGGCAGGACGACACCTTGTATCGCAAGGATCATGATGCGCTGTATAAGGAGCAAGTGCGGATCGAGCCGTACGATGTGAAAGATGACCGTCCGTCGGACTTGTGGCTCGCATTCCTGCCGAACAATAAGATCAAAGCAATCGCGTCCGGCTATGGCCCCGGGCACCCCGATTTCCCTGCGAAGTGGAAGCTCCCGTTCGATGTTTGCATGGCGGACAAAGCGTGCGCGGCTAAGTTTTATCCGCAGCGCGTCCCGATCAGAAGCGGTAACCCATAAACAATGGTTATCAAAATACGAACATGGATGGCACTCGTGTTGGTGCTGCTGGCTACCGGCTGCAAGCCCTCGCGGCAGGCACAGTTGGCTTCACAAAGTGAAGACCTTGCGCTACAGGTTCGAATTCTGAATTACATGGATGAGCCCCTTGGAGATGTGTATGTGAACAGGATATGGGCTGGAGGTATGCGAAGCCACGCAGGAGGCTTCGGCGCCGCCGGTTCAGTTGGTCTACCGGCCAAGTGGCACGCGGGGCTGACTGTGGACGTCGAATGGCAGGACGATGCGCTCTATTCGAGAGATCACGATGCTCTGTACAAGGCCCAGGTACCGGTTGAGCCGTACGACGCAACAAAAGACCATCCTGCCGTGCTGTGGCTTGCATTCATGCCAGGCAACAATATGAAAGCCATAGCGTCCAGCTACGGGCCGGGGCATTTGATGTTTCCTGCGGATTGGAACTATCCGGAAGACACTTGTCGGGCGAATTCAGTGTGTACCGCCACGTTTTATCCGCAGCGCATCCCACGCGCCCCCAACAGCGGTAACCCATAAAGAATGCTTATGAAAATACGAACATGGATGGCACTCGTGTTGGTACTGCTCGCTACCGGCTGTAAGCCCTCGCAGCAAGCGCAAGCGGCGCCACAGGATGAAGATCTTGGATTGCAGATCCAAATACTCAACTACACGGACGAAGGGCTTGGCGTGGTCTATGTGAACGGCGTATGGGCTGGCAGTATGCGGAACCATGCAGGAGGCACGAGCGTCGCGGGATCGGTTGGCTTGCCCGCTAAGTGGCACCCCGGTTTAGGAGTAGAAGTTGAGTGGCAGGACGACACTCTGTATCGGAAGGATCGTGACGCACTGTATAAGGCCCAAGTGCCGATCGAGCCGTACGACGTGAAAAAAGATCATCCTGCTGTGCTGTGGCTTGCATTCATGTCGGACAACAAGATCAAAGCTATCGCATCTAGCTATGGGCCCGGCCATTCCAAGTTCCCTGCCGACTGGAAGTTCCCATTCGATGTGTGTATGGCGGATGCAGGGTGTGCAGCCAAGTTCTATCACCAAAAAATATCACCGTCCAATCAGGAGCGATGAAATGGCGGAGTTGGAACGGCTGGACGCAACCCCTTTTGCGCTGACCCAAGACGAAAAGGGGAGGTGCATGGCAAGTCAGCTAGGTGAGTTTTCGGGGCAATGCACCCAGGAATTCCGTATTGGTTTCTTTTTTGATGGAACCAACAACAATAAAGACCGGGATATGCCAAAACAGGCTCACAGCAACGTGGCCCGGTTGTATGACATTTTTGAGGCGACGCCAGATCAAGTGCGTTTCTACGTGCCAGGCATCGGGACAACATTTGATAGGGAGATTGGAGATACTGGTCGAGGCTACGATGCTCGAGCGGGGCTTGGTTCTGGTTGGGGTGGGGAAGCCCGCATCAATTGGGCATTACTACAAATCACCAACGCACTCTATCAGCGATACAACAATCGCGTTCTTAGTGTCGAGATGGGGAGCGACGATCTGAAGCTCGTTCGAAAGATGTCCACAGACATCAATCTCCCGGTCCACCTCCGAGCTTCGGCTGGCAGCGACGAAGTGGATGAACTCAACAACGCTGGCACGTTTGGTACGCTGGCAGGAACCCTGGACACTGCTACGCTTGCCCCCAACCATCAGGCCCGTCGGCAAGAGCTGGCGCGTCGCCGAGAGTTTGTTGAGCAAAAGCTCAAACCACTGATCGATGGTCGAAAGCCGACGCTGAAGAAGATTCGACTTTACGTGTTCGGATTCTCCCGGGGCGCGGCCGAGGCTCGTGTTTTTTGCAGCTGGCTGCAGGATGCACTAGGCAAAGACATGACGCTGGCGGGCGTAAAGGTCAGCGTGGATTTTCTCGGCATATTCGACACCGTAGCGTCGGTGGGCTTCGCCCAGAGCTTCATGATCGCCAGCGGCCATGGTGGCTGGGGTAACGAAGAGTTCCTGCGTATTCCCGATTACGTCGAGCGAACAGTGCATCTCATCTCTTCACATGAGATACGCGGTTCGTTCCCGCTGGACAAGGCGGAGTCCAAGAACTGTCTGGAGTTGGCCTACCCCGGGGTCCATACCGATGTGGGAGGAGCCTATCAACCAGGGGATCAAGGGCGCGGCTGCCGTGCCGATGGGACGCCCGATGACAGTATGAAGACGTCCCAAGTCACGTTAGCGAAGATGTACCGCGAAGCGGTTGCGGCTGGCGTGCCGTTGAAGCCTTCAACGGACCTTCCGCCAAGAGTGTTAGACGCCCTGAAAATATCGCCGCAACTTATCAAGGACTACAACGACTACGTCGATGCCGTAAATCCACTGATCCGCAAGCACGGCGGAGGAACCACCGGCGCGGCACGTGTGCAATACGGGTTGTACCTGCGGTGGCGCCGCCTACGCTTGAACGCGGGCGCGCAGGCCTTCGAGAATCAGCCCTTCTTCAAGCGAGCGCAAAAGTTCAGTGCCCAGTGTGCACAAGATTTGGCCGGTGCTAACGAAGAGCTACGCGAAGAAGCCAAGATCATGGCGGAGATGGAGAGCTCTCCTGTCTACTCGGATGGCTGGATGGGCAAGGTTTTTCGGAACGTTCCGGGCCCGGGCGGGGTGGTTGCCGAGATCCAGCAGTTCGTCTGGGGTGAGAAAGTCAAGCAATGGAGGGAGGTCAAGTCATACTGGAATGACACATCGCCGCTAGATGCCCGCATCGTCAAATTTTTCGATGACTACGTCCACGACTCACGTGCTTGGTTCAAACCAACCGGCGCCACCAACGAGGAGGTCTGGAAGCGCCGGCAAAAGGCACGCTTGGAAGATCTGAAGCGCAAGGACGCCGAGTGGAAAGCCCAGTGAGCCGAAATCAATGCGGCATCCGCGCGAGATCCGGAGGGGGTGCGCAAGCGCTTCGCGCCGGTCGACGAGGGTGGGCAGCGCGACATATATCCGCCGCTGCTGGTCGGTCAGGACCGCACCGACTTGGACCGGTATTTGAAGGACGGCTCTCTACCACTGGAAAAAACAGGCCGCGAATTCAGTTCTGTGTGGGGTTATCTGCGCTGGCGAACCCACTTTGCTCCCACACTGACTGTGCGCGAGCGCGCGCAGGCGGCGTGGACCAAGGCGTCCCAGATTCCAGGAAAAGTCGCCGACAAGATCACGGATAAAGCCAAGGACGTTGCGCATAGCGCTGAGGAAAAGGCGGCGGAGGCCGCAGGCAAAATCTTGGAAGCCGGTAAAGAGAGCCTTATTCGTGGCGCGAAAGACACGTTAGATCGCTTTACCGGTGGGGGTATTCCAAGGCTGTGACCGCGAAAATCTTTTTGAAAGTCCCGCCATGAGCAGTGCCGACGCCACAGGAAAAGGCCTGCGGCATTTATCCCTGAAACCTTATCGGCTTGGCATTACCCTTAGCGCAGCCCTCTCGATCCTACTGAGCACGCTGAGCTTGATTGCGCTCCTCACGCCGAATCTCGATTACGGCGTGGTGATGCTCATCCTAGTGGCCATCGTGGTCGGTGTTCCGCTGAGCTTAGCTTTGCTGCTTACGTGGTTCACGTATCGGCGTCGCGCATCAACACCCTTGCCGGCGAAGTTGCATGCAGCCATGTTTCTGCCAACGCTGGCAGCGTTGGGCGTTCTTCCGATTGGAGTGGGAGTGCAGGACACAGCGCGAAGGTGGTTCAGTGAAGCGCACCCGGACATCCGGGAACTGCATGTCAACTTCAGCGGAAGACCGTTGTGGCTTGCAGTAGGCAGCGCTCAGACAGGCGCAGGTTCATGGCCGCGTATGCCGTTGCTGTCGGGGCCAGAGGCAAGGTTTGCCGGCTTCATACGTCATCCTGAGGAAGACGACGTCAACCAGGGGCGCTTTCCATATACGGGAAGCCGCCTGCGTGAGAGCGAGCATTCATACGCCTACGCCGATACGGACGAGGCAGGACAACCTGTTGCGGTACGCCCGCGCCCACTGCTGCTACGCCCATACCCAGATCTCGGCACACTTCGGTGGGACCTTCGCGAGAGCGACTTGCTGGTGTATCAGTACTTTCATTACTACGATCATGTAGACGTCGCGCCAGGGCTTGGTAGATTGGACGCATCGAAATTGGATGAACTACAGGGCCTGGTGGGCAATGTCGTGTCCTTCTATCTGTCCGATCAATACCCGCGAGGTTTGGCGAGACTTGAGATCGATGGTCAGACTCTGGTGATTGGAACTGACAATGAGCGCGTTTTTGAAGCGCCGTGCGATCGACGTTCGAGTTTTGTTGGCAGTGCGCTGCTGGACATCCAAGCGCCGCTTACAGTGCGCTGGCAGACGCTGGACGATCCGGCCCGTTGGCACGAGGCAAGCGTAAGCGTTCCCGCCTTTCAAGGGGCGACGTCACGGGCTATGCAAGCATCTGTCCGTAACGTTCGATTGTATTTTTTGGATGGTGGCGTCGTTGCCGCGGAGCAGTTTCTGACACAGAACCTTCTCGGCGGAGACCAGAGAACGGTCTCCACGGGCGTCCCCGTAGGTGTACGGGCTGAGCGGATTTGTGACAACACCAACCAGAAGAGCATTGACGCGTTTTCCGGATGACCGGGCGACGTCGTTGTGAATTCAACCCTAAAACAACCTGACTCTCTCAAATGAACCTGCAATACAAACTCGCCGTAGCCCTCCTCACCACCGCCTGGATCACCGCAGGCACCTGCGCCCAGCACACCTCCACCGAGCCGGCATCAGGCGATGCCACGCAAAGCGGAATCAAGAAGGCCGTGCACGCAAAGAAGCACGGCAAGCGAGCCAAGATTACCCGCGCGCGCAAAGGCGCTCCGGTGGCGAGCGACGGCGATGCAGAAGTGCTCGCCCAGGTGTTGGGCTCTGATAACAAAAACCCGTTGTGGGGAAAGCCACAACAGTAGAACTGGAGGCTTGGCAGCTTCGAGGTCGGCGCTTGCCGGCATGCGAGCGCCCGTCCATCGATAAGGAAATGCGTGCGGTCTAGGACAGCCTCGGCCCACTGCACACCAACGCAGCAAGTCGTATGCGCTACGTAGCCCCGACGGCCGGTATTCGCAGCGGAACCATCACCCCCCGAACTGAAAAGCCCTGTCCACCTAAAAACAGGGCGACTCTGCTTTCAGCGGAAGGCAGGGCTGCCCCACACGAAGCGCTGGGCAGGGCCGATGGCCCCCAAGGTGGACACCGCCGCGCGCCAGGCTAGACCGTCGCGCCTTCCTTGCTCGGATCGACCTGCTTGCCACGCGCCAGCACCGGCACCAGTGCCGCACCGGTATGGCTGGCTTTCACCCGCGTGAGCGCCTCCGGCCCGCAAGCCGCGACGATCGTGCCGCCTCCGTCGCCGCCTTCCGGGCCGAGATCGAGAATCCAGTCCGCCTCGGCAATCACGTCGAGGTCGTGCTCGATCACGATCACGCTGTGGCCGCCGTCCGCCAGCCGATGCAGCACGCGGATCAGCTTGGCCACGTCGGCCATGTGCAGGCCCACGGTCGGCTCGTCCAGCACGTACAGCGTGTGCGGGGCCTTCTGGCCGCGGCGTGTGATGTCGTCGCGCACCTTGGCAAGTTCCGTGACGAGCTTGATGCGCTGTGCTTCGCCGCCGGATAGCGTGGGCGACGGCTGGCCCAGCGTCAGGTAGCCAAGGCCCACGTCCTTCATGAGTTGCAGCGGGTGGGCGATGCTGTTCATCGCACCAAAGAATTCGACCGCCTCGTCGATCTCCATGGTCAACACTTCGCCGATGTTCTTGCCGCGCCAGGTGACGGCCAGCGTCTCGGGGTTGAAGCGCTGGCCGTGGCACACGTCGCATGCGACTTTCACGTCGGGCAGGAAGCTCATGGCGATGGTGCGCACGCCCTGGCCTTCACAGGCGGGGCAGCGGCCGTCGCCGGTGTTGAACGAGAAGCGCGAGGCGGTGTAGCCGCGTGCGCGGGCCTCCAGCGTGTCGGCAAAGAGCTTGCGGATGGTGTCCCACACGCCGATGTACGTGGCGGGGCACGAGCGCGGCGTCTTGCCGATCGGCGTCTGGTCGACTTCCAGCACGCGGTCGATGGTTTCCCAGCCGGTGACGCTGTCGCAGCCATGCCAGTCGTGTTTGACGTCGAGCTTGCGCGGCATCTTCGCCTCAGGCGTCTCAGCCTGCGCGGCCTTGCGTGCGCGGCGGGTTGCCGGCGAAGACAGCACCGAACGGCCGACCGCATCGAGCAGGTTTGTCATCAACACATCGCGCGCCAGCGTCGATTTGCCCGAGCCTGACACCCCCGTAATCGCCACCAGACGCGACAGCGGCATCGTTGCGGTCACGTTGCGCAGGTTGTGCAGCTTGGCGCCGTGCACCGTCAGCCATTGCTCCGGCACGGCTTGCTTGCCGGCACGCGGCGCAATCACCTGGCGGCGCGGCTGCAGCGGGTGCTCGATCGGCTGCGACAGGAATCGGCCCGTGAGCGAATCCGGCTGCGCTGCAAGGTCTGCCACGCCGCCTTGCGCGACGAGCGTGCCGCCGCGCTTGCCGGCACCCGGGCCGATATCGATGATGTGGTCGGCGCGGCGGATGGTGTCTTCATCGTGCTCGACCACCACCAGCGTGTTGCCCTTGTCGCCCAGCTTGCGCAACGCGTCCAACAGGATCTGGTTGTCGCGTGGATGCAGGCCGATGGTCGGCTCATCCAGCACGTAGCAGACGCCCTGCAGATTGCTGCCGAGTTGCGCCGCCAGACGGATACGCTGGGCTTCGCCGCCCGACAGGCTCGGCGCGGCACGATCCAGGCTCAGGTAGCCCAGGCCGACTTCCTCCAGGAACGACAGACGGCTGTGAATCTCGGCCACCACGTCGCGGGCGATGTCGGCGTCGCGGCCGGTCAGGTCCAAGCCCTCGACCCAGCGGCGGGTCTGGCTGACCGTCCACTGCGCAATGTCGACGATGGGCTTGTCGGCAAAGGTCACCGCGCGCGCCGTCGGGTTCAGGCGCGTGCCGTGGCAGTCGGGGCAGGGCAGGTCGGTCATGCCTTCCGGATCGACTTCCTCCGAGGGCAGTGTCTGCTCGCGGCCGCGGTCGTCGCCGCCGAGCACCGTATCGTCAAACGCGGCACGCTGCTCGCGCGTCAACGCCAACCCCGTGCCGACGCAGCTCGCGCACCAGCCGTGCTTGCTGTTGTACGAGAACATGCGCGGATCCAGCTCGGGGTAGCTGGTGCCGCACGTCGCGCAGGCGCGTTTGGTCGAGAACACCTTGACGCTGCCGACATGCGCCGTGTCGCCGTTGTGCATGGCGTGCTGCAGGCCGTCGAGCGGCGCGAGCACGTGCATGATGCCCTTGCCGTATTCCAGCGCCTGTTCCATCAAGGCACGCAGCGCGGCTTCGTTTTCCGGGGCGACAACGATGTCGCCGACGGGCAGTTCCAGCGTGTGCTCGCGGAAGCGGTCCAGGCGCGGCCATGGGTCGACGGTGAGGAACTCGCCATCGACGCGCAGGTGCGTATAGCCGCGCGCCTTGGCCCATTTGGCCAGGTCGGTGTAGACGCCCTTGCGGTTCACGACCAGCGGCGCAAGCAGGCCGATGTGCTGGCCGCGATGATCCCGCATGAGCTGCGCGAAGATCGCCTCCGGGCTTTGCGCCGACACCGGCGTGCCGTCGTGGATGCAGTGCTGCACGCCCAGCTTCACATACAGCAGGCGCAGGAAGTGCCACACCTCGGACGTGGTCGCCACCGTGCTCTTGCGGCCGCCGCGCGACAGGCGCTGCTCGATGGCCACGGTGGGCGGAATGCCGTAGACGGCATCGACTTCCGGCCGCCCCGCTGGCTGCACGATGGAACGCGCATACGCGTTGAGCGATTCAAGATAGCGACGCTGCCCCTCGTGGAAGAGGATGTCGAACGCCAGCGTCGACTTGCCCGAACCCGACACGCCCGTCACCACGTTGAACTTGCCGTGCGGAATATCGACGTTCAGGCCCTTGAGGTTGTGCTCGTGCGCGTGGACGATGCGCACGACGTTCTCGCCCTGGACTTCCGCCAGCGCCGTGCGCTTGGCGCGGCGGTCGGCCAGTGCCGTTTGCAGCGGCACGCCTTCGGTGGCCTCGGGCTTGCCGATGCTGGCCTCGTATTGCTTGAGCGCCGCACCGGTGTGCGAAGCGGCGCACGCCTTGACCGCAGCGGGGGTGCCGGCGCACACGAGCAGGCCACCGGCATCGCCGCCTTCGGGGCCGAGGTCGATGATCCAATCCGCCGCACGCACCACGTCGAGGTTGTGCTCGATCACGATCAGCGAATGCCCGGCGTCGAGCAGTTTGCCGAACGCGCGCATCAGCTTGGCGATGTCGTCGAAGTGCAGCCCGGTGGTCGGTTCGTCAAACATGAAGAGCCGGCCGGCATTGGCAGGCGCATCGGGTTTGACGCGCTTGCGTGCGGCCGCCTGGGCCGTTTGCGCGGCTTCGGCGAGGAAGCCCGCCAGCTTCAGGCGCTGCGCCTCGCCGCCCGAGAGCGTCGGCACAGGCTGGCCGAGCTTCACGTATTCCAGGCCCACATCGACGATGGGCTGCAGCACGCGCAGCACATCAGCGTCATCGGCGAAGACGGTGGCGGCTTCGCTCACCGTCAGCTCGAGCACATCGGCCACGGACAATGCACGGCCGGCGCGCGCGATTTTCACCTCGAGGATCTCGGCGCGATAGCGCGTGCCGTCGCAATCGGGGCAGCGCAGGTAGATGTCGGACAGGAACTGCATCTCGACATGTTCGAAGCCCGAACCGCCGCACGTCGGGCAACGGCCGTCGCCCGAGTTGAAGCTGAACGTGCCAGCTGTGTAGCCGCGCTGCAGCGCCATCGGCGCCTTGGCGAACAGCTTGCGGATTTCATCGAACGCGCCCACGTAGCTGGCCGGGTTCGAACGCGCGGTCTTGCCGATCGGGGACTGGTCCACAAACACCACGTCGCTGATCTGATCGGCGCCGCGCAACGCGCGGAATGCGCCGGGCGATTCGGTTGCCTTGCCAAAGTGCCGCGCCAGCGCGGGGTGCAGCACGTCCTGAATCAACGTCGACTTGCCCGAGCCGGACACGCCGGTCACGCACACCAGGCGCTGCAGCGGAATCTCGACCGTGACATCGCGCAGGTTGTGTTCCGACGCGCCTTCGAGTACCAAGCGCGGCGTGGCATCGTTAACGGGACGTGCTTGCCAGTCCGTCGCATCGGCCACGCGGCGCTGGCCCGACAGATACGCGCCCGTGAGTGTGTCCGCCTGGCGGATCGCCGCCGGCGTGCCGTCGAAGACGATATTGCCGCCGCGCTCTCCGGGGCCGGGGCCCATGTCGATCAGGCGGTCAGCCGCCAGCATCACCGAAGGGTCGTGCTCGACCACCACCAGCGTGTTGCCGGCGTCGCGCAGGCGCTGCATGGCTTGGACAATCCGATCCAGGTCGCGCGGGTGCAGACCGATGCTGGGTTCATCCAGCACGAACAGCGTGTTGACGAGCGATGTGCCCAGCGCCGTCGTCAGGTTGATCCGCTGCACTTCGCCGCCCGACAGCGTGCGGCTCTGGCGGTCGAGCGTGAGATAGCCGATGCCGACGTCGCACAGATAGGCCAGGCGCGTGCGCACCTCGTCCAGCAGCAGCTTGAGCGCGTCGTCGAGCAGCGTGGACGGCAGCGTCAGTTCATCGAAGAAGCGGCGGATGCGCTCGATCGGCAGCAGCATCAGGTCGTGCACGGTCAAGCCGGGCAAGGCTTCGAGCTGGGCGCGGCTCCAGGCCACGCCGCGCGGCATGAAGCGGTGTTCGGGCGCGAGCACGGCATCGGCGTTTTCCTTGGTGCCGAGGCGCCATTGCATCGATTCGGTTTTCAGTCGTGCACCGCCGCAGGTTTCGCAGGTCGTGTAGCTGCGGTACTTTGAGAGCAGCACGCGGATGTGCATCTTGTACGCCTTCGATTCCAGGTAATCGAAGAACCGGCGCACGCCGTACCACTGCTTGTTCCATCCGCCGCGCTTGAACGTGGGGTCGCCATGGATGACCCAATCCTTCTGCGCCTGCGTGAGTTCAGCCCAGGGCGTGTCGCGCGGAATGCCGGCCGCCGCCGAATAGCGCATCAGATCGTCCTGGCACTCCTTCCACGCCGGGGTCTGCATCGGCTTGATGGCGCCTTCGCGCAGCGTCTTGCGCTCGTCCGGGATGACGAGGCCGAGGTCCACGCCGATCACGCGACCGAAACCGCGGCAGGCATCGCACGCGCCATACGCAGAGTTGAACGAGAAGAGGGCGGGTTGCGGATCGGCGTAGCGCAGGTCGCTCTCCGGGCAGTGCAGGCCGGTCGAAAAGCGCCAGATCTCGGGCTCGGCGGCATCGTCGGCGGGCAATACGTAGACGTTGACCCGGCCGCCGCCGCGCTTGAGCGACGACTCGATCGCCTCCAGTGCGCGGGCGCGTTCGGTGCCTTGCAGCCGGAAGCGGTCTGCGACCACGTCGAGCAGTTTGCGTTCGCCGCTCACGCGCTCGGCCTGCACGCGCGTATAGCCGCTGACCGACAGCCACTGCGCGATCTCCTCGGCGCTCGTGTTGGCCGGCAGCTCCACCGGGAACGTCACGACCAGGCGCGGATCAGCCTCGCGCGTGCGTGCCAGCAGCTCGTCATAGATGGTTTCCGGCGTGTCGTGCCGCACGGGCAGCGCGGTTTCCCGATCGAACAATTGCGCCGCGCGGGCAAACAGCAGCTTGAGGTGATCGTTCAGCTCCGTCATCGTGCCGACCGTCGATCGCGAGCTGCGCACCGGGTTGGTCTGGTCGATGGCGATGGCGGGCGGCACGCCTTCCACGTGCTCGACCTGCGGCCGGTCCATGCGGTCAAGGAACTGGCGCGCGTAGGCGCTGAAGGTCTCGACGTAGCGGCGCTGGCCTTCCGCGTACAAGGTGTCGAACACCAGGCTGGACTTGCCGGAGCCGGACGGGCCGGTGACAACGGTCATCTCGCCCGTGCGCAGGTCCAGATCGAGGTTCTTGAGATTGTGCTGACGGGCTCCGCGCAGGCGAATGACACCGGAGGACATGGAGGGTGTTCCTTGGAGGTAGGGGAAATTGCCAGCGCAGAGACACGGTCGCGCCGCCCTGGCAATCAGAATTCGAGCCGTAAACTGTAACGGATTCTTGAGATCCGCTTCGTGCGTGAAACGAATCCCGGGCGGGGAGGGTAGCGCAGGGCTCCTGACAGCGTTTTGTCAGGAGCTTTCAGTGGAAGGCGGAGGAAGGCAGCGAGGCAGAAGTGGTGCTGTGACCACTTTCCTCAGGTGCGTCAGCTGGCCGCTCGCCCGTAAGACGCCTGGTTGGCCGGCAGGGCAAAGTCTGGCCCCGGCCGCCGGGGGACGAACCGGTGGTGCTGCACAACCCCGTCCTTGGCGATGACGATGGTTTCCTCCGGAATCTCGGCCCAGGCGTGGGGCAGGTCGATCAGCGGTTCGGACAGCACGAGAAACGCATCCTCGCCCGCCTCGTCGATGGCTGTTCCTTCGGGATAGAGCTCGTGCAGGTGCTTGAACGAGGTGCTGTGAAAGAGCGAGCGCGATTCCCGCTCACTGGAGTAGCGTGCGGCGACGATCTGGGTGCCGTCCGTGGCGCACACGGTCATGTTCAGCGGGTATTCCACGCCGTGGCGATGGCCGATGTCTTCGATCAGGCCGACCATCTGCTCCAGCGCGCCACGCGGGTCGCGGTCCAGGCCGAAGGTCAGCGCGAGGAAGAACATGATCTCCGAATCGGTCGAGCCCTCGATCCAGCGAAACAGTTCCGGCGCGACTTCCATCATCAGCGCGCGCCGCAGCATCGGATATTCGCGGATCAGCCCATTGTGCGCGAAGAGCCATCTGCCGTAGCGGAACGGGTGGCAGTTGGTTTCCTGCGCGGGCGTATCGGTGGCGGCACGCACGTGCGCGATGAACATCGGGGAACGGATTGCGCGGGCGGCTTCACGCAGGTTCGTGTCGTTCCAGGCGGGATGCAGGCAGCGATAGCGGAACGGCACATCGGAATGGCGGCCATACCAGCCGATGCCGAAGCCGTCACCGTTGGTGGTGATCTCGCCGCCAAGGCGCGCCCGCAGGCTCTGATCGATCAGTGAGTGCCGGGGCCGGAACAGCACCGTCTCCATCTGAATGGGGTTGCCCGAATACGCCAGCCAGCGACACATGATGCATTGCCTTTCAAACAAGGTGAGGAGACGGCCTGAAAAGGGAGTCTATGCAATGCGTTTCGGAATGCACAGAGAAATCCCGGCGCGTGTTCGGCGCGCAACAGCTCTGCGGAGGTGGTGGTCTGCCTTGACACGCGCACCGTTCGCATCGGGAGAATTGGTACCTTTTTTCGCATAATCTGTCTTATGTTAAATACAGCCCGGACGCTCTCCCCCGCCTCATTGACATGGCCGGCCGGCACCGTCTTCACCCAAATGCCGCCTGCGCAATGCCCGCCGCAGCGCAAAGCCCCACCACCAGCAACGGTGGCGCTTTCCACCGCGTGAGCAGCAACAGCGCGACCGCCGCAATGGCGAAATCCCGGCCCGAACGCACCGCGCTCACCCACACCGGCGAGTAAAGCGCCATGGCGAGCAGTCCGACCACCGCTGCGTTCACTCCGGCGAGCAATGCCGCCATGGATGGCCGAGCGCGCAGTGCCTGCCAGTACGGCAACGCCGCCACCACCAGCAGCAACCCGGGCAGGAAGATGCCCGCCGTCGCGAGTGCGGCGCCCACCCAGTGGTTCAGCCCGGGCCCGATCGTCCAGCCCAGGAACGCCGCGAAGGTGAAGAGCGGCCCCGGCACGGCCTGCGCGGCGCCGTAGCCGGCCAGGAAGTCTGCCGATGTCACCCAGCCTGTGGCGACGGTCTGCTGTTCCAGCAGCGGCAGTACGACGTGGCCGCCGCCGAAGACCAGCGCGCCTGAACGGTAGAACGCACCGAATACCTCGGCGGGCAGCAGCGGGTACGCCTGCGTCAGGGCAGGAAGGCCGAACAGCAGCGCGAAGAACAACATCAGGCTGCCGATGCTCGCTGCATGCGCGACGTGGAATGCGTGCCTCTGCCCTGCTCCTCCTTGCGCTGCCGGCACCGGCTGCGAAGGGCGGCACAACGCGCAGCCAAGGAGAGCCCCGACGGCGATCACGATGAGTTGGGCGTAGACCGTCGTCAGCAGGGCCAGCAATGCCAAGGTGATCAGCGCGATGGCGGCGCGCCTGCGATCCGGGCACAGCCGCCGGGCCATGTCCCAGACCGCCTGCGCGACGACGGCGACGGCCACCAGCTTGAGCCCATGAACGAGCCCGTTTCCGAGCATCCCATTGAGCTTGGGCGCGACCATGGCAAAGGCCAGCAGCAGCAAGACAGAAGGCAGCGTGAAACCGAACCATGCAGCCAGCCCGCCCAGCCAGCCCGCACGCAGCAACCCGATGGAAAACCCCGCCTGGCTGCTGGCCGGCCCCGGCAGGAACTGGCACAGCCCGACGAGGTCGGTGAAGGCCTCGTCATCGAGCCAGCGGCGCCGTTCCACGAACTCGCGGCGGAAGTACCCCAGATGCGCCACAGGGCCCCCAAAGCTCGTGAGGCCCAGTTTGAGAAAGACCGTCAGCACTTCCATGGCAGAGCCCGCTCGATGTGTACGGGACGGTGTGGCGGAAGCGGTCATCGGGGCGGGATATCGATGTTTAAGAAACGCGTATTAGAACATTGCCGCCATGGCTTGGAAGGCCACTAAAGTGGCAGGATAGGCCTCGCCGTCACCGTCACCGTCATCGGACTCTGCCGCGTATCCCATCATGCACTTTGCCCACACCATTGGCGCACAGCGTCATGTGTTCAACGATCTCAAGACGCTCCTGGCCAAAGCCAGCCCAGCTCGCTCCGGCGACTACCTGGCGGGCCTGGGCGCGGCCAGCGAGGGCGAACGCATGGCTGCGCGGATGGCGTTGGCGGACGTGCCGCTGTCGGTCTTCCTCAACGAAGCGCTGGTGCCGTATGAAGAGGACGAGGTCACGCGCCTGATTCTGGATCGGCACGACGCGCAGGCCTTCGAGCCGATCGCCTCGCTCACCGTGGGCGAATTTCGCAACTGGCTGCTCTTGCACGAGACCGACAGCGCGACATTGACGAGCGTCGCCGCCGGTATCACGCCGGAAATGGCCGCCGCGGTCAGCAAGCTGATGCGCAACCAGGATCTGATCGCCGTAGCCCGCAAGTGCCGCGTGGTCACGCGCTTTCGCAACACCATCGGGTTGCCGGGCCGGTTGTCAGTCCGGCTGCAGCCCAATCACCCGACGGATGATCCCAAAGGCATTGCTGCGTCGATCATCGATGGCCTGCTCTACGGCTGCGGCGACGCGACCATCGGCATCACCCCCGCCAGCGACAATCTCGGCGCCATCGTTTCGCTGCTGCAACTGGTGGATGAGATGCGCAACCGCTACGCCATTCCCACGCAGTCGTGCGTGCTGACCCACGTGACGAACACCATACGCGCCATTGACCAAGGCGCCCCGGTCGACTTGGTATTCCAGTCGGTGGCCGGCAGCGAGCAAGCCAATGCGGGGTTCGGCATCAGCCTCGCATTGCTGGGCGAAGCGCATGACGCAGCGCAAAGCCTCTCGCGCGGCACGGTCGGCAACAACGTGATGTATTTCGAGACCGGCCAGGGCAGCGCGCTGTCGGCCAACGCGCACCACGGCGTCGATCAGCAAACGATGGAAGCGCGGGCCTATGCCGTAGCGCGGGCGTTCTCGCCCTTGCTGGTGAATACGGTCGTCGGCTTCATCGGCCCGGAGTACCTCTACGACGGCAAGCAGATCATCCGCGCCGGATTGGAAGACCACTTCTGCGGCAAGCTCTTGGGCCTGCCGATGGGCTGCGACGTCTGCTACACCAACCACGCAGAGGCCGATCAGGACGACATGGATACGCTGCTGACGCTGTTTGGCGTGGCGGGCATCCATTTCATCATGGGCGTGCCGGGCGCTGACGACATCATGCTGAACTACCAGAGCACGTCGTTTCATGACGCCCTTTATCTGCGCGACACGCTCGGCCTGCGGCCTGCACCGGAGTTCGAGGCGTGGCTGCAAAGCATGGGCATCGTCGATGCTGCCGGCCGCCTGCAAGACGCCACGGCGCGGCAACCGCTGCTGCAATTGGCTCACGCACTGTGAACTCGGTGGAGAAGCCGAACATGCCGAAACACCCGCTCGTTCAACCCAATCCGTGGGCGCACCTGCGCGCCTTTACCGACGCCCGTATCGCGCTGGGCCGCGCCGGCAACAGCCAGACGACCGACGCCGTGCTGGCATTCGGCGTAGCGCATGCCCAGGCGCGCGATGCCGTGCACCTGCCGCTCGATAGCGCAGCAGTTGCGGTCGCACTTGGGGAAGCGGGCTTCACAGCGGTGACGGCGCACAGCGCGGCTGCGGATCGCGCGGAATATCTGCGCCGTCCCGACCTTGGCCGCCGTCTTGACGAAGCCAGCCGCGCAAGACTCAGCGCATTGCGGCCAGCGCAGCCGTTCGATGTGGTGTTCGTGATTGCCGATGGGCTCTCCGCGTTGGCGGTGCAAAGCCATGCCGTGCCGCTGCTTTGCAGCGTGCGTGAGCGTCTGCCGGCCGGCCGGTCGATCGGTCCAGTCGCCATCGCCGAGCAGTCCCGCGTTGCGCTGGGGGATGAGATCGGTGCGCTGCTGGGCGCGCGGCAGGTGGTGATGCTGATCGGTGAGCGGCCGGGGCTGAGTTCGCCTGACAGCCTGGGCATTTACCTGACCTACGCGCCGCGTGTTGGCCGCTCCGATGCTGAACGCAATTGCATCTCCAATGTGCGGCCGGCAGGTTTGTCCTATGACCAGGCAGCGAGCCGGCTGGTGTTCCTGCTCAACGGCGCGTTGGCGCTCGGCCGCAGCGGCGTCGACCTGAAGGACGATACCCCACCCGTTCCTGCGGTTGCCTCGGGTACGGCCCGACTTGCCGAACGGCAGAGCCCATGACACACTCCCTCCCGCTGCCCACACCGGCAGCACGCAGGCGCGGCTGACGCACCAACGACAGCTGCAACACGCCGCAGGAGAGACCGGGCCCAACGCGCATACGCGCACCGCCCGGCGCCGATGGAGCAACCACCCCGGAAACTCTCAGGCAAAAGGACTGTGGCGTCGACTGCGAATCTGGAGAGAGGCGTGCACGCGCGCCCACCGAAGGGGAAGGCGCCAGCGCTGCTGATGCCCAAGCTCTCAGGTCCCAAGACAGATGGGGTGAGCCGACCGGATCGTCCGGTCATGACATCACTCCATAGGGATCGCCATGACGCACATCGTCATCGTCGGCGCCGGCATATCCGGCGTCACGACCGCTTACACGCTCTCGCAACTCGGCTATCAGGTCACGGTGCTCGACCGCCACCTGTATCCGGCCATGGAAACCTCGTTCGCCAACGGCGGCCAGCTTTCCGCCAGCAACGCTGAAGTCTGGAACAGCACCGGCACGTTGCTCAAGGGCATCAAATGGATGCTGCGCAACGACGCTCCGCTGCTGCTCAACCCCAAGCCCTCGTGGCACAAATACTCCTGGATCGGCGAGTTCGTCGCCAACATCGCGCACTACCGGCGCAACACCATCGAAACCACGCGCATGGCCATCGAGGCACGCAAGCATCTGTTTGCGATGGCCGAACGGGAGCAGATCGATTTCGACCTGCAGAAGCGCGGCATTCTGCACGTCTATCACGACAAGGCCAGCTTTGCGGCGGCAGGCAAGGCCAACGCACTGCTCGTCGCCGGCGGGCTTGAGCGCCACGCCGTGAGCCCCGAGGAGATTGCCGCCATTGAGCCGACGCTGCGCGGCAATTACTACGGCGGCTACTTCACCGCATCCGACGCCACGGGCGACATCCACAAATTCACGCGCGGCCTGGCGCAGGCGTGTGAGAAGCGCGGCGTGCGGTTCATGCACGGCGTGGATGTGCGCGATGTGGAAACCACCGCAAGCGGCGTGCGCCTGCTGTTGCAAACCACGCTCGATGACCGCCTTTCCACCAGCGCGGCGAATGTCATACAGGACCTTGCCGCCGATGCGATGGTCGTGTGCGCGGGCGTGGGCAGTCGGCATATCGCACAGCTGGTGGGCGATCGCATCAACGTGTATCCGGTCAAGGGCTATTCGATCACGGTCCACCTGGACGACGATGCCAGCGTTCAAGGCGCACCGTGGGTCAGCTTGCTCGATGAGAGCGCGAAGATCGTGACAAGCCGGCTGGGCGCAGGCCGCTTCCGCGTGGCGGGCACGGCGGAGTTCAATGGCTACAACCGCGACATCCGTGCGGACCGCATCGAACCGCTGGTGGCATGGACGCGCCGCAACTTTGCGATTGGCACATCGCGTGTGGTGCCCTGGGCCGGCTTGCGCCCGATGATGCCGGACATGATGCCGCGCGTTGGCCGTGGGCGGCACGCGCGCGTGTTCTACAACACGGGCCACGGGCACCTGGGCTGGACGCTGTCTGGCGCGACCGCTGCCATGGTGGGCGACGTGATCGCGCGAGACTGCCCGCTGCATTGATCGCAAACAAAAAAAGCCCGCCAGGTTTCGGCGGGCTTTTTTTCGTACTGCGGGTGCTGCAATGCCGATCAATAGCCGGCTGCCAGCCCCGTGTTGCGACGCGGGTCATTCGCGCCATAGAAGCGGTTGTTGCCGACCGGCTTGCCGCCCAGCGACGGCGCACCGATGATGATCGCCGCCAGATGGTTAGCCGGCTGCGGTGCACCCAGGTTGTGCCCCATGTCGGTCAGGATCTTGCGCGTGTCGGGCGACAGTGCGTACGGCTCGACGTTGGTCACGTCCGGCAACCACTGCTGGTGGAAACGCGGCGCATCCACCGCTTCCTGCACGTTCATGCCGTAGTCGATGGCGTTAATCATGGTGAGCATGACGGCCGTGATGATGCGGCTGCCGCCGGGCGTGCCCACCACCATGACGGGCTTGCCGTCCTTGGTGACGATGGTCGGACTCATCGACGACAGCGGGCGCTTGCCCGGGGCGATCGCATTGGCTTCGCCCTGCACCAGGCCGTACAGGTTCGGCACGCCGACCTTGGCGGTGAAGTCGTCCATCTCGTCGTTCAGGATCACGCCCGTCTTGGCGGCCGTGACCTTGGCGCCAAACCAGTCGTTGAGCGTGTACGTGACCGACACGGCGTTGCCGTACTTGTCGGCAATCGAGTAGTGCGTCGTGTTGCTGCCCTCATGCGGCTCGACGCCTGGCTTGATGTCCTTCGACACGCCCGCCTTCTTCGGGTCGATCACGGCACGGATCTTGGCCGCGTAGTCCTTGCTCAGCAGGCGGTCCAGCGGGTTCTTCACGAAGTCGGGGTCGCCCAGGTAGCTGTTGCGGTCCACATAGGCGTGGCGCATGGCTTCGATCTGGTAATGCGTGGCCTGCGCGGAATGCCAGCCCAGTTCCTTGAGCGGATAGCCCTCGAGGATGTTGAGCATTTCGCAGATGATCACGCCGCCCGAGCTCGGGGGCGGGGCCGACACCACGTGATAACCGCGGTAGTCGCACTCGACCGGCGCGAGTTCGCGGGTCTTGTAGCTGGCCAGGTCTTCTTGCGTGATCAGTCCGCCGCCGGCCTTGCTCGATGCGGCAATGGCCTCGGCGACCCAGCCCTTGTAGAAGCCGTCGGTGCCCTTCTTGCTGATCTCGCGCAGCGTCTTGGCCAGGTCGCGCTGCACAAGCTTCTCGCCCACCTGGAACGGCTGTCCCTTGTTCAGGAAGATCGCGCCCGTGGCGGCGTCTTCCTGGAAGTCCTTGGTGGAGGTATGCAGCATGTCGACGTCGCCCTGGTCGAGCACGAAGCCCTTCTCGGCCAGGTGGATGGCCGGTTCGACCAGCGCGGCGCGCTGCATGGTGCCGTACTTCTGGCGGGCGTATTCCATGCCCGACACGGTGCCCGGCACGCCCACGGCCAGGTGGCCCTTGGTCGAGGCGCCCTTGATGACGTTGCCGTCCTTGTCCAGGTACATGTTTGCGGTGGCGGCCTTCGGCGCGACTTCACGGAAGTCGAGGAAGGTCTTGCGCCCGTCGGCCAACTGGATGGTCATGAACCCGCCGCCGCCCAGGTTGCCTGCGGCCGGATAGACCACGGCCAGCGCGTAGCCCACGGCCACGGCGGCGTCCACGGCATTGCCGCCGCGCTTGAGCACATCCACGCCGACCTTGGTGGCCAGATGCTGGGCCGAGACGACCATGCCGTTTTCTGCGGCCACCGGCGCCACGGATGCGGCGTACGACGGGGCGACGGCTGTGATGCTGACCGACGCGATGGCGGCGGCGATCCACCGCATGCCTGTTCTTGGATTCTGCATAGGAGCTCCTTCGGTACCTTCATGGACGCCGGTTGTGCCGGCGTGCGTGTTATTGGCGCGCGAACGTTATCAGGCCGCGCGCTCGCGCACTATAGCCTCATCCCCGTATTGACGCACCGCGCCGCCGATGCACGCCGAACGTTCCGCGTGGGGGCAGGCGGAATCGCGCCGCCGCACCGCTGCCGCGCCGCCGGTCGGTTCAGCCACCCCGGGCCACCGGCGGTGCGCGGCGGCGTACCGGCTGGGCCTTCACGATGGCGGTGTTGGTCTCGGCGTGATCGGCCACGCGGTCGAGAATCTGGTCGAGCTGGTCAATGGACTGCACGAAGAGCCGGGCGATGAAGCAGTCTTCGCCGGTGACCTTGTCGCATTCGCTGATCTGCGGAATCTCTTCGATGAGCCGCTGCACGATATGCAGCTTGCCGGGCATCGGCCGTACCCGCACGATGGCCTGCAGCGGGTAGCCGAGCGCCTTCGGGTCGAGGTCGACCGTGTACTGCCGGATCACGCCGCGCTCCTCCAGCCGCCGCAGCCGCTCCGACACGCTCGGCGCCGAGAGCCCGACCTGCTCCGCCAGCTGCTTGAGCGAGATGCGGGAATCGGTCAGCAGAACGTCCAGGATCCGCTGGTCCACGTCGTCGATTGCGTTCATCGCGCCTCCAGAGGACTTTTGCCTTATTTCATTAGCAGGAAGCGGAATTTTGCCTCAGAAAACACATGGAAGGCAGCCCAGTCGCATGCGATCCTTCCAACATCGACATACGAGGCAATCCACATGAACGACAAGACACGCGGCACGGTGGAAATGACCGCCGCCATGACGATTTCCGGAACGATCGGCTGGTTCGTCGTCCGCTCGGGCCAACCGGTGATGGATGTGGTGTTCTGGCGCTGCGCGTTTGGCGCGCTGGCGCTGCTGGCGGTCTGTGCGGCGCTCGGTTTGCTGCGCGGGGCCATCACGTGGCGGCGCACCGGCATCGCGGCGCTGGGCGGCGTGGCCATTGTCATCAACTGGCTGCTGTTGTTTGCAGCGTATCCGCGGGCGTCCATCTCGATCGCCACGGCGGTCTACAACACGCAGCCGTTCATGCTCGTCGGGCTCGGCGCGCTGTTCCTGTCGGAAAGGCTGACCGCAACCAAGCTGACCTGGCTGGCCATCGCGTTCATCGGCGTGGTGCTGATCGTGCAGGTGGGGCCTGCGGCCAGCACCGGATCGGACTACCTGACGGGCATTGCCCTGGCGCTGGGCGCCGCGTTCGCCTACGCGGTGGCGGCCATCATTACAAAGAAGCTGGCTGGTACCCCCCCGCACCTGATCGCGCTCATCCAGGTGTGCGTGGGCGTGCTGATGCTGGCGCCGCTCGCTAACCTGTCGCATCCGCCTGCCGATGCGCACACATGGGTGATCCTCATCACCGTCGGCGTCGTGCATACGGGGCTCATGTACATCCTGCTCTACGGCGCCATCCAGCGGCTGCCGACGCATCTGACCGGCTCGCTGTCGTTCATCTATCCGATCGTGGCGATCATCGTGGACATCGTCGCCTTCGGGCATCGGCTGCAGCTTGCGCAGTTCCTGGGGGCGACGGCCATCCTGCTGGCGGCCGCGGGCATGAACCTCGGGTGGTCTCCATACCGGTGGCTGCGCGGGCACACGGGTTCCGCCGCCCAGTAGCGCGAGGCTCGGGACGCAGTTTGGCTCCGCCATGAAGCGGCGCCAAACTGCTGTTATTCTTGTGCGTTTTCCGCTGGCGCCCCGGCGCGCCCTGCGCCTGCCTCTCTCCTCCTCTGGCAGCCGGCGGACAGAAGAACTCCAGACATACGCACAAGATGAAGGAAGGTCACCCGCCGGAACCAGGCCGCGAAGCCGCGATTGCCTGGATCCAGGAGCAAATGCAAACCTACGATCTGTCCGTCGAAGACTTGCAGGCGCACGGCTGCTTCGACGCCCCGCCCCCGCCCGCCGGGCCGGTCTACATGAGCGCCGACGGCCAGCATTGGGACGGCACCGGCGAAATGCCAGACTGGCTGCAGCGCGCCGTCAACGCAGGACAGAGCATCGAACATTTCCGCGTGGGCTGATGCCCGCGCCGTGCGGGTACGCCTGTTGCGTGGTTGCAAGTGCAAGCGCGGCCGGTTTGTCCTGTTGATCCACTGCTCCGCCCGGCCGACGCTCCAACCCAACGGAGGACATCATGCCGGAACGCAAGACCGTAGAACGTGCGCGCACCGACAAGCGCCACGGCAAGGCCGCCTCGACGCAGGCAGGCAACTTCGTGAAGGAAGAGATGGATCACATCCGCGAAGGCAAGCACGGTGCGAAAAACACCAAGCAGGCCATTGCGATCGGGCTGTCCAAGGCGCGCCGCTCCGGCGTTGCCGTCAAGCCGCCTGGGGAAGGCAAGGCGTCAGCCGCCACCCGCAAGAAGGCAGAACACGACGTCAAGGCCGGCAGCAAGACTGGCGGCAAGAAGACTAGCCACGCCAGTGCGAGCAAGGAATCCACGGCCAAGCGCAGCAAGACCACGACACGCACGCTGAAGAAGGAAGGCCATTCGGCGGCATCCAAGTCGTCGCTGTCCAAGCAGGCGCATAGCGCGGCGTCGAAGCGATCCAGCAGCGAGCGCTCGGCGGCGGCCAAGAAGGGCGCCGCCACCAAGGGCGCGGCCGGTCGTTCCGCTGCCGCAAAGAAGGCGGCACGCACACGCGCTGCGCACGCCCGGTAAATTTTTCCTGTCCAGCCTGAAGGCGGCCCGTTGGGGTCGCCTTTTTTCTTGGCGGTTCGTCTCGCCTTCTTTGCCCTCCCCCCCCAAAAAAAAACTCAAAAAAATTTCTGTTCTCCGTGTCAGGAACGCTGTCATGCGCCGACGAAGGTGCACGGAACACATCTGCGCGATGCCGCAGTGCACCGTACGGCGAGGGACTCCGCCCTGCCAGCCGTTCAACGACACCTGTTCAATCAAGGAGAACACCCATGAAACAACACGCCATGATCGCCGCCGCCCTGGGTAGCCTGCTCGCGCTGGGCGCACTGTCGACGCCGGTGCAGGCCGCCGACGCTGCCGGCAAGGAAAAGTGCTACGGCGTCGCCAAGGCCGGCCAGAACGATTGCGCCAGCCCCGGCAGCGCCCACGCCTGCGCAGGCCAGTCGAAGATCGACAAAGACCCGATGTCGTGGAAGTACGTGCCGGCCGGCACCTGCGCGCAGATGGGCGGCACGATGCAGCCTGCGTCCAAGTAACGCGCGACGCCGGGTGACCGCCATGCAGACCGCTCTGCCAACCTGCGCCGGCGCAGGCCTGCGCGCACCGCACTTTCCCGCCCTGCTGCACGGAGAAGCCCGCTTCCCGTGGGCGGAAGTGCACAGCGAGAACTATCTGTATGGTGGCCCCGCACGCGCAGCGCTGCTGGCCGTGCGAGAGCGCCAGCCGGTGAGCCTGCACGGCGTGGGCATGGGGCTCGGCAACGCAGATGGGCTGGACGTCGAACACGTTCGCGCCATCGCTGCCCTGGCGGACGCCGTTGCGCCTGCCGCGGTTTCCGAGCACCTGTGCTTCAACCGCAGCGGCGCACAGGTCGTCAACGATCTGCTGCCCCTGCCCTATTCCCGCGAATCGCTCGAGATCGTCTGCGCCAACGTCATGCGCGCACAGGACATCCTCAAGCGGCCGCTGCTGATCGAGAACATTGCCGCGTACATCGACTGCCGCACGCTGGTCGATGCCGACGACGCCGTCTCCGAAGGTGCTTTCCTAACCGCCCTCGCGCGGCGCACGGGCTGCGGCATCTTGCTGGACCTGAACAATCTGTACGTCAACAGCGTCAACCACGGCGTGACCGTCAAATCGGTGCTCGCCGATATCGACCCAACGCTGGTCGGCGAGATTCACCTGGCCGGCTTCAGCGTGGAAGACGGCATGCTGATCGACACGCACAGCGCGCCCGTGCATGCACCCGTCTGGGCGTTGTACGACGCGTGGATTGCCAAGCACGGCCCGCGCCCGACGCTGATCGAATGGGACGCTGAACTGCCGCCCGTGGAGGTGTTGCTCGGCGAAGTGGCGCGCGCCCAGGCGACGCTCGATCGCCACGCCAACGCCGTCATGCAGGAGCCACGCCATGCGACTGCCTGACTGGGAAGCGCACCTCATCGGCGCACTGACGGCCGCCGCAACCGACGAAGAAACACGCGGCATCGCCATCTACCGCAACGCGCGTCTGGCCATTCTGCGCAACGCGCTGGCGGGGGCCTACCCCGTCTGCCGCGCGCTCGTCGGCGAGGACTGCTTTGATGCACTCGTGCGCGACACGCTTGCCGTGCAGGCCTCCACATCACCGAACCTGCATCGCTACGGAAATGCGCTGCCGGCCGTCATTGCGCAATCGCCCTTGGCGCACAGCGTGCCCTATCTGGCCGATGTCGCACGCCTGGAATGGTGCGTGCATTGGGCGCATTACGCCCCGGACGCGCACGTTGAAGCGGCGGACGCCACGCTGCTCGCGCAGCCTGCGGACACCATCCGCGCGGGGCTGGTGGAGGGTGCGCAATGGGTGGCGTCGCGGTGGCCCGTGGTGTCGATCTGGCGCGCGCACCAGCCGGGCGAAACCATCGCGCTCAATGCAATCGACCTGGGCGTCGGCGAAGCCGCCGCGATTGCCGTGCGCGGGCATCGCGTTGCCGTGCTCGATGTCGATCCCCCGACCGCCACGTTCCTCGCCGCTTGCGAAGCGGAGACCTCGCTTCAGGCCGCGCTCGAAACCACCCTGGCCGAGCGCCCGGATTTTGATCTGACTGCATGCCTGTCCGGCCTCTATCGCTCGGGGCTGCTCGCACTGTCTGCCTGCCCAACACCCTCGTCTACTGGAGACACGCCATGAACACCCTCACCACGACGTTTGCCCCGCTTACGCGCCTGCGCGCGTCGTTCGACCGGCTTGCCGGTCCGCAAAGCACGCTGTGTTCGGTCATCCTGTTGATCGCCCGGGCGTATCTCTTCTACGTGTTCTTCCGCTCGGGCCTGACCAAGCTGCACGACTGGGACACGACCGTGCTGCTCTTCACCGAGGAATACAAAGTGCCGCTGTTGCCGCCCGCACTGGCAGCAGCGCTCGGCACGTTCGGCGAACTGGTTTTCCCTTCTCTGATGCTGGCCGGCATCGTGCCAAGGCTGGCGGCTGCCGGGCTGTTCTTCGTCAACGTGGTGGCGGCGGTGTCGTACTGGGCCAATCTGTCGGGCTCGGCCATCGAATTTCATTTCGTGTGGGGCGTGCTGATTGCGCTCGTGGCGACCATCGGACCGGGTGGGCTTGCGGCACAGACCCTTTGGCAACGCCGCTTGCGTTAAGCGGATTGCGGTGGCGGCGGGCTTATCATGTGGTTCTCCGCCATCTCTTCAGGAGCATCGATGCGCTTCCCTCAGTTGCCCTTCGCGGCCTCGGCCGGTGTGTTGGCTGCCATTGGCGCCGCAGTCCTGCTCGCAGCCTGCGCCTGGGGCGATAGCCCGAACAGCACCGGCGCCCGCATGACCGACGACTCGCTGCTGGCGTACCAGGTCAAGGCGGCGCTGGACTACGACACAGCCCTCAACCCGCGCCAGATCCGCATCCACACCACGCCGGAAGGCAAGGTCACGCTCACGGGTTGGGTCGATACGCCCGAGATGGCCCGCCGTGCGGGCGACGACGTCAAGCGCTTCGTCGACCCGGCCAAATTTGATAACCAGTTGCGCGTGCTCTCGCGCTCGCAGGTGCTGGGCGGCGGGCCGCTGATTCCGGCGGGTTTGCCGCCCGAGGCACCGGCCAGCGCTCCGGCTGCCCGCTAGGCCGTCTGCGCCCCGGTGTGGACGGGCACGCGCCGCACCGGCATGGCCTGCAGCAGGCCGAAACCAGCCTCGGCCACCATGAACGGCACCACCAGCAGCGTGGCGCCCGAGCCCAATGCGTATCCCTGCCAGGCTGCAAACAGGGTGCGCGCAACGGCGTCATACCGGCCCAGCGCAACGCTGGGGTGGCGTATCCGCAGCACAGACCACACGCACACCACCGACCCCATGAGGTTGGCCATCAGCATGTGCGCCGGCTCAAACGGCGGCAGACCGGCAATGCCCAGCACCCCCGCCACCGCATTGAGCGCGTTGTGCAGCAGCATGAAGCTCCACGGCGTGGCAAACGGCGCAGTGACGATCAGGTCGTACCAGCCGCTGGCCCGCACGAGGCGCACGAACGTCGATTCGGAAACCATGGCGAAACTCCGGTTGTAAAGTGGATGAGCCGCCACGTTAAAGGCTGGTGTACGCTCAAGGGTCAAGTCCCGATCCTTGTCAAAGCGCCATGTCACACCCGCCCCTGCCCCCACACCGAGACGAGCTTTCCATTGGCGACCTGTCTGCCGCGACGGGCGTATCGCGCGATGGCCTGCGTTTTTACGAGGCGCGCGGTTTGATCCGTGCACGGCGGCGCAGCAACGGTTATCGCGCCTACCCGGCGCAGACCGTGGAGCTCGTCCGCTATGTGCGGACGGCCCAGCAACTTGGCTTCACGCTGGCTGAAATTGGCGACGGGATGACGCAGGTGTGGCAGCAGCCCGACACCGATGCGGCCGTCGCGGCCCTGCTTCGGGACAAGCTGGCGGCCATCGACGCCCGCATCGCGAGCCTGCAAGCCATGCGCGACGCACTTGCCGCGCGCGTCGGCATGCGCTGCCCTCTCGCAACCACCTGAGCCCGCCCCGCGGCCGCCTTGTTTTGTCATATGACTGTCGCAGACTGCCGCTGCGGGGGGCGGTTTGCGGGCGGTCTCATGCGTCGTGACGACAGGCTGAGTCGTGAAAGGCGCTTGAAAGATCGCGCCAGTAAAAACGCTCCCGTTACAAGGGGAGTCAGTTGCAGTGAAACATCGGGTTGCGTTCCATCCGCTGGTAAAGGCCGTGCTGTGCGCGGCGGCGTGCCTGCCACTTGCCGCTGCATGGGGCGCTGCGCCGGCACCCGCGGCAGCCAGCCTGCCGGTGGCGGCCATGCCGCCGATCAAGCCATCCGTGCCCGGCGTAACGGGCCCGGGCTTCAACCTCGTTGAGCTGCTGCAGGAACTCAAGAGCAACAATCCGCAGCTCATCCAGGCGCGCCACAACTACCTGTCGGCCAAGTCGATCCCGCCGCAACTGGCGGCGCCGAACAACCCGCAGCTCGGCTACATCTGGAACAGCATCCCGAAGGGCTTCCCGCTGGCCGTCAACCGCGCGGGCGGCAGCCAGTACAACCTCACGCAGCAGATTCCATTTCCGGGCAAGAAGGCGCTGGCCGCCGAGATCGCCGACCGCCAGGCGGAATCGCTGAACGCGCAATCCGATGCACTGTACCTGCAGCTGTATGCGCAGCTCTCGACCACGTATTACCAGGCGATCGCGCTGCAGAAGCAGATCGATGTGCAGAAGCTGACCATCACCCGCCTGGAGCAGGTCAAGCAGATCGCGCGGGTGCGCTACGCCAACAACGCCGCGGCGTACGCCGATTACCTCAACGCGCAGGTGATGCAGAGCAGCGCCCAGAATGACCTGTTCGCGGCGCAGCGCCAGTACGACAGCACGCTGCAGACGCTCAACACGCTGATCGGCAAGGAGCCGAGCTTTCCGCTCGTGCTGCGCGCCGACGACGAATCCGTGCACCTGCCCGAAGAGCCGCTGCCCGAGCTGGAGAACCAGGCGCTGCGCGAGCATCCGTCGATCAAGGCATCGGCCGCGTTGATGGACGCCGCGCGCAAGAGCGTGACGCTGGCGCGCAAGGCCTACCTGCCCGACTTCCAGGTCATCGCCACCGTCACCACCGACAACCCGCCCTACGGCGTGCGCCCGAACAGCTACCAGATCGAGCTGGACGTGATCATCCCGTTCTGGTTTTTCACCAAAGAGAAGTACGGCGTGAACCAGGCGGTGGAGAGCCAGATTGCCACCGAGGCTAACGATGTGTCGGTGCGCCAGCAGACGCTGCTCGCGGTCGATACGGCCTACAACACGCTGCGCCAGACGCTTGCACAGCTCGACTTCAACAAGCAGCGGCAATTGCCCCAGGCGCTGGCGGCGTATCGCGTGACGATGACGAACTACGCCAGCAACAACGCCGACTTCAACGATCTGCTCACCGCCCAGGGCGCGCTGCGCAACGCCGAGCTGGCGGTCGCCCAGGCCCAGGCCACGGCCCTGCAGGCCTATCACGCGCTGCTCGCGGCCACGGGCCGATCGCCCGTTCAAGCTCAATAAGACCATGAAGACGTTCTCTCCCCTCGCCACTGTCGTTTCAGTGATCGCCCTTGCGGCTGCCGTTGCCGTGGGCGTGGTGGTCGGGCGCAAGTGGCCGGCCGCTGCCCCCGCTGACACGACGAGGCCGACCCTGGGCGCCGGCTCCACGCTGGCGAGCAACGCGCCCGCACGCCCGAAACCCGACTCGGTCGAGATCCCCGAAGGCGGTTTTGACCCGCAGCAGGTGAAGGTGGCGCAGGTCAGCCAGCTGGCGGTGCCGGTGGAGCTGTCGACGCCGGGCAAGCTGGCCTACAACGCCGAGCGCACGAAGCTGGCCTCGGCTCGCGTGGCCGGCCGGCTTGACCAGATCCTGCAGTTCGAAGGGGCGCAGGTGCGCGAGGGCCAGCCGATTGCCGAGCTGTACGCGCCGGACTTCGTCTCTGCGCAGAAGGAATACCTGCTCGCACTGAATACCGCGCGCCAGCTCAAAAGCTCGAACATGAAGGAATTGCAGGACGACGCCGACATGACGGCGCAGTCCGCCGCGAACCGCCTGCACGTGCTGGGCCTGAACGACGCGGAAGTCGCGCAGATCGCCCGGCGCGGCGCACCGGCCGAGCACCTGACGCTGCGCGCGCCCATCTCGGGCACCATCGTCAAGCGCAACATGGACCCGGGCGCCTTCCTGAACGTCGGCGATTCGTTCATGAGCATCGTTGATACGCGTGTGCTCTGGTTCACCGGCAATGTGTACGAGAACGACATTGCCAGCGTGCGCATCGGGCAGCCGATCTCGCTGCACACCGCCGCCTATCCGCAGCGCGAGTTCACGGGCCGCGTGAGCTTTATCGCGCCCAACATCGATCCGGCCACGCACACGCTCACGGTGCGCTGCGACGTGCCTAACCCCGACGGCCTGCTGCGTCCCGAGATGTACGCCACGGCGCGCATCCAGACCGGCAGCGGCCTGGCCACGGTGGTGCCCAAATCGGCGTTGGTGAAAGACCACGGCAGCTACTACGTGATCGTGCAGAGCGACGCCAGGCACTTCAAGCGCGTCCAGGTACAGGGCAAGGACACCGGTACCGACGGCAACTTTGCGGTCACGGCGGGGCTGGATGCCTCATCGCAGGTGGTCGTGCGCGGCGCCGCGCTGCTCAACGAGATGATCGTCAAGGCGGGGGCGTAGGCATGGGCTTCAACCCCATCGCGGGCATCCTCAAGCGCCGGCTGCTGATCGTCTTCCTGGCGATCGCGCTGCTGGTGGCGGGCGTGCTGTCATTTCGCGAGTTGCCGCTGCAGGCGTATCCGGGCGTGGCGCCGCTGTCGGTGCAGGCCATCACGCAATGGCCGGGCCGCAGCACGACGGAAGTTGAACAGCAGATCACCATCCCGATCGAGAATGCGCTGGCCGGTGTGCCCGATGTGCAGTCGTTCCGCTCGGTGTCGCTGTTCGGACTGTCGGTGGTGACGCTCAAGTTCAAGGAAGGCACCGACAGCTTCAAGGCGCGACAGAACTTTTCGCAGTACCTGGCCAGCGCCAACCTGCCGACCGGCGTACAGCCGTCGCTGAGCCCCGACTCGGACGCGACCGGCGAGATCATGCGCTTTCGCCTCGTGGGCGACGGCGTGGACCTCACTACGCTCAAGAGCTACCAGGACTACGACATCACCAAGGAGCTCAAGCACGTACAGGGCGTCGCAGATGTGAGCTCCTTCGGCGGCAAGGTGAAGGAGTATCACATCGTGCCATCGCCGGCGAAGCTGCAGTCGTACGCCATCACGCTGTCGCAGCTCATCACCGCCATCGGCAATGCCAACAACAACACCGGCGGAAACCTGCTGCGCGACGGCGAGCAGCAGTTCGTCGTGCGCGGCGTCGGCCTGCTGCAGACGGTGGACGACATCCGCAACGTGGTGGTGGCCGCCAACAACGGCGTGCCGGTGCGCGTGCGCGATATCGCAGAGGTGGAGGTCGGTAACGTGCAGCGCCTGGGCCAGGTGCAATACAACGACCAGCCCGACGTGGTGGAAGGCATCGTGCTGCTCAAGCGCGACGCCAATGCCAGCGAGGTGCTGGCCAAGGTGCGCGAAAAGGTGGCCGAGCTCAACAACGGCATCCTGCCGAAGGGCATCCAGGTCAAGCCGTTCTACGACCGCCAGGTGCTGCTCGACATCACCATGGGTACGGTGGAACACACGCTGGTGGTGGGCATTGCGCTGGTGCTGGCGGTGCTGTTCGTCTTCCTCGGCAACCTGCGTGCGGCGGCCGTGGTGGCCGCGGTGATTCCGCTGGCGCTGTGCGTGTCGTTCATCAGCATGGAACACTTCCATGTGCCGGCCAACCTGATCTCGCTCGGGGCGATCGACTTTGGCGTGATCGTCGACGCGGCCGTGATCGTGATGGAGAACATCATGCGTCACCTCGAGGAAGGCGCCCAGAAACTGGACGACGCCATCGTCAAGGCCACCAGCGAAGTCCAGCGCGCGATGATCTTCTCAACGGGCATCATCATCGTGGCGTACTCGCCGCTGTTCTTCATCGGCGGGGTGGAGGGCATCATCTTCAAGCCGATGGCGTTCACGATGGGTTTTGCGCTGATGGCCTCCATCGTGCTGAGCCTGACGTTCGTGCCGGCTACCACGTCGTTCGTCTTCGGAAAGACGCTGCATCCGCATTCGCCCGCGTTCATCACGGCGATCCTGCGCTGGTACAAGCCGCTGCTGCGCAAGCTGATCGCACGGCCGATGGCGGTGTTCGCCACGGCCATCGCGGCGCTTCTGCTCACGCTGTACAGCGCCACCTTCCTCGGCACGGAGTTCCTGCCCACGCTGGAAGAGAACAACCTGTGGCTGCGCATCACGCTGCCCAATACGGTGGACCTGGATTACTCGGCTTCGGTTGCGAATGATCTGCGCGCGTACTTCGTCAAGCAGCCGGAAATCAGGCAGGTCTCCGTGCAGATCGGCCGCCCGGATGACGGCACCGATTCCACGGGCGTATTCAACCAGGAGTACGGCCTGTACTTTGCCGCGCCCGACAAGTGGCCCGATGGCATGACCAAGGGCAAGCTCGTCGAGCGCCTGTCAAAGCATCTGGAGAAGATCCCGGGCATCGAATACAACTTCTCGCAGTACATCCAGGACAACGTGGACGAGGCGCTCTCCGGCGTGAAGGGCGAGAACTCCGTCAAGCTGTTCGGCAACGACCTCAACGTGCTCGAAGCCAAGGCCAACGAGATCCAGGCGCAGCTCAAGAAAGTGCCGGGCCTCGTGGACGTGGGCATCTTCCGCGAGCTTGGCCAGCCGACGCTGAACGTGTCCATCGACCGCCAGGCGGCGGCGCGCTTCAACATCAACGTGAGCGATGTACAGAGCCTCGTGCAGTACGCCATCGGCGGCGCGCCGGTCACGCAGATCCTGGAAGGCGAGAAATCGTTCGGGCTCGCGGTGCGCCTGAACCAGCAGGCCCGCGCATCGTACGACGCCATCCGCGAACTGCTGATCGACACGCCGGACGGCCAGCGCATCCCGCTGTCGATGGTCGCGAAGGTGGAAATGACCGACGGCCCGTTCTTCATTTACCGCGAACTCGGCAAGCGCTACATCGCCATCAAGTTTGGCGTGCGCGGGCGTGACCTGGGCAGCGCGGTCGATGAGGCGCAACGCGTGGTCGGCAGCAACGTCGCCCTGCCCGAGGGCTACACCGTCAAGTGGGACGGCCAGTTCAACGAGATGAAGGTCGCGCAGGGCAAGCTGATGGTGATCGTGCCGCTGACCATCCTCGTCATCTTCCTGCTGCTGTACAGCACCTTCGGCAACTTCAAGGACGCGCTGATGGTAGTGCTGAACGTGCCGTTTGCCGCCATCGGCGGGCTGCTGGCGCTGCACATCGCCCACGAGACGCTGTCGATTTCGGCCGGCATCGGCTTTCTGTCGCTGTTCGGCATTGCGATCCAGGACGGCGTGATCCTGATCTCGTACGTCAACCGCCTGGCGCAATCCGAAAACCTGCGCGAAGCCACGGTGGAAGGCGCTGCGCTGCGCTTGCGGCCCGTGATCATGACGGCCATGCTGGCCGGCCTGGGCCTGCTGCCCGCGGCGCTGTCGCACAGCATCGGTTCGGAGGCGCAGCGTCCGCTGGCGCTGGTGATCGTCGGTGGCATGGTGACGACGACGATCCTGACACTGCTGGTTCTGCCGGTGGTGTTCACGTGGGCGCACCGCCATCGCGGTACGCCCCCGCGCGAGCCCGACGTGACACCGACGGCGGCCATGCTGCCCTGATGCGACGGCGGTAATCAACACAAGCGGGCGCGCCGGCTGCCGACGGTGCGCCCGATTTGTTTCCGGTGCCGGCTGAATCGGATTATTCCGATGGCTGCATGCAGGCTCGGCGGGCACAGTGCGTATGCCCTGATCGCCTCTACGCCACCATGCAACCCACAGCCTCCACGCCTGCCGACATCGCCGCCAGACTCCCCGCGCAAGTGATCGGCGCCCTCACCGAACTGTTCGGCAACGACTTGCAGCAATGGCGCTTCATCATCGATTTGTTCTCGGACACGGTCGAACAGGACCTCTGCAATCTCGAGAAGGCCATCCGCGGCGGTGAAGACGCCCACATCATCGAGGCGGCGCACCGCATCGTCGGCTCCGCGCGCATGCTGGGGCATCTGTCCATCGGCGATGCGGCACGCGCCATCGAGCGCACGGCGCAAGGCGTCGGGCCGCATCACGAACGCACAGCGGCCATGCGCACCGGCCTCGCCGCGTTGCGCGGCCTGGTAGACCAGTTCCGCCAAGCGGCCCGCGACTGTGTGTGGCCCGATGCGCCGGTCGCGGGTGCGTGACCGGTACCCGCGTCGTTGCATCCGCCCCCCCACGGCACTCTCCGAAGTACTGGCCTGCCCTTTGCGCAGCGCTGCGCCTCCCCGCCTCGTCAACGTTATTCCGGAGCGGGCCTGCCGCAACGGCGGCGACGCGCGGCATCATTTATGTTCCCGGCCGCATAAAAGACACAATTCGGCTGTACGTTGCGTGATCCGCAATACAACGGGCAACATCAGCTATTGATGTAAAGCACGCCGCACCTCTATTGTCGCGGGCAACGTCGGCGCAGTGCCTCTGCAGCCGGCGGGTACGTACCGGCTACGACCTGTGCGGCCGTCTACCGCATTACGTCACAACACGGGCACTCAACTTATCCGGGGGGATTCGATGTCCGAAGCAGTCCTGCATCCATTTTTTTCACGTGAGCGCACCGTCGCCGCGGTTGGCTTCAACCGCTGGCTGGTTCCGCCTGCCGCGCTGGCCATCCATTTGTGCATCGGCATGGCCTACGGTTTCTCCGTCTTCTGGCTGCCGCTTGGCCGCGCGCTGGGCATCACCAAGCCGCTCACCTGTGGCGCCGACGTCTCGCTGATCGCCGAGCTATTCACCACCACCTGCGACTGGCGCGTCTCCAGCCTTGGCTGGATGTTTACGCTGTTCTTCGTGTTCCTGGGCGCATCCGCTGCCATGTGGGGCGGCTGGCTCGAGCGCGTTGGCCCGCGCAAGGCCGGCGTCGTCTCGGCCGTGTGCTGGTGCGGCGGGCTGTTGATTTCCGCGCTCGGCATCCAGATGCACCAGCTGTGGCTGCTGTGGGTGGGCTCGGGTGTGATCGGCGGCATCGGCCTGGGGCTGGGCTACATCTCGCCCGTGTCGACGCTCATCAAGTGGTTCCCGGACAAGCGCGGCATGGCGACCGGCATGGCCATCATGGGCTTCGGTGGCGGCGCAATGATTGGCGCCCCCCTGGCTGATCGCCTGATGAAGCTGTTTGCGACGCCCGAATCTGTGGGCGTGTCGCAAACGTTTATCGTGCTGGCCGGCATCTACTTCGTCTTCATGATGGCCGGCGCGCTCGGTTACCGGGTGCCGCCCACGGGCTGGAAGCCGGCCGGCTGGACGCCCTCGCCCGCCAAGGCGAAGGACACGATGGTCACGCAACGCCACGTCCACGCAAATGAAGCCCTGAAGACGCCGCAGTTCTGGCTGATCTGGGCCGTGCTGTGCCTGAACGTATCGGCCGGTATTGGCGTGCTGGGCATGGCCTCGCCGCTGCTGCAGGAAGTCTTCGGTGGAAAGCTGCTGGGCGTGACGACGTCGTTCATGGACCTGACGGCCGCGCAAAAAGGCCAGATCGCAGCCATCGCCGCGGGCTTCACGGGTCTGCTGAGTCTGTTCAACATTGGCGGCCGTTTCTTCTGGGCATCGCTGTCGGATCGCCTGGGCCGCAAGATGACGTACGCGGTCTTCTTCGTGCTCGGCTTCGTGCTGTACGCATCGATTCCGTGGACCTCGCACACCGGCAATATCGCGCTGTTCGCACTGGCCTTCTGCGTGATCCTGTCGATGTACGGCGGCGGTTTTGCGACCGTGCCGGCCTATCTGGCCGACATGTTCGGCACGCAGATGGTGGGCGCCATCCACGGCCGCCTGCTCACGGCGTGGTCGACGGCCGGCATCCTGGGCCCCGTGCTGGTGAACTACCTGCGCGAATACCAGATCGCCCATGGCGTGGAACGCGCAGCCGTGTACGACATCACGATGATGATCCTGGCCGGCCTGCTGATCCTCGGCTTCATCTGCAACCTGCTGGTGCGCCCCGTCAACGCGAAGCACTTCATGACCGAAGCGCAACTCGACGAGCAGCGTCACGCTGCGGCAAGCAAGAGCCCGACGCCGTCGGTGGCTGCGCCGGAAACGTCGCTGGAATGGAAGGCGCATCCGGGTTCGGCCGTGGCCGTGGTGCTGGCCTGGGCCGCCGTGGGGCTGCCGTTGGGCTGGGGGGTTTGGATTACACTCCAAAAAGCTGCCGTTCTGTTCTCCTAATACGTGATTTAAAGTCGCCGCCCCGCCACCCATGAAGCACCAGAAGATCGAGTTTTACCGTCACCCGGCCGGTGGCTGGGGCGCGCTTAAAAGCGTTGCACATCAATTGCTGTCGCAGGGCATCGCGGCCAAGGGCGCCAAGACGATGCTGTCGGCCAACCAGCCTGACGGCTTCGACTGCCCGGGCTGTGCATGGCCTGACCGTGACCACGCATCCACCTTCGAGTTCTGCGAAAACGGCGTCAAAGCCGTGGCTGCAGAAGCGACGTCCCGCCGCACCACGCCGGAGTTCTTCGCACAGCACACCGTGCGCGAACTCGCCGAGTGGTCGGACTACGCGCTGGAAGATCAAGGGCGCCTCACGCACCCGATGGTCTACGACGCGGCCAGCGACAAGTACGTGCCGATCGAATGGGACGCCGCCTTCGCGCTCATCGCGCAGCACCTGCGCGCGCTGCCCGATCCGAACCAGGCGATCTTCTACACCTCCGGCCGCACCAGCAATGAGGCGGCCTTCCTCTACCAGTTGTTCGTGCGCGCGTATGGCACGAACAATTTCCCCGACTGCTCCAACATGTGCCACGAGCCCTCCGGCACGGGCATGCGGAGCAGCATCGGCGTCGGCAAGGGCACCGTCACGCTCGACGATTTCACCAAGGCCGACGCGATCTTCATCTTCGGGCAGAACCCGGGGACGAATCACCCGCGCATGCTGGGCGAATTGCGTGAGGCATCGAAGCGCGGCGCGAAGATCGTGTCGTTCAACCCGCTGCGCGAGCGCGGGCTGGAGCGCTTTGCCGATCCGCAAAGCAAGATCGAGATGCTGACGCTCGGCTCCACGCGCATCAGCACCGAATACCACCAGGTGCGCATCGGCGGCGACCTGGCAACGGTCAAGGGCATCATCAAACACGTGATCGAGCGCGATGACGTGGCCCGCAGCCGCGGTGAGCCGGCCATCATCGACCACGCCTTCATCGCCCAGCACACCGGTGGCTATGACGCCTTTGCCGCTGACGTGCGTGCCGAATCGTGGGCAACGATCGAAGCCGAATCGGGCTTGCCAGAACACGAAATCCGCCAGGCCGGCGACACGTACATCAAGGCCGGCAGCGTCATCGCGTGCTGGGGCATGGGGATCACGCAACACAAGCATTCGGTCGCGACGATCCAGATGATCGTCAACCTGCTGCTCCTGCGCGGCAACATTGGCCGCCCAGGCGCCGGCGCGTGCCCCGTGCGCGGCCACAGCAACGTGCAGGGCGATCGGACGATGGGCATTTATGAGAAGCCCGCGCCTGCGTTTCTCGATCGGCTCGAGAGAGTGTTCGGCATTCAGGTGCCGCGCGAGCACGGTTACGACACCGTCGGCGCGATCGAGGCGATGCGCAGTGGAAAGGCGCGCGTGTTCTTCGCCATGGGCGGCAACTTCGCGGCGGCCACGCCGGACACCGCTGCCACGTGGGCCGGCCTGCGCCAGTGCGACCTCACCGTGCACGTGACCACCAAGCTCAACCGCAGCCACATCGTGCACGGCAAGGCCGCACTGATCCTGCCGTGCCTGGGCCGCACCGAAGTCGACCAACAGGCCGGCGGCACGCAAGGCGTGACGGTGGAAGATTCGATGAGCATGGTGCACATGTCGGCGGGCATCAATCCGCCGGCGTCGCCGCACCTGCTGTCGGAACCGGCCATCGTGGCGCGGCTGGCCGAGGCCACGCTGCCCGACAGCCCCATCCCATGGCGCTGGCTGGTGGAAGACTACGACCGCATTCGCGACCGCATCGAAGCGGTGTTCGACGATTTTGCCGGATTCAACGAGAAGATTCGCGTGCCCGGCGGCTTCCGCCTGCGCAACACGGCATCGGAGCGTGTCTGGAACACGCCGTCGGGCAAGGCGGAATTCCATGCGCACGCGATCCCGACCGATACGCCGGTGCACCGCGCGCGCGAGCGCCATGCGGATGCGACCGTCTTTACGCTGGCCACGGTGCGCTCGCACGATCAGTACAACACCACCATCTACGGCATGGACGACCGCTACCGCGGCGTGTTCGGCCAGCGCCGCGTCGTCTTCATCAACAAGGAAGACCTGCGCACGATCCGCATGAAAGACGGCGAGTGGGTCGACATGGTGACGCTGTCCGAAGACGGCACCACGCGCCGCGCCGATGGCTTCCGCCTCGTGGCGTATGACATTCCGCGCGGGTGCCTGGCGGCGTATTATCCGGAGACCAATCCGCTGGTGCCGCTGTCGTCCGTGGCCGACCACGCGCGCACGCCGACGTCGAAATCGATTCCGGTGATGCTCGTGCCAAGCCAGGCTGAACGCAGCACGGGCACGCAGGCAGCCTTCACGGCCCAGGCCTGATGCCAACGACGGCCGCGTGGTCTGCGCTGCAGCTGGCACTGTTGGCCGCATTGCGCGAAACCGATGCCGGCAAGCCGGTGTCGCTTCCGTGGTTGACCAAGCGCGTGGGCGAGCGCGCCAGCACGGTGCTGCGCGCGCTGCATCCGCTGGCCGATGCGGGCCTGCTGCGCGTCGCCATGGACGACACGCGCTGGCTCATCGTGTTGCTTGACGCGGGCCGCGCGCTGCCTGATTTGACCGAATGACCGCCCTCCTCCGTCACCCCGCGGGCTTGCCCGTCGTTTCCACTACCGCAACGCGCCGCACGCGCGCCGGCACGCACGAAGCCGCCACCACCCCCGTCGCCGATGAAGCCCCGGTCGCGCTCGTCTTCAACGGCATCACGCACGCCGTGATGATGGCGTCGCCGACAGACCTGGAGGACTTTGCACTCGGCTTTGCGCTCTCGGAAGGCATCATCGACAGCCGTGCCGACTGGCGTGGCGCCGATGTGGAAACGCACCCGCACGGGCTGGAGGTGCACGCGGAAATCGCCTCGCACTGCTTCGTGCGGCTGAAGGCGCGCCGCCGAGCCCTGGCGGGCCCCACGGGCTGCGGCCTGTGCGGCATTGAAAGCCTGCAAACCTTTGAAGACGCACCGGCGCCGCTGACGCCACCCGCATGGCTGGCGTCTCTTGCCGACGCGCAGGTGCTGGACGCCATGCATGCGATGACGGCACATCAGCCGGCCAACGCCCTCACCGGTGGCTTGCATGCCGCCGGCTGGGTGTCTGCGGACGGCAACACACCGCTGCATGTGCTGGAAGACGTGGGGCGCCACAACGCGCTCGACAAGCTGATCGGCCGGCTGGCGCGACTCGGCATCCGCCCGGCAGACGGATTCATCGTCATGACCAGTCGTGCAAGCTACGAGCTGGCACGCAAGTGCGTGCAGCTGCAGGTGCCACTGCTGGCGACGATCTCCGCGCCGTCTTCGCTGGCGATCCGCCACGCCCAGGCCGGGCAGTTGGCGTTGCTGGCGTTCTGCCGCGGCGATAGCGTGACGCGGTTTGCCTGAAGGCGCCGCTAGATCTCCACCTTGCTCCCCAGCTCCACCAGCCGGTTGGCAGGAATGCGGAAGAAATCCGACGGCTTGGCGCTGTTGTGCTGCATCCACGCAAACAGCGCCTCGCGCCACATCGCCATGCCGGGCAACGGCGATGGCACCACCGTGGCGCGCGTGATGAAGAACGACGTCTCCATATCTTCAAAGACCACGCCCAGGCGCTCGCCGACGTTCTTGACGATCTCGTCCACTGCCGGGGTTTCCTTGAAGCCGAAGTCCGCCACCGCCGCGTAGATGTTGTCGCCGATCGTCTTGATCGAGAGGCGCTTGGCCGGCTGCACGTAGGGCACGGCGAGCGTGCGGAAGTGGATGAACAGCACGCGCTCGTGCAGCACGTGGTTGTGCTTGAGGTTGTGCAGCAGCGCCAGCGGCACGAAGTCCATGCTCGGCGTCAGATAGACGGCCGTGCCATCCACCCGGTGCGGCGGATGGCGCAGCAGGCCTTCCATGAACGGCTCGAGCGGAATGCCGCCTTCCACGTTGCGTGCCTTCAGCAACTGCGTGCCGGTATGCCACGTCACCATCAGGAAGAAGATCAGGCCGCCCAGCAGCAGCGGGAACCACCCGCCGGCTGCAATCTTGAGCAGGTTCGCGCTGAAGAACGACAGGTCCACCGCGAGGAACACCGCGCCGAGGCCGGCCACCACCGGAAGGCTCCACTTCCAGGCATTGCGCATGACGACCGTCACCAGGCCCGTGGTCAGCACCATGGTCGTCGTGACGGCAATGCCGTATGCGGCGGCCAGGTTATCGGACTTGCCGAAGGCCAGCACGACCGCCACCACCAGAACCAGCACCACGTAATTGACCACCGGCACATAGATCTGGCCGATTTCCACGTCAGACGTGTAGAGGATCTTCATGCGCGGTGCGTAGCCAAGATGCACGGCCTGCGCCGTCATCGAAAATGCCCCGGAAATGACCGCTTGCGAAGCAATGACGGTGGCCGCCGTGGCCAACACCACCATGGGCCCCACGGCCCAGCCCGGCATCAACAGGAAGAACGGGTTCTGCACGGCGCTCGGCTCGCGCAGCAGCATGGCGCCCTGCCCGAAGTAATTCAGCAGCAGGCACGGCATCGCGATGTAGAACCACGCATACCGGATGGGGCGCGCGCCGAAGTGGCCCATGTCGGCATAAAGCGCCTCCGCGCCGGTCAGCGCCAGGAACACCGACCCGAACACGACGAACGCCTGCATGGTGTGCCGGAATCCGAATTCGATGGCATAGAGCGGATTGAGCGCCACCAGGATCTGCGGAGACTGCACGACGGAGATCAACCCGAGCAGCCCGAGCAGCACGAACCACAGCAGCATGATCGGACCGAACAGCCGCCCGACCACATGCGTGCCGTGCTTCTGCAGCAGGAACAGGCCGATCAGCACGACGAGCGCCAGCGGCAGCACCCACGCCTGTAGTGCGGGCGCCATGATTTCCATGCCCTCGATGGCCGAGAGCACCGAAATGGCCGGCGTGATGACGGCGTCGCCGTAGAACATGGCGGCCCCCAGCAGGCCGAGCAGCATGAGGGTGCGCGTGAATCGCGCACTGCCGCTGCTGGCGCGCATCGCCAGCGCCGTCAGCGCGAGGATGCCGCCTTCGCCGTTGTTGTCGGCGCGCATGACGAAGAGGACGTATTTGATCGAGACCACCAGGGTCATCGCCCAGAACAGCATCGAGAGGATGCCGTAGACGGTCTGGTCAGAAAACGGAACCCCGTGCTCGGGGTTGAAGCACTCCTTGAGTGCATACAGGGGGCTGGTACCGATGTCCCCGAACACCACGCCGATCGCACCCATCATGGTGGCCATCAACGCGGGTTTTTTTGTGGTTGTACTGGCGGCGGCTGTCGTCATGGGCGGCTTGCAACTGGAACGGCGGAAGCACACGCAATTTCCGTGCGCCATCTGCGGCACTTGAACCCGCGCCGGCTCGGTGGAGTGCCGCAGACGCCACTGAAGCTTAGGTGAAAACGCTCGGTTTTGCGCGAGTGTTTGCACCGATGGCGAGGCTGGCACCGTCCATGCTTACCTTGCAAAACGTAACGTTCCAAAAAAACACACTTTGACGGGGAGACGCGCCAAGCATATATTCAGCAAACGATCGTTTGGCTGGTTTGGCCGGGTCTGCCTGCTGTGTGGTTTTGGCCGGCAGTCGATCGATTTCTCAACTTCACGACTCAAGATCATGGCTACTGGTACCGTCAAGTGGTTCAACGACGCAAAGGGTTTTGGCTTCATTACCCCGGATGATGGCGGCGAGGACCTTTTCGCTCATTTCTCCGCGATCAACATGCAGGGTTTCAAAACCCTGAAGGAAGGTCAAAAGGTGTCGTTTGAAGTCACCCAAGGCCCGAAGGGCAAGCAAGCCTCGAATATCCAGGCGGCTTAATCCGAAGGCCGGGGCGCAGGCAGAGCCAAGATCGTCATCACGATTGCAGGACGGGCGCACTCTTCGGGCAGAGTGTGTACCGGTCGGAAAGCCCCAAGGAATCAGGTTGCAAGGGTTGTTCAGTACGTGTTTGCCATCCAGCGGTCGAAGGGCTGCCGCCGTTAAACAGCGGCACCCGGGTTTGACGAAACCCCTCTCGGGAGAATGCAATGGCCAGCCGAATTGAAGATCACGCCGTTCAATATGATCCGCCCGCCGGGGCAGCTGCAGAAATGCACGCTGCCCCGAGTTTCATTCGGGATTCGGAAATCCGGTTCTCACGCTCGCCAACATTGCAGGAGGGCCAGCGTGTGAGTTTCGATATCGAGATCGGGCCGGATGGCGAGCCCATCGCGGTCAATATCCGGCCGATATGACGTGCCGGTTTCACGCAGCATCGCGCAAAGAAAAAGGGAGGCAGTGCCTCCCTTTCTTCAAAACGGACGCCTCCGTTACTTTGCCGTCGGCATGACGAACTCCGCGCCCTTGCCGATCGAGTCCGGCCAGCGCTGCATGACGCTCTTGTAGCGCGTGTAGAAACGCACGCCCTCTTCGCCATAGGCGTGGTGATCGCCAAACAGGGATCGCTTCCAGCCGCCAAAGCTGTGCCACGCCATCGGCACCGGAATCGGCACGTTGATGCCGACCATGCCGACCTGGATCTGCCGTGCAAACGCGCGCGCCACGCCGCCGTCGCTGGTGAAGCACGACACGCCGTTGCCGTATTCGTGCGCGTTGATGAGGTCGACGGCCTCGGCAAAATCGCGCACGCGCACCACCGACAGCACCGGACCGAAGATCTCTTCCTTGTAGATCGTCATCTCCGGCGTGACGTGATCGAACAGCGTGCCGCCGGTGAAGAAGCCCTGTTCATGCCCGGGCACCGTGTGGCCGCGTCCGTCCACCACCAGCGTCGCGCCCTCTTCCACGCCCTTGGCGATGTAGCCTTCCACCTTGGCCTTGAGCGCGGCAGTGACGAGCGGCCCCATTTCGCTGTCGGCTTCCATGCCGTTGCCGATCTTGAGCGCCTTCGCGCGCTCGGCCAGGCGCGGCACGAGCCTGTCGGCCACGTCGCCCACGGCCACCGCCACGGAGATGGCCATGCAGCGCTCGCCGGCAGAGCCATAGCCCGCGCCGATCAGCGCATCGACGGCCTGGTCGAGATCCGCATCCGGCATGACGACCAGGTGGTTCTTCGCGCCGCCCAGCGCCTGCACGCGCTTGCCGTGCCTGGTGCCTTCCGTATAGATGTACTCAGCGATGGGCGTGCTGCCGACGAACGACAGTGCCTGCACATCCGGGTGCGCAAGCAGCGCGTCGACGGCGTCCTTGCCACCCTGCACGACGTTGAACACGCCGTCGGGCAGCCCAGCCTGCTTGAGCAGGTCGGCAATCATCAGGCTCGGGCTGGGGTCACGCTCGCTGGGCTTCAGGATGAACGTGTTGCCGCACGCCAGCGCCACGGGCGCCATCCACATCGGCACCATGAACGGGAAGTTGAACGGCGTGATGCCGGCCACCACGCCCAGCGGCTGGCGCAGGTTCCAGTTGTCGATGCCGCCGCCGATGTTGTCGGTGAACTCCGTCTTGAGCAGGTTCGGGATGCCGCAGGCGAATTCCACGACTTCGATGCCGCGCGTGACTTCGCCCTTGGCGTCGGAGAACACCTTGCCGTGCTCGCGCGTGATGGCGGCGGCCAGCGCGTCCTGGTTCTGATCCAGCAGCTCCTTGAACTTGAACAGGATGCGTGCGCGCTTGAGCGGCGATGTCTCGGCCCAGGCAGCCGCGGCGGCGTGCGCGGCGGCCACGGCGGCATCCACCTCGGCCTTGCCGCCCAGCAGCACCTGCGCGCTCACGGCGCCGGTGGCCGGGTTGAACACATCGGCGCTACGGTTGCCGCTTCCGGTATGGCGTTGTCCGCCGATGTAATGGCTGACGACGGATTCCGTCACGGCAGGATCAATCGGTCGGTTCATTTCAGGCTACCTCTTGCAGAACGGTACGAACGGTGTCGAAGATGCGCGCGATCTGCGCCTCTTCGATGATGAGCGGCGGCGAGAACGCCAGGATGTCGCCGGTGTAGCGCACGAGCACGCCACGCTCCAGGCATTTCAGGAAGACTTCGTAGGCGCGCGCACCCACGGCGCCAGGACGCGATTCGAGCTCGATGCCGGCCACCAGCCCCAGGTTGCGGATGTCTTTCACATGGGGCGCGCCCTTGACCGAATGCGCCGCCGCCTCGAAGGCCGGCGACAACGCGCGGGCACGCTCGAACAGGCCCTCGCTGCGATACAGATCCAGCGCGGCGACGGCTGCGGCCGCTGCCAGCGGGTGCGCCGAATACGTGTAGCCGTGGAACAACTCGATCGCACCCGGCGCACCGGCGTCAATCACGGCGTCATGTACCGACTGGCGCACGGCCACGGCGCCCATCGGCACCGCTGCGTTGTTGATGCCCTTGGCCATCGTCAGCAAGTCCGGCGTCACACCAAAGAACTCTGCCGCGGTGGCCGCACCCAGGCGCCCGAAGCCGGTGATGACCTCGTCGAAGATCAGCAGGATGCCGTGCTTGTCGCACAGCGCCCGCAGACGCTGCAGATAGCCCTTGGGCGGCACCAGCACCCCGGTGGACCCCGCCAGCGGCTCGACGATCACGGCGGCGATGGTCGACGCATCATGCAGAGCGACGATGCGCTCCAGCTCGTCGGCCAAGTGCTCGCCCCACGCCGGCTGGCCCTTGGAGAACGCGTTGTGCTCAGGCGCGTGCGTGTGCGGCAGATGGTCCACGCCCGGGATCAGGTTGGCCGAGAACGCCTTGCGGTTCGGCGAGATCCCGCCGACCGAAATGCCGCCGAAGCCCACGCCGTGGTAACCGCGCTCACGGCCGATCAGGCGCGTGCGCTGGCCTTCACCGCGCGCGCGGTGGTAGGCCAGCGCAATCTTGAGCGCCGTATCCACCGCTTCCGAACCGGAGTTGACGAAGAAGATGCGGTTGAGCCCCTCGGGCATGATCTCGGCCACTTTCTCGGCCGCGCGGAAGGCCAGGGGGTGGCCCATCTGGAAGGTCGGCGCGTAGTCGAGCGTGCTGGCCTGCGCGGCGATGGCGTCGACGATTTCCTTGCGCGCATGGCCAGCGTTGACGCACCACAGACCCGCCGTGCCATCGAGCACCTCGCGGCCGTCGGCGTCGCGGTAGTACATGCCCTGGGCAGAAGTCAGCAGGCGCGGTGCGGCCTTGTACTGGCGGTTGGCCGTAAACGGCATCCAGAAGTAGGACAGGTCGGCGGTTTCCAGCGGGTGCGGTGCGGGTTTCATCGGCGTCTCCGGAAAAATGAAGCGACAAGGCGCAAGCTGGCGAACCAGCGGTTGACGCAAACTGTACAGAGTCGGGCGCCACGCCGACATGCACAGATGACGGATCTATAAGAAACTGTATAGGTCCGCCCTCCTTCTCATGTCGCATCGCAGCATGCAGCTCGAACTCGATCCTCATCATCCCCAGCGTACGTTGGTCGACCAGATCGTCCAAGGCATTCGCGCGGCCGTGGACAACCGCAGCCTGCTGCCGGGCACCCGGCTGCCCTCGGTGCGCAAGCTCGCCCAGGCGCACGAGGTCAGCACCTTCACCGTCGCGGAGGCATATACCAGGCTGGCCGCCCTGGGCGCCATCGTGGCGCGCCCGCGCTCCGGCTACCTGGTGGCCGCCCGCACGCCGGCCCAGCCCGCGCCGGTTGCGCCGCGCTGGGAGCCGCCCAAGCTCAACGCTGCGTGGCTGCTGTCGGATGTGTTTGCCGATCGCTCGATCGCCGTCAAGCCGGGCTGCGGCTGGCTGCCGAACGACTGGCTGGACGAGCGCGGCGTGCAGGAAGCGATGCGCGCGGTGAGCCGCGTCTCGGCGCTTCGCGTGGCCGGCTATGGGCATCCGTTGGGATACGCGCCGCTTGGCGAGCACGTTGCGCAATCGCTCACGCTGCGCGGGCTGCCGGTGGAGCGCTCACAGGTGCTGCTGACCAGCGGTGCCACACAGGGCCTGGACCTGATCGTGCGCACGCTGTTCAAGGCCGGCGATGTGGTGGCCGTGGACGACCCGGGCTACTGCAACGTCCTGCAGGTACTGAAGCTCGCCGGCCTGCGCGTGGTCGGTGTGCCGCGCACGCCGGACGGGCTCGACACGGCGGCACTGGAAGCCATCCTGCGCGCCGACGAGGCCGAGCGCCCGCGCGCGCTCTTCACCAGCTCCGTCCTGCAGAATCCCACCGGTTCTTCCATGACGGCGCAGAACGCGTACCGTGTGCTGCAACTGGCAGAGCAGCACGGCCTGTGGATCGTCGAGGACGACCTGCACCGCGAGCTCGCCGATCCCGCCGCGCCCATGCTCGCCGCGCTCGACGGGTTGCGCCGCACGTTGTACGTGAGCGGCTTCTCCAAGACGATCTCGCCCTCGCTGCGCGCCGGCTACGTCGTGGCGGATGCCGCCATCACGCGCGAGCTGGCGCGCACGAAGATGGCGGTGGCGCTGACCTCGTCCGAAATTACCGAGCGCATCGTGCATGCGTTCGTCACCCGGCCCGTCTATGCTGAGCACGTGGCGCGACTGGTTGCGCGACTGGGCGAGGCCCACACACGTGTCGAAACCCTCATGCGCCAACATGGTGCCGAGCCGTTCGATACGCCGGGGCGCGGCCTCTTCCTGTGGGCGCGTTTGCCCGGCCATGCAGATGCCGCCGCGCTAGCCAACCAGGCCATCGACCACAACATCTGGCTCGCGCCCGGCCAGTACTTCCGGCCGCATGACGAGCCGAGCCCGTGGCTGCGCTTCAACGTGGCGTATTCCGCCGAACCGGCGCTCTGGGAATTCCTCTCGCACGCCTGACAAGCGCATGCTGCATGCGGCGCAATGACGTATTGCATGCAATCAATCACGTTACGGGCACTCAAACGTGAAATTCGCGTGAACGGAAGGTTGCAGCGTCACAAAGGCGCGACACGATGCGCTGTCGCCTACCGTTCTCTTGCGCCGTATCGATTCCCAACGCGACCTGCAGCCCAACCTGCACAAGGAGTGCCATGGACATCAAGACCATCCGCGAAACCGCCTTTGCGATGCCGCTGACGAGCCCCGCCTACCCGCCCGGCCCGTACCGCTTCATCCACCGCGAATTCTTCATCATCACGTACCGCACCGACCCCGCCAAGCTGCGCGCCATGGTGCCCGAGCCCCTGGAGGTGCCCGAACCGCTCGTCGCCTACGAGTTCATCCGCATGGCCGATTCCACCGGCTTTGGCGATTACACCGAAAGCGGCCAGGTTATCCCCGTCACCTACGAAGGCACTCCTGGCACGTATACGCTGGCGATGTACCTGGACGACCATCCGCCCCTGGCCGGCGGCCGCGAAATGTGGGGCTTCCCGAAGAAGCTCGCCTCGCCCAGATTGGTGACCGAGAAGGACACGCTGATCGGCACGCTCGACTACGGCCCCGTGCGCGTGGCGACCGGCACCATGGGCTACAAGCACCGCGAGCTCGATCTGGCCGAACAGAAACGCCGCCTGGAGCGCCCGAACTTCCTGCTCAAGATCATTCCGCACGTGGACGGCAAAACCGCGCGCATCTGCGAGCTGTCGCGCAACTACATGATCGACATCGACATGAAAGGTGCGTGGACCGGCCCCGCATCGCTCGAACTGGCGCACCATGCGCTGGCGCCGGTGGCCGAACTGCCCGTGCTGGAGATTGTCGAAGCGCGGCACATCATTGCGGACCTGACCCTCGGCATGGGCGAAGTCGTGTTCGATTACCTCGCGAAGTAACGCCTGCCCAACGCCATTCCTTTCCCGCCACCCCCTGGAGTACACACATGTCTGATTTGAAAGGCAAAGTCGCCGTCGTCACGGGTGCCGCCAGCGGCATCGGCAAGCAGATCGCCCTCACGCTCGCCGGTTCGGGCGCGGCCATCGCCATCGTTGACCTGAACGAAGACGGCGCCAAGGCCGTCGCCAAGGAAATCACCGATGCCGGCGGCAAGGCCATCGGCCTGCGCATGGACGTGACCGACGAACAAGCCGTGGACAGCGGCATTGACCGCGTGGCCGAAGAACTCGGCTCGGTCGACATCCTCGTCTCGAACGCCGGCATCCAGATCGTCAACCCGTTCGTGAGTTATTCGTTTGCCGACTGGAAGAAGATGCAGGCCATCCACGTCGATGGCGCGTTCCTGACCACGCGTGCAGCGCTGCGCCACATGTACAAGGACGACCGTGGCGGCGTGGTGATCTACATGGGTTCGGTGCACTCGCATGAAGGCTCGCCGCTCAAGTCGGCCTACGTGGCGGCCAAGCATGCGCTGCTTGGCCTGAACAAGGTGCTGGCCAAGGAAGGTGCGGCGCATAACGTGCGCTCGCATGTGGTGTGCCCTGGTTTTGTGCGCACCCCGCTGGTCGAAAAGCAGATCCCCGAGCAAGCAAAGGAACTCGGCATCAGCGAAGAGGATGTCGTGAAAAAGGTCATGCTCGGTGATACCGTGGACGGCGTGTTCACCACCGTGGAGGACGTGGCCGAGACGGTGCGCTTCCTGGCGACGTTCCCGAGTGCCGCGCTGACCGGGCAATCCTTCGTGGTGAGCCACGGCTGGTTCATGCAATAAATCCAAGTACCCGCAAGGAGGTTGGAGGAGATATGCCCGCACCCAAACTACGCGTGGCCGCAACCAAGCGGCCCACGCCGGCAGAGTCGTCACGCCCCGCAGATGCGCCGCTCACCACAGCGCAGCGCATCGTGCTTCCCGAATACGAGAACATCGCGCTGGTGCTGCAAGGCGGCGGCGCGCTGGGCTCGTACCAGGCCGGCGTGTTCGAAGGACTGGACGAAGCCGGCATCGTGCCGAACTGGATTGCGGGCATCTCCATTGGGGCGCTGAATACGGCGATCATTGCCGGCAACGCGCCGAAGGATCGGCACGCGAAGCTGCGCGAGTTCTGGCAGACGATCACGCAGCCGGGCTTTTCACCGCCGCTGCCCGACATTCTCGAGAACGCCTGGTTCGACGGCAACACGCACCTGCGCAAATGGCTGACCGCCATGCAGGCTGCCGACACGCTGCTCGAAGGGCAGCGCGGCTTTTTCACGCCGCGCGTTCCGCCGCCGCTGCCCGCCAGCGAAGTCGACCCGCTCGACGCCAGCTACTACGACACCGCGCCGCTCAAGGCCACGCTCGAGCGCCTGTGTGATTTCGACCGCATCAACGATGGCGGCATCCGTGTGTCGGTCGGTGCCGTCAATGTGCGCACGGGCAACCTGGAAGCGTTCGACAACACCGAACGCCGTTTGCGCGCCGAGCACTTCATGGCATCAGGCGCGCTGCCGCCGGGCTTTCCGCCCGTGCTCATCGACGGTGAGTATTACTGGGACGGCGGTGTGGTTTCCAACACGCCGCTCTCCTACGTGCTGGGCGCAAAGCCGCGCAAGGATACGCTGGTGTTCCAGGTGGACCTGTGGAGCGCCGTGGGCCCGGTGCCCGACACCATGATCGGCGTGGCCAGCCGGCAGAAGGATCTGCAGTACTCGAGCCGGACACGCCTGATTACGGACTGGATGGAGCGCTCGCAATCCACGCGGCGGCTGGTGCGCCAGATGCTGGACCACCTGCCCGAGAAGGAATTCGGCCGCACGCAGTGGTACAAGCACGCGCAGGAGCTGGCCTGCACGAAGCGCTACAACGTCATCCACCTGATCTACGCCGCCAAGGAAGACGAAGGCCCCGGCAAGGACATCCAGTTCGGCCCGGCGACCATGCGCGAGCACTGGGCCTCGGGCCTGGCGGATATCCGCGAGTCGCTTTCGCACCCCGAGTGGCTGGCGATGCCGACCGGCGATTCGGGCTTCGCGACCCATGACGTTCACCGGCATCTGCACGTGGAACGGCCCCCCAAGCGCTTGTAAGCAGATCAATGTCGCCTGCGGCGTCTGCGCAGGCGGCACGAGCCGGCCGCGCGGGGTGCCATGCACCTACGACTGCGTGCGCAAGGCCAGCGACGGACGAGGCAGCGCCGCCGTCCACGCACGATGGATGACGCCGCTGATCTGCTTGTAGACCTCCTTCGAGATCACTGTTTCGGCCAGCATCGTGTCGATCTTGCTCTGACCGATGTGGAGCGCAAACAGCAGGAGCAGGCGCTTCTCCAGCGCGGCGCTGTAGTCGCCGAAATTGCCGCGCAGTTCGGCCAGGCCTTCTTCAGCGGCTTCGATGCGCGCGATCAGCACGCCGTCGAGCAGGTCCGCCATGCGCTCGCCCAGCACCGGCTGCAATGACGTGCGGTTGTAGGCGCGCAGGCGTTCGAGCACCGTCTGGCGGCACACCAGCAGCTCGAAGCGATCGGCCAGCGCGTTCGCCAGCGGCCGGTCGATATGCAGCACGCGGTGCACCCACCATGCCAGGCGATAGCCGAAGTGCTTGGCGAGGATGCGCCGCGAGGCGCGCTTGTAACCGAGCCGCCCTTCCGCACGCGCGGCGTCGATCATGTCGGCGGTATTGCGCATCATCGCGTCGAGGTTGCGGATCGAGATGAGGCCGTTGCCGTATTCGGGAATCAGTTCGCGCTCGCGCGTGGCCAGGGCCACGAGCCCGATGGTGAGGCGCTCCCGTTCGGACAGCGCCTCTTCCAGATTCAGCTCTGCGGCGCCAGCAGCCACCTCGCGGCGGTATGCCTGCACCGCCTGCTCCGTGGCGCCGGCCGTGAAGTGGAAGTGCCCGCCGATGCGGCGCATGGTCGATTCCACCTCTTCGGTCGAAACGTTCAGCGCCTGGCCCTGCAGCACCTGCTCCTGCGGCGAAAGCTGGTCGAGCCCGAGCTGGCGCATCACCCAGCGCAGCGTCGCGCCGTTGAAGAGCACGCTCACCAGCACGAACCCGGTCGCGAGGATGCTGACGAAATGGCGGTCGGCAGCGTGCACGGCCGTGTTCTCGGCCACGCCCAGCGCCAGCACCAGCGTCACGGCACCGCGCAGGCCGCCCCACGCAATCGCCAGCTTGTAGGCATGGCTGACCGGTGCGGAAAGCCTGAGCCACGCGAGTGCGGGCAGCAGCCCAAACAGCACGGCCAGGCGCGCCGCCAGCGCAGCGGCGACGATCACCGCGAGCCAGAGCGCGTCTCTCCACTCCACGCCGTGCAGCAGCTCCGGCACGCGCACCGCGGCCAGCAGGAAGACCACGGCGCCCGCCAGCGCGGCAATCTGCTCCCAGATCAATTGCAGGTGCGACCAGTTGCGCGGCGTCAGGCGCGTGCGCCCCAGCGCCCCGATCACCAACCCCGCGCACACCACCGACACCACGCCCGACACACCAAGCACGTCTTCGGCCACCAGGTACAGCGGGTAAGGCAGCGCCAGCGTCCATGCGGCTTCGGCCTGGGCGATCCCGCGCAGGGCCGGCAGCAGGAACGCGGCGATGCGCCCGGCAATCAATCCGAACATCACGCCGCCGCCGAATGCCCGGGCCAGTTCGCGCAAGCCGGCCCCGATACTGGCCTCGCCGCCGTGCCCGGTCAGCATGGCAAGCAGCACGCCCATGATGGCAATGGCCGCCGCGTCGTTGAGCAGCGCCTCGCCTTCCACCAGGCGAATCAACCGTGCCGGTGCGCCAACATCGCGGAAGACGGCGATCACCGCGGACGGGTCGGTCGTCGCGATCATGGCCCCGAGCAGCAGGCACGTGACAATGCCAAACGGCGTCACGGCCGCGGCCGCCAGACCGATCACGCCCGTGGCGAGCACCACGGCCACGACCGCCAGCATGAGGATCGGCGCGGCGTCGGGCGCCATGCGGCGTACGTCCACCGACAGCGCCGCCTGAAACAGCAATGGCGGCAGAAAGAGCCAAAGATAGGCCTCGGCCGGCCAGCTGGGGTTGATGAGCGGTGTAAAGAACGTGGTCGCGAAAGTGGGCGCGGTGTTCTGCAAGCCCACATACGCCCCGCCGATGCCGATGCCGGCCAGCGCCAGCAGCGTCGACTCCGGCAAGGTCAGGCGCGAGGCGAGCATCTGCACGAGCGCCACCACGGCGAGCAGCCCGCCCGCCACCAGCAACAGGATCACCACGCCGTTCACGAAGCCGCCTCCCGCGCGGCGCCCCAGTCGGCGCGCTCCGTATCGGTCAGGTCCGGCACCGCGGTCGCACCGGTCTGCGCCGCGGCCACGGCGGCCTCCAGCACCGCCATGACCGCCACCGCCTGTACGGGCGGCACGGGGTTCGGCCGCGCCCCCGCCATGGCATCGCGCACCGCGGCATAGAAGGCACGCTGATCGCCACTGGGCGTCGGCATATCGCTCTGTGCGGACGTGGCGCCCTCGATCAGCACACCAGCGTCGTCATCCACGCCCCAGCCGGGCGCGCCGGGCGCCACGCCGGCAAGGAGTTGCGCCTCTTGTTGATCCATGCGGCGCTTGATGAAGGAGCCGCGCGTGCCGTGCACCGTCCAGCGCGGCGATCCGCCCGCTACGAGCATGCTGGCGTGCAGGATGGCGCGGCGTTCTGCGGCATGCAGGACGACATGCGCCCAATCCGGCGTCTCGGCGCCAGCGCGCTGCTGCGCGAACGATGCGCTCACGGCGTCGGGCAGGCCCAGCAGCAGCAATGCCTGATCGACGAGGTGTGGCCCCAGGTCGAACCAGATGCCCGTGCCCTGCCCGGCCTGCTCGCGCCACCGCGCACGCACCTGCGGGCGGTAGCGGTCGAAATGCGCCTCGATGTGCATGGGCTGTCCGATGGCCCCGCCTGCGATGGCAGCCTGCACGGCAAGGAAGTCGCTGTCCCAGCGGCGGTTCTGAAAGACGGACAGCAACCGGCCCGTGTCAGTGGCAACGCGGGCGAGATGCCGCGCCTCACTCAGCGTCACGGTGAACGGCTTGTCGACGACCACGTGCTTGCCCGCCCGGAGCGCGGCTTCGGCCAAAGGGGCGTGCCGGTCATTGGGTGTGGCGATCACCACGAGATCCACCTCGGGATGCGTTACGGCAGCCTCGGGCGCGCACACCACGGCGTCCGGCCGATCGGCCAGCACCGCGTCCGGACGATTGGAGCCGACCACGTGCAGCTGGAGCCCCGGGGTGGCGTCGATGTAGGCGGCGTGAAACAGCTTGCCGGCATAGCCGTAGCCCACGAGGGCCACGCGCAGCGGTGCTTCGTGTGGAGGATGGGACATGTCAGGAAAAAGGCGGAACGCGAGCGAATGAGACGTCCCGAACGCAATTTGGTGCCGGCAACCTGCGCACCTTTGGGTACGGAATTGCCCCGCTTGGCCTCAGCAAACGTTGCCCATCGTCAAAAACGACTTCTAAGTCTCTTGTAAATAAGAATTACTCTCATTATTATTTGCGGCTTCACATTTTGAAGACGCGCCACAGCATTCCGGGGGGTGGGATCGCGTCGCCAGTGCGCCTGTCGGCGCGACTTTCACTTTACGGGAACTGTAATGCCGCCGAAATTTCGTCGAGAGGGTCTTCGCCTGTCTCTGGCCGTCCTTGGAACGCTGCCGCTGGCCCACGTGGCAACCGCTGCAGACGCCGTGGTTGCGGCAGCCGACGCCGGCACGCTGCCCACCTCGACCGTCAAGGGCACGCGCAGCACGGCCAGCTACGACACGCCGATCGCCAATACGGCCACGAAGATCCCCGTGCCGCTGCGCGAGATTCCGCAAACCGTGAACGTGGTGCCGCACGCGGTGATCCAGGACCAGGGCGTGACGTCGCTCAACGAGGCGCTGCGCAACGTGCCGGGGGTGTCGGCCTCGCTTGGGGATGCCCAGCGCGACCAGGTGACCATCCGCGGGTTCTCGTCGATCAACGACCAGTACGTCGACGGCCTGCGCGACGACTCCCTCTACTTCCGCGACCTCTCCAACATCGACCGCATTGAAGTGCTGAAGGGCCCGGCTGCGGTGCTGTACGGGCGCGGCTCGTCAGGCGGCATCATCAACCGTGTCACGAAGAAGCCGCTCGCTACGCCGCTGGCCGAAGTGGGCGTACTGGTGGGCACCGAGCGTCAGAAACGCGCCGAGCTGGACCTGAACACCTCCATCAATGACGACGCCATCCGCGCACGCATCACCGGCGCGGTGGAAGACTCGGGCGGTTTCCGCAACGACTACTTCCTGCGTCGCCAGGCGATCTCGCCGTCGTTCCTGTTCAACCTGTCGCCGGATACCAAGCTGACGGTGCAGTTCGACTACCTGCACGACAAGCGCATCGCAGACCAGGGCGTGCCCGCCTATCACGGCCGCCCCGCCAACGTGCCCATCGAGACGCGATACGGCTCGGCCGATGCAGGTGCCGGCAATGTCGAATCGACGGTCAAGAGCGTGACCGGCACGCTGGACCACCGCTTCAACGACAAGTGGTCGTTCCACAGCGTGGTGCGCAATTACGAGTACTCGCTCGGCCGCAACAACTACACGACCGTGCGCAGCGTCAACGACGGCCCGATCCCGACCGTGACGCTCAGCGTCAACCAGCGCAACCGCAGCGATCGCGGCACGGTCTGGCAGAACGAACTGACGCAGAAGGCGGAGACCTGGGGCATCCAGCACACGCTGCTGTACGGCATCGAGCTCGGCTACCAGGACAAGAGCGACCGCGTGGCCGCGGCCCCGGGCAATTTCACGGTCAACCTGTTCAACCCCGTGCTGCCGGTGCTGCCCACGGTGCCCGCCAACGCCACGCCCACCAACTACGGCCTCTCGCACAACGAAACGTATGCCGCGTATGTGCAGGATCTGATCAAGTTCTCGCCGCAATGGACGGTGCTCGCCGGCCTTCGCTACGAGATCCTCAAGCAAAGCCGCGACGACCTCACGCCGAAGAACCAGGATCTGGCACGGACCGACAAGCCGGTCAGCCCGCGCCTGGGCGTGGTGTACCACCCGGTCGAGCCACTCTCGCTGTACGCGTCGTACAGTCGCTCGTTCCAGCCGCTGGCTGACAGCTTCACGTTCTTCCCGAACAGCGGTGCGCTGGCTCCGCAGCGGACCACCAACTACGAGATCGGCGCCAAGTACGACCTGTCGGCCGGCGCGAGTGTGACGGCGTCGCTGTTCGATATGAAGCAGACCAACCTGACGGCAGCAGCCCCGGATAACTCTGGCCTCGGCGTGCCTATCGGTACACAGCGTACGCGCGGGCTGGAGTTGTCGTTCACGGGTGAAATCGTCAAAACCTGGTCCCTGATCGCCAGCTATGCCTATCTGAACGGCCGCCTGGACAACCCATACGACCGGAGCGCCGGAACGGCCGTCACGGGCAATCAACCCTCGCTCACACCGCGGCATAGCGGTTCGCTGTGGCTCAAGCATGATCTGCCGAACGGCTTCTACGTGGCAGGCGGCGTGCGTGCCGAAGGCGCGCGTTATGCGTCGCAGTACAACCTGACGACGCTGCCCGGCTACATGACGGTCGATCTCGGCGCAGGCTACCGCAGCAGGCACGTCGACGTCACGCTGAACCTGCAAAACCTGTTCAATCGCGCGTACTACGTGTCGGCCCACGGCGGCGCCGAGCACTACAACATGCCGGGCGCGCCTCGCATGGCGCTGCTCGGCGTGCGGTACAAGATGTAAGCGTCCAACAGGCGAATGGCGATGCTGCGACGGGTGCTCTTCCGCCTGCACTGGCTGATCGGGTTGTCAGCCAGCGTGGTGCTGGCCATCGTCGGCGCCACCGGCGCGCTGATGGCGTACGAAGACGAACTCCTGCGCGCCCTCAATCCCGGCGTGCTCACCCTGCCCGCGCGCAGCGGCTCCGCCCCGACGCTGCCGCAGGTGGCCGCACAGGCGCGCGCAGCCATGCCGCAGCGCCCCGTCACGTTCATCACCGCCGCATCCGACCCCACCGAGCCGTGGCGCGTCTGGTATGCCTGGCCGCCCGGCAAGCGCGGCGGCAGCAGCCGCGGGGAACTGCGCTACATCGATGCCGGCACCGGCACGTTGCTTCCCGAGGCGCGCGGCCAGCGCTTCTTTGCCACCGTCAAGCTGCTGCACCGCACGCTGCTGGCGGACGAAGTGGGCAAGCAGATTGTCGGGGCGAGCACCATCGCGCTGGTCGTGATGGCGTTGTCCGGCCTCTATCTGCGGTGGCCGAAACGCGTCGCGAACTGGCGAAGCTGGCTCATGATCCGGTGGAGCCGCGCGGGGCGCATCCGCTGGTGGGATGTGCACACCGTCGTCGGCACGCTGGTGTTGCCGCTGTATCTGCTGGCCGCGTTCAGTGGGCTGTATTGGACGTATGACTGGTACCGCGACGCGTTGCAGCACCTGGCCGGCATGCCCGTCACGGTCAAGGCGAAACCGATGGAAGGCCCGCGACAGCCGCTCGAAACTGCGGCAATTGAGCGCACGTGGAACGCTTTCCTTGCCAACGCATCGAACTATGGAACCGCCACCCTGCGTATCGACGATGCCCGCAGCGGCAAGGTCGATATCAACTGGCTGCCCGCCGATGCTCCGCATGACCGGGCCTTCAACCGCTTGACGCTAGACGCCGGCACCGGCGCCGTCATCCGCAACGAATCCTTCGCCGACAAGCCGCCGATGCAACGCCTGCTGGCGGGCATGTTGCCGCTCCATAATGGACGCTACTTCGGGCCGATCGGCATCGTGCTAGTGTGCATCGGAGCATTGATGCTGCCGGTGTTTGCGGCAACGGGGTGGTGGCTCTATCTGGATCGGCGCCGACGCGCCCAACCGCAGCGCAGACAGGCATCTGCAGCGACACGTCCTTGCTGACAACGTAGGGGCGTAGACGCGATGCCAAGCGCCTCAACACAACAAGGACAAGACCATGGTGATCGAGAAATCCCGCAACCTTTGCCTGCGCCCGCTGGAGCGCAATGACCTGCGCTTCGTACACGAGCTCAACAACGACGCAAAGATCATGCGTTACTGGTTCGAAGAGCCGTACGAAACATTCACCGAACTCTCGCAACTGTACGACCGCCACGTGCACGACCAGCGCGAGCGCCGCTTCATCTGCGAAAACGATGCCGGCGAGGCGGTCGGGCTGGTCGAGCTGATGGAACTGAACTACATCCACCGCCGCGGCGAATTCCAGATCATCATCGCGCCGGGCTGGCAGGGCCGCGGTTATGCCTCCACGGCAACGCGCCTGGCCATCGACTACGCCTTCATGGTGCTGAACCTGCACAAGCTGTATCTCGTGGTGGACGTGAAGAACGAAAAGGCGATCCACATCTACGAGAAATGCGGCTTTCACCGCGAGGGCGAACTCGTCGAAGAGTTCTTCAGCAACGGCGTGTATCACAACGCGCTGCGCATGTGCGCATTCCAGCGCGACTACGTGGCCTCGCAGGCTGCGCGCAACTGACGCCCGCCCACACCACGGCGGCCTGGCCGAGGGGCTAGGCCGTCGTCAGCCAGGCTGGCAGCTCGCGCTGCCCAGCCTCGGTCACTGCAAGCGCGCGCGAATGCTTCTGGCGCGCGAGCCAACCCAGCGCAATGCAGCGCTCGGCCACAGCGGCTCCGAGTGCACCGGCCAGATGCGGCCGGCGCTCGCTCCAGTCCATGCAACCGTAAGCAAGGCGACGGCGCCCCGCGCGCAGTGCAGCCACGTCGATGCCGATGGCGGCAAATGCGTGCGCTCCAGCCGGCGTGACGTCGTATTCGGCATGGGTGTCGTCTTGCTGCACGATCCAGCCGCGCGCGAGCAGCCGCGCAGACACGTCCGTACCCAGTTCTCCCGCCAGATGGTCGTAGCACAGCCGTGCGGCACGCAGGTTCTCGGGGACGGTCGAGCGGCGTGGGTCGGCCGGCTTTTCCGGCGCCACGACCAGCAGCGATTCGATCAGCTCTGCCACGGCAGGCGAGCGCAGCCCGAAGTACTTGTAGCGCCCGCTCGCGAGGGACGTGATGAGCGCGTCCGCCTCCAGCCGCCTCAGGTGCGCACTGGCCGTCGCGGGTTCCACGCCGGCTCCGTAGGCGAGTTCCTTGGCGGTCAGCGAGCGGCCCTCCATCAACAACAGCAGCATGCGGATGCGGGTCGGGTCACCGATGGTGGCCGCTAGCCGGCCGATATCGGGTTGCGTGGCCGCCAATGCGGCGGTGGACGATGCGGTCATGGTTCGATGCAGACCAAACTGTTGGCGCGTGACAGGCACGCGGCCGGTTCAGACAATGGGAGCCATCTTACTCCCGCCCCTGCTGTCCGACTGCACGCTGCCTCGCCATGGACATTGCCATCGCCCCACCCATCGACGCGCTGCAAGCCGTCACGCATGCCGATCCCGCGCCCTATTACGCGCAGCTTGCCGCCACGCGTGCGTTCTTCTTCGATGCCGCGCTGGGCTGGTGGGTCGCCGCCAGCGCCAAGGCGGTGGACACCGTGCTCGGCAGCGATGCCTGCCGCGTACGGCCCGCCGATGAACCCGTGCCAAACGCGGTGGCTGCCTCGCCCGCAGGCGCATTCTTCGGCCGGCTCGTGCGCCAGATCGACGGCCCCGAGCACGGCATGCGCAAGGCCATCGTGATGGCCGTGCTCGGCAAGCTGGACACCTCGGCACTGGCAGCGCGCGCGCGCCGCCAGGCCTATGCCGCGCTGCCTGATACGGCGCAGCTCGATGCCGCCCTGGCTGGGGACGCGCACTTTCGCGTGCCGCTCGCCACGATGGCGCAGACTCTGCTCGGCGATGCTGCCGATGCGCCGGCATGCCACGCCGACATCGCTGCCTATCTCGCAGCACTGGGCCCTGCCCCAGATGCCGCTTCTGTCGCCCAGGCCGACGCGGCCGTCCGGCGCCTGCATGGCCGCTTCGAAGGCTCGCCGCTCGTTGCCGGCAATGATGATGCCGAGGTCGACAACCTCGCTGCCCTGCTTGCGCAGACCTATGACGCCTGCGCGGGGCTGCTCGGCAACTGCATCGTCGCGCTGTCGCGCCATGCGGCCTTGCGCACACGGCTGCGCGCCCAGCCCGGTGCCGTTGAACCGTTCGTGCGGGAAGTGCTGCGTCATGACGCACCGGTGCAGAACACGCGCCGCTTTGTCCAGCGCGACGTCCAGTTGCTGGGCCAGCACGTGCAGGCCGGCCAACGGATTCTCGTGCTGCTGGCCGCCGCCAACGTGGACGCCGCCGTGAACCCGGCGCCGCTGCGTTTCGATATCGACCGCCCCGCACCGCGCCTGTGGACGTTCGGCGCCGGCGTACACCGCTGCCCCGCCGAAACGCTGGCCACCATCATCGCGCGCGAAACGGTGCGGCACCTGCTCGGCCTGCCGGGCATCGATCGGTGGCTTGGCAATCCCGGCGAGGTGACCTATCGCGCCTCGCCCAACGCCCGCATCCCGGTGTTCAGCGCCTGAGATGCGGATCACTCCTCCAACAAAGGACTCGCCATGATCGCCGTCATCTTTGAAGTCGTACCTGCGCCGGGCCAGCGTGATGCTTACCTGAACCTTGCCGCGCATCTGAAGCCGCTGCTGGAGCAGGTGGACGGCTTCATCTCGGTGGAGCGCTTCCAGAGCATTGCGAACCCCGACAAGATGCTGTCGCTGTCGTTCTTTCGCGATGAAGAGGCCATCCGTGCGTGGCGCAACCTCGAGCAACACCGTCAGGCCCAGCACGCCGGCCGCGAGCGCGCCTTTGCCGACTACCGCCTGCGCATCGCCCACGTGGTGCGCGACTATGGCATGACCGAACGCGACGAGGCGCCCGCAGACAGCCGCGCGGCGCACACCTGAGCAGGCTCCCGCGGGCGATGTGACGCCATTTGCCCTTGCCGGGCATCGACTTTGCTATGTCGTTCAGAGACAGCATGCCGCTGCGCGCCCTGCTGCCGTATCGCAGGGGCCGCTCGCCTGCATGCGCAACGATTGCAAAGGAATTGTCATGTCTACCCCTTTTCACGAGGCTGAGCGTGAACCGCAAGTCGCTCCACCACGGACCGTGCAGAGCCCGGTGCGGTATGCCGTGGTCGGCGCCGGCTGGATTTCGCAGGCGGCTTTCCTGCCTGGCGTGGCGCAAAGCGGCAACTCCGTCGTCACCGCGCTGGTCACGGGCGACTCGGCCAAGGCCACCGCGCTGGCCAAGCGCTACGGCATCAAGCACGTGCACGGCTATGCCGACTACGAGCAACTGCTCAGCGCCGGCGAGGTGGACGCCATCTACCTCGCCCTGCCCAACGACATGCACCGGCAATACGCGCTGCCCGCCTTGCAGCGCGGCATCCACGTCCTGCTCGAGAAGCCCATGGCCACGAGCGAGGCCGATTGCGAAGCGATGATCGACGCGGCCCGCAGCGGCAATGCCAAGCTGATGATCGCGTATCGCCTGCACTTCGAGCCCGCCACGCTGGCCGCCATCGAGCTGGTGCGCTCGGGCAAGCTGGGGCGCATCCGCGCATTCTCGGCCATGTTCAGCCAGTCCGTCGCGCCGTCCAACCATCGCGCGAGCCACGGCTACTGGGCCGGGCCGGTGTCGGACATGGGCGTCTACCCCATCAACGCGGTACGCAACCTTTTTGGCGAGGAGCCGGTTGAAGTCTCGGCCTGCGGTGTGCGCGACCCCGACCTTCCCTTCAACTTCGACGACACCGTCAGCGTGACGCTGCGCTTTGCCGACCACCGCATCGCGCAGTTCGTGGTCTGCTACAGCGGCGCGAACATCGATCAGTACCGGATTCTCGGCACCAAGGGCGATCTGGAGGTCTCACCAGGCTTCACGTTTGGCGTGGGCTTGCGGCACCACCTGACGCTCGACGGCAGCACGCAGGAACAGGTGTTCGAATCGACCGACCAGTTTGGCGGCGAGCTGCAGTACTTCTCCGATTGCATTCTGAACAACCGCGAGCCCGAACCCAACGGCGAGGAAGGCCTGGCAGACGTGCGCGTGCTCGCCGCCATCGAGCGTGCGCTGGAATCGGGCCAGCCGCAAAACCTGGGGCCTTTCCAGCGCCAGCGCCGCATGGAGGCGTCGCAGGTGCGCAAGCTGCCGCCCGTTCCGGCACCGGAACTCGTGGATGCGGCCGAGCCGAGCAAAGGATAAGGAAAAGAAAACGCCCGCAACGAACAGCGGGCGTGGGGGTTACAGCTTGATGCGCTGCATGGCGTCGCGCATGCGCAGGCGCGTGGAAACGTCGGAGTTGTTGCTGCCGGAGCCGTCGGTTTCCATGGCGTTGTCGCAGCGCAGTTCCGTGGCCTCGCCGCTGTCGGTCAGCGCGCAGACGCGGTGGGTCCAGCGGTCCCACACGAACACATCGCTGCCGGCCTCGCCCGAGAGCAGCGGCTCGAAACGGTACATCCACAAGTAGCCGATACCCAGCAGGGTAAAGACCAAGATCGCCATCCAGGACGCTTTGATTCGGCGTCGCATTGTCATTTCTCCTCGCGGAGCCGCTGCGCCGGACGCGTCAGACTGTGCGTCGCCAAGCCAAAAGCGCTGTGCTCCGAGTGGCGAATCGTAACATGGGCCCTTGCCGCGCCCGCCCACGCCCGGCGCGGTGATGCGGCAGCGCGACACCATCAGGCGCATCAGTTGAAGACGTCTTGCCGATACCGTCCGGCCTGCATCTGCGCCGCGAGCCAATCGGATGCCGTTGCAAGATCGCTGCCATGGCGCGCCTGATGCATGCGGATGAGCGTGTCGCGCACGGCCGGCGCCATGGCCCGCCCGTCGCCGCAGACGTACAGCGTGGCCCCGGCATCGAATGCCGCCCACACGGCGTCACGCGCATCCCACAGTGCATGCTGTACGAAGCGATGCGGATGACCGGGCACGCACGAATATGCGGGAAAGACGCGCACCACGCCTGCGTCCTGCCAAGCACGCAGCGTGTCGCGGTACAGGAAGTCGTGCTCGGGATGGCGGCAGCCGAAGCACAGCAGCGACGTCGCCACAGCGTGCCCTGCGGCCTGCCGGGCGGCGCGCTCTTCGAGAAAGCCGCGAAACGGCGCGATGCCCGTGCCGGCGCCGATCAGCACCATCGGCGTGCTCGCATCCGCCTCGGGGGCGAACGGCGGGTTGGGCGTGCGCACGGCGGCGGCGATCTCCGCACCGGGCCGCAGCTGCATCAGATAGTTGGAGGCCGTGCCGCGATACATGCCCGCACCGGACCACGCCGGGCCCGACACCATGCCGACCGTCAATGACACCACCTGCGGCGACACACGCGCCGACGAAGCGATCGAATAGAACCGTGGCCGCATTGCGCCAAGCCGGGCCAGGAACGCCTCCAGCGACAGCTCGATCGCCGGAAAGCGGATCAGCAAATCGAGCACGCTCACGTGCGCGGCCTGCACGTCCTGATCGAAGCGCCGCGCCGCCTCATCGCCCTCGAGCCACACGGCAAGCTGCCCGCGCGTGACCGGACAGCGCGTGGCCGCGTGCAGCGCTGCGATATCGCGCACCGTGGCGGTGTCCTGCAGCTCGACGAAGTCGCGCAGCAGCTGGCGCACCGACACGGGCTGCTCCAGCGGCAGATGCCGGACATGCGCATGGCGCGCGGTGAGCGTGACCAGTGCATCGGCCTCCAGGCCGAGTCGCGCGATGGCGGCGTCGACGCGGTCATCGGCATTGCGCGGGTAGATGGCGAGGTGATCGCCCGTGGCATAGGTCTGGCCGTCCGGCAGACGCACGGTGATGTGCCGCGTGGGCCCGCGAGGCGCTTCCTGCGTGAAATCCCACAAGCCCGTCGGGTCGCTGACCAGTTCATCGTTGCCGAGCACTGTCACGGGTCGTGCCGTGGGCGGCAGCGTGGCCGCGCGAACGGCGTCCGGTGCGACATACCGGACGCTGACGGACGCACCCTCTGCGTGCGCCTGTCGGGCACCGAGTGCGCTCCATAGGCCGCGTATCCACGCATCGACCGCGGCATCGAAACCGGCGTTGCCGTCGGCCTCGCCGCGCGGCACGATGGCTTGCGCGCCGGATGCCGCCAGCATGGCTTCCACCCGCTTCGGAAACGCCTGGAACGCAGGCCATTGCGAGTTGCCGCAGCCCAGCACGGCGTAGCGCAATGCGCTGGCCTGCGGCACGCGCGCGCCGCTCGCGTCGAGCCTGGCTTCGAGGGTGCGGGCGCTGTCCGGCGCCCGGCCGTTATACGTCGCGGCCACGACGATGAGCGTGCCGTGCTGCGGCAGCGCATCGGCAATCGTGTCCAGCGGCGCGACCTTGGCATCAAAGCCCGCGCGCGACGCCGTGGCGGCAAGCTGCTCGGCAATGTCCTGGCATGTACCGAGGCTGCCGCCGTACAGCACATGCATCGGTTCACCGCCGCCGGCCAGCGCGGCCTCGGCATCGGGCTGCTTGGCAGCATCGACGCGCGCGGGCATCGCCACCGACAGCCGCTCGTGCGCATTGCGCCGCCGCGCACGCAGGCGGAAGCCGTCTGGCTTGAGGGTCAACGTCTCCTTGATCCGGAAGCCGTAATCGTAGGGGTCGGACAACGCGAAGCGCTGCAGGATCACCGCGAGCGCCAGCTTTGCTTCGGTCAGCGCAAACTGGCGGCCGATGCAGGCGCGCTCGCCGTTGCCGAACGGCTTGTATGCGTGCGGGTGCAGGCGGGCCTCGTTCTCAGGCAAGAAGCGGTCGATGTCGAACACTTCAGGACGCGCCCATACCGCAGGGTCGCGATGCAGCCCCAGCAGCAGCGTCACCACGCGTTGGTCCTTGCGGATGACGTAGCGGCCGCCGATGCGCGTGTCTTCATACGGCGCCACGGCAAAACTCGGGGCGGTGGGCCACAGGCGCAGCGTTTCCTTGAGCACGCGCTCGAGCACGTCGAGCCGCGCCAGATGCGCATACTGCGGCACCGTGTCGCCAGGCAGCACGCGGTCGACTTCGGCATACGCCTGCGCCAGCACGGCCGGATTGCGCAGCAGCATGTACAGCGCGAAGGTGAGCAGGCCGCTGGTCGTTTCGTGCCCCGCGATCAGGAACGTGATGACCTGGAAGCGGATGTTCGTGTCGTCCAGCGGCTCGTCGGTCACCGGGTCGCGGGCGTTGAGCATCAGACCCAGCAGGTCGCTCGCGGCGGCGGCACCGTCCGGCGCATGGCGACGCGCGCGGATGACCTCGTCCACCAGCGCGTGCATGGCAGCCACGTCCTGCGCAAAGCGGCGATGATGCTCGCGCATGAACCGGTCTTTGAGCGGCAGGCGCGTGAGCTTGCCCATGGCTTCGGACAGCACGCCCACCATCGCCGCCAGGAACGGATGCAGCTCCGGCGTATTGAACGAGTCGAAGCGGTATCCGAAGCCCGCCAGCGAGATGGTGTCGAGCGTGAGCCGCGTCATGTCGTCGGCCACGGCGATGTCCGCCCCGGGGCCCTGGCGCGCCCATTTATCAGCCAGTGCGTTGGCCACCTCGAGCATCACGTCAAAGTAGCCCTTCATCGCGCGCTGGCTGAATGCCGGCAGCAGGATGCGGTGCGCCTTGCCCCAGTTGGGCTCGTCGTGGTGTGCGGTGAAGAGCCCGTCGCCAGCCCCGGCACGCAGGAACGACAGCGGCGGGCCGATCAGCTTGCGAAAGCGCGTTTCGTCACTGAGCTCGGCCACCAGGTCGGCGGCGTAGACGAAGGGCACGCGGCGGCCGGCAAAGTCGAGCTGGTAGAGCCCTTGCGGAAAGTGCCGGCTGGTTTCCAGCAGCGTCTGGGCAAGGCGGTCCTTGGGCAGTTGCAGCAGATTGCCCAGCCAGGGCAGCCCCTTGGGCTGCGGGATGGGCTCGGCCTTGGGGTCAACCATGGCCGACACGTTGGCGGGCAACTCGGAGGCAGAGCGCATGCGTGGTCGACGGCGGGAATGGGGTTAGGAGCCCTAGCCAATGTACGCGCCGCTTGCGAGCGACGGCAAACACTGTCGCCGTGTTTGGAAATCGCCCCCTAAAAGTGCATCGGGCGACCCGTGGGCCGCCCGATGTCGCGTTTCATGCAGTCGCGCTCAGCGACGCCGCTGCTGCGAATTGAACGGCGCATTGACCTGCGCCTCCAGCTCGCGAATCTGGCGCTGCAACGCCTCGACACGGGCGCGCGCGGCGCGGCGTTCGGCGTCCAGCGCATCGGCCTCGGTGCGGGCGACCTTCTGGCGCTCCAGTGCCTGGGCCTGCTGCTGGCGCTGGATGTCGAGATCGGTGCGCAGGCCGCGCAGCCGTTCTTCCTGCGCGGCGATCTGGCGTTCGGCGCGCTCCTTCTGGGCCTCGAGACGGATCCGCTGCAGCTCCAGGTCGGCCATGGCACGCGTCTGCTTGGCGAAGTCGTTGTACAGGCGCTCCGCAAAGGCCTCGTTGGTGGTCTTGACGACGCGCCAGAGGTCTTTCTGCTGAAACAGCGTCACGTAGTACGTCAGGTCGCTCTGGGCAAACAGCAGGCTCGCGCCATAGGCACCGTTGTAAGTCGTGCGCAGCTCCGACAGCTCGCGGGCCTGCATGCGCTGCTGCAACTCGTGCACGGCACCGCCGGCGGCCGACGCTTCAGCCGGGGCCTTGCCGTTCGACGCGGCCGGTGCACTGGCGGCCGCCGGCGCGGCCGGCTGGCCCACCGTGGCTGTCAATGCAGGCACGGGCGTGCCGGCAATCGGTGCAATGGCGGTGGGCGGTGCAGCCGGGCTCTGTGCCACGGCCGATGTGCAGGCGGCTGTGCCGCCCATGATCGCCACCGCGGCGGCAACGGCCAATCCCCTCTGGAACGCCTGTTGCGGCGCTTTCCCTGACTGTTTTGTTGTTCTCATCTCGACACTGTGGATTCTGCGCAGGTGTTGCAGCCGAAAACTATACGCGATCCGCCGCCCGAGTGGCACGCGGGCCCGCCCCAGGGCCGTGGGGGTGTTGTTTGGCGTCACTCCAGCTCGCGCAGCTCGGTTTCGCCGTCGGCAATCTGGTATTTGCGCATCTTTTCCCACAGCACCTTGCGGCTGATGCCGAGCGTGGCGGCGGTGTCCTGGCGGCGCCAGTTGTTGGCATCCAGCGCGGCAAGGATGCGGCGGCGCTCTTCTTCGCCGCCATTGCCGCCGTTGCTCCGCTCCCCGTAGGAGCCATTGCCGGCCTCCCGCTCGAAGGCGTCGCGCTGCAGGCCGGCAAACAGCGGCAGGATGCGCGCTTCGTCCCAGCGGCCGAACTGGCGCAGGGTGATGCCGATGCGCTCGGCGAGGTTGCGCAGCTCGCGCACGTTGCCCGCAAAGTAGGCGCGGCCGACGGACGCCCGCACCCACTCGGGCACCGGGGGGATGCTGTCGTACACCTTGTCGCCCAGCAGGTGCCGCAGGAAAGACAGCAGCAGCGCGACCTTGTCTTCCGCGCCGCGCTGTTCCAGGCTCGGGATGCGCAACTCGATCACGGCGAGGCGGAAATACAGGTCGGCCCGGAACTTGCCGGTGGCCACCATCTCGCGCAGGTTCTTGTTGGTGGCGGCCACCAGGCGGAAGTCCAGCTTGACCGGCACGGTGGAGCCCAGCCGCGTGCACTCGCTGTCTTCCAGCACGCGCAGCAGCTTCACCTGCTGATACAGCGGCAGGTCGCCGAGTTCATCCAGGAACAGCGTCCCGCCGTTGGCCTGCTCGAAGTAACCCCGGTGTGCGTACATGGCCCCGGTGAACGCGCCCTTGGCATGGCCGAAGAACTGCGATTCGAACAGCCCGTCGGGAATCGCGCCGCAGTTGACCGCCACAAACGGGCCCTTGCCGTACACGCTGTTCTTGTCGTGCAGCAGGCGCGCGATGCGCTCCTTGCCTGCACCGGTTTCGCCGTAGAGCATGACGTTGCTGTCGCAGTCGGCAAACGTATCGACCTGCTCCAGCAGCCCCTGCATGGCGGGCGATGCGGCCACGAGATCGCTCTGGTCGCGCGCCTCGTCCTGCGAGGACGACAGCGCGGGCAGCACCTTGCCGATCTGCGCGCGCAGCTCGGTCGCGCCAAAGTCCGGCCCCAGCACGTGTGTGTATTCGGGCGGGAAACGGCTCGGATCGTGCTGCGTATCGGCGGCCACCCAGATCACGGGCATGCCCTGCGCGGCCTGCCAGTCGAGCACGGTAAAGCCGCCGCTTTCGACCACCGACGCGCTGATGATCGCCACGCTGGGCTTCAGGCGCGGCTCGGCCGGCTGGAAATCGATGCCGCCGGCACGGATCACCTCGGCGCCGAACGGCGCCATGAATCGTGCCACGCGATCTGCAATGTCGTGGCGGCCTTCCCAGACGAAGATCTCAAGCGCTTCGTACGCCCAGCGATCGGTTTTCATGTCGTCGCTTCCCTGTCAGTAGACGAGCTCGACGGCGTCGCAGCCGAGCGAGAGGAGTTTGATGTCGGCGTAGCCGAGCTGGATGCCGAGGGCGCCGAGCAAAGGTGAGAGTCCGGTGTCGAGTGTCTGGCCGATGGCCGCCACAACGGGCGCAAGAATCAGCTTGCCGGCGTCCCCGAGCGGAATGGTGCCCACGAGCGGAAGCGTCGCGTTCAGCTGAAGTTGATTCAGATTGCTGTTCAAGATGGAACTGAAGACCGCCGGCGTCGCAACGCGCGGTGGAGACTTGCCACCCGTATCCGTTTGGGGATTCAAGCCGATCTGGCTTGCTGCAATCGTTTCGTCGCTCCAGTTGGAATTGGCGGTCGGCGACACATTGGCCTTGATGGTCACGGCTCCCAAGGGCCCTAGATCCACCAAAGGCGCAAACGGCGCCGTTGCGCAATTCATGGCGCCATTCACCGCGCTGGCTGCACCCGCTGCAATGCATAACGACACGGGCTGAGGCTGGACCGAGATGGTCGCGGTCGAATTCTTGCGAGGGATCGTGCAACTGGTCGATTTTGCGTGCGCCTGTGCTGCTGCAACCTGTAAGCCGATCGGCAAGTCGAGGCCGGCGAGAAGCAGATTGGCATTCACGTCCAACCCCAACCGCACCTGCGCCGTGCGCGCCTGCGTTTTCCACTGCCCCGCATTCGGCCCCGACAGGAACTGGCCCGGCGGCCCGACGGCGATGACCGGCGGCTCGATGATCTTCAATGACAGCTTGACGGAGCCGAGCCCGAGGAGGTTCAGCGTAACGGGGCTCACATTCACGGCCGACTTGCTGTTGGCAATCTGCGCAGCGGTCGTCAGCAGGTCCAGCACATTGACCGTGGCGTCAAGTGCAGCCTTTTCGTTACCGGCCAGCGCCAGCACCTGCAGCAGGCCCGGCGAAGATGCGCCGCCGTCGCCAATGTTGATCGGCACGTTGAGGTCGCTGCCGAACGACAGCGCGTTGCTGGCCCCGGCACCGCCCACCGACAGCCCGGCCAGCCCCGACTGCGAGGCCACCGACACCATGGCGTTGAACAACGTCCCGAGGCTCGGCGACAGTGCGAGCAGCTCCTGCATCGACCCCGCGCCGAGCGCCACCGCCAGGTCGCCCAGCCGGATATTCGTCGTGGCAAGCCCCTGGTAGGAAGCCGCGTCCAGATTCAGGTTGGTGTGCAGCAGATAGCCGAGCAGCCGGTTGAGCAGACCGTTGTCAAGCGACGCCAGCCCCGAGCCAAGCGAGAACGCCACGATGGACGTGTTCTTGGCAATGGCCGTCGCCTGCAGCGTGCGCTGCCCGATGGTGAAGAAGTACGGCACGTTCTGCGACACCGTCACCTGCACCGCATTGGTGTTGCCGTCCACAGCCGACTGCGCCGTGAAGTAGGTCGGCGCGGTCCCGGTGGTGGCATCCCAGACGCCGGGCGCCGCCGTCAGCTTGACGTTGTTGCCGTCCACCGTCAGCCCGTTCTGCTGCACGGCGAGTTGCGCGGCATTGGGAACATCCAGGCGCTGCGCTGCCGCCATGGCCGCCAGATCGGCCGCCCGCTGCAGCGCCCGCTGCGAATAGAACAGGTTGCCGATATCGATCGACACGAGCACCGCCAGCCCGATCGTGGCCACAAAGGCGGCCGTCATCACACTGATGGCGCCATGCAGGCGGCGCAGCGTGACGATACGCGAGGGGCGGATGGCGGGCCGGTTCACGATGCGCTCGGTCAGCGGCCGGATTGCTGGACGAAGTTCACCGTGGAAGCGCGCGTGCCGGACTGCGTCTGCGTGAGCCCCGGCATGGGCTGGGTGAATGAATCGAGATAACGCTGATACCCCAGCACCGCCACATCACCGCGCAGCGGAGCCGGTTCTCCGGCATACGTCCCCTCGCGCTGGGCCTTGAGCAATGCGCGCGTCGCGTCGGCCACGTGGTGACCGACCTTGGGCGCCTCGGGCTCGGCCCCCGGCTGTGCCGAGCCGCTGAACCCCTGCGCAGCCACCGGCCCCGCGGCAAGCCATGCCGCGACGCCTGCGGCCAGAAGCATCCGATCGATCATTGCGCAACCTCCAGGGTGTCGAGCAGGCGCCCGCGCTGCAGCGCAAGCGGATGGTTGGATGGGCGAGCGGCCGGCTGCAGCGTGGCCACGGCACGCGGGGCCACCGGTGCCGCCGGAGCAGTCTCGCGGGCGATGCGCCGATCGCGCCAGGCACGCATCACCTGCATGGCATCGTCGTCGATGGCCTTGCGTGCGGCCGTGCTCAACTGTGTGTGCGCCGCCAGCGATGCGGCTTCCTGCTTGCGGTCATTCACCGTCAGCCAGATCACGAGGTTGCCGGCAATCTTCGCGCTCGATCCGGCCATCTGCTGGGCCTGCATGAGGGGCACCCGGGCCTGCTCGACTTCGCCGGCGCGCATCAGCGCGTAGCCGTAGTCGCTCACGGTGCTGGCGTCGGTGGGATTGGCCTGCGCGGCCACCTGCAGGAAGCGCGCGGCGTCGGCAAAGTTGCCGCGGCGGCCGGCGGTGATGCCAAGCCCCCGCCACGCGCCCGCATTCAACATGGCGCCCTGCGTGCCGGCGCCCATGGCCGACGTCGCGGCGATGACGGCACGGTAAGCCGCTTCAGCCGCGGCGGCCTGGTCGGTCTCGCGCAGGGCATCGGCGCGCAGCAGCTGCATCTCGGGCACGCGTCCGTAGCGCTGCTCATAGGCATCGATGTGCGCCAGCGATGCGTAATACAGGCCCTGCTCCTGCATCTTGCGGATCAGCGCCTGATACGTGACCGGGCTGCTGATCTCGGCCTTCTCTTCGCCCTGGCGCTGGCGGGCCATCTCGATATCGGTGTCGGTACGGCGGCTCATGTCCGACGCAGCCATCGAGCCGCAGCCTGCCAGCACCAGCAGTGCCGCCATCGGCCATGCACGCCGGGCGCGTGCGGCGATCTGGGTTGTCCTCACCTCAACCTCCTCCTGCGACGTGTTTCAGGCTGCGCATCACGCCCATGAACCCTGGGCCGGCGGTGATGATGAGCAGCGCCGGCAGCAGCGTCATGACCATCACCGCGGTCATCTTGACGGTCAGCTTGCCGATGCGCTCTTTCATGCGCGCGCGGCGGTTTTCCTGCAGGCGCAGGCCGAACTGCCGCAGCGGCTCCTGCACCGCGCCGCCAAAGCGGTCCACCTGCGTGAGCAGCGTGATCAGCCCCTTCAGGTCTTCGTTGTCGAACAGGCGGGCGATGCGCAGCAGCGTCTGCTCGCGCGGGCGGCCCGAGGCGAACTGCTGGTTGGCCCGGCCAAACTCGCCGGCCAGCACGGGCAGCATCCCGGGAAATTCATTGGCGATGACCTGCAGGCTCTGATCGATCGACAGCCCCACCCCCTGCAGCAGGCGCAGCATGTCCACCATCACCGGCATCTCTTCGTCGACGCGCCGCCGGCGGTCCTGCGAGCGATGCTTGAGGTACCACTTGGGCGCGAGGTACCCGATGGCGAAACCCATGAACGCCCAGAGCAGCGCCTTGCCCCCCGTTGCGGCCAGCACGAAGCCCACTATGGCCAGTAGCGGCGGCAGCACGATGCGCAGACCGCCGAACACGGTGCGCGCGTGTTCGCCGTAAAAGCCGCATTCCTCCAGCAGCTTGCTGTCTTCCTCAGTGAGGATGCGCTGGCCCAGCGGCGTGTCGATCCAGCGCTGGCCGACCCTGGCGATCTGCTGCTGCAGTTGGCGCGCCTCGCGCACGCCGTGCGCCGGTACCTTGGTGGCAGGCGCTGCCGGCACAGCCGGGGCCGCCGGCGCGGGTGCCGCGCCTGCTGCTGCCGCCCGTACATTGGACAACGCTGAATCAAGCTTGCGCACGCTGCGCTGGCGCATCAGCACGGCGCGAACCGCGATGCCGCCCAGCAACAGCAACCCCGCCGCCGCGGCGGTCAGGCTCATGGTGAGAAACACGTCATCCATGCCTGCTCCTAGACCGACTTGGCCAGCTTCGCCAACGCCAGTCCTCCGATGACCTCGAGCCCGAACGCCGCCATGATCAGCATCTGACCCACGGGATCGCGCCACATCGACATCACGTAGTTCGCGTTGAACATGACGATCAGGCCGCCCACCACCACGGGCAGCAGACCCAGGATCCAGGCCGACAGGCGCGTCTCGGCCGACAGCGCGAGCAGTTCGCGCTGGGCCTGCTGCCGGTCGCGCATGAAGGCCGCGGTGCGCTCCATCACGATGTCGGCGCGACCGCCATAGCGCAGCGACAGCCGCAGCACGGAGGCGAGCAGCACCAGTTCGGTCACGCGGTACTGCTGACCGACCGCCAGCACGGCGGCATCCAGATCCTTGCCGGCCCGCTGCATCTGCGTGGTGGAAACGAGGCAGTTGCGCAGCGGCGGCTCGGTGTTGGCGCTGGCGGCCTGGAAGGCGGCCGGCACAGCGCTGCCGATGCTCATCAGCCTTACCACGCCGTCGAGGAATCCCGGCAACTGCTGTAACAGCCGCTCATTGATGCGCCGCGTGCGGTTCCAGAACCAGAACACGGCGATGAGCGCGTACAGCGCGAGCGCCATCACGGCCGAAAGTACGCCCGATGCCGCCCAAGCAACGAGCGCGAACACCAGCGCCGGCCCAATCAGCAGCATGTAGAAGCGCCGGGTAGGCTCGATGTCTGCGCGGCGCAGCGCATCGTTCCAGGCGCGGTGCAGCGAATCCGGCACGCTGGCCGGCACGGCTTCGGCATTCGACTGATAGCGGGCGTTGATCTGCTCGGTCTGCACGCGCACGAACGCGCGCGACGCCTCGCGTTCGCGGCGGCGCGCAGCCTCGGACCACAGCGTCAGCGCGCCGCCCACGAAGGCCAGCGCCAAGCAGCCGAACCAGAGCGCCTCAGACATGGAACCGGCCTCCGCCGCCGAATCCGCCCCCCATCCCGCCACCCATGCCGCCCATCGCGCCGCCTTCCAGGCCACCGTTGCGCAGGCGCGCCAGCTTGGGCGAATGCGGCTGCAGGCCGAGCGCGGTCCAGCGGTCGATCTCCTCACCGTCGGGGCCGACATAGGGCTCGTAGCGGTACAGCTCCTGTGTGGAGATGATGTTGTCGCCCAGTCCCGTCACTTCGGTAATCGACAGGATGCGCCGCTTGCCGTTGGACAGCCGCCCGATCTGCACGATGAAGTCGATTGCGTTGGTGATCTGCCGGCGCAAGCTGATTTCGCTGCCCTGGAAGCCTGCGAAGCCCGCGAGCATCTCGAGCCGGTACAGGCACTCGCGCGGGCTGCTGGCGTGGATGGTGCCCATCGAGCCATCGTGCCCGGTGCTCATGGCCTGCAGCATTTCGAGCACTTCGCCGCCGCGCACTTCGCCCACGATGATGCGGTCCGGGCGCATGCGCAGGCTGTTGCGCAGCAATTCGCGGATCGTCACCGCGCCGGTGCCCTCAAAACCGCCGGGCCGGCTCTCCAGACGCACCACGTGCGGGTGGTTGAGCGACAGCTCGGCCGTGTCTTCGATGGTGATGACGCGCTCCGAGGTCGGAATGTGATACGCCATCGCATTGAGCAGCGATGTCTTGCCCGAACTCGTCCCGCCGCTCACGAGAATGTTGCAGCGTGCCTGCACGGCGGCCTCCAGCAGCGCGCCGATCTCGGGGCTCATGGTGCCCAGGCCGAGCAGGTCATCGGGCTTGAGCGGATCCTTGCGGAACTTGCGGATCGACACCACGGGCCCTTCGAGCGCCAGCGGCGGAATGACCACGTTGATGCGGCCGCCGTCGGGCAGGCGCGCGTCGACCATCGGGTTCGATTCGTCGAGCCGCCGACCGATCGGGGCGAGGATGCGGCGCACGATGCGCAGCAGGTGGTTGTTGTCGGCAAAGCGCACCGGAATGCGCTCGAGCACGCCGTGCCGCGACACGTACACATCCAGATGCCCGTTCACGAGAATGTCTTCCACGGCCGGGTCGGCAAGCAGATCCTCGATCGGGCCGAAGCCGGCCAGCTCCTTGGTGAGCGCCTCTGCAATCTGGCGCACTTCCGTCTCGTTGACGGGAATGCGGCGCACGCGGGTGAAGCCCTCCACCTCCAGATCGACAAAGCGCTGGATGGCGGTGCGCGACCAGCGCCCGAACTCGGCACCGAGCTCTTCGATGCGCGTGAGCAGATGCTCGTGCGCGGCTTCCTTGATGTCCTGGAACGCCTGCGAGACGGTAAACGCGCCGTGGCCGGCGTCCGTCTGGTTGGAGAACTCGATGGGTTGTGTCATGTCGCGTTCCGTCCGGTGGTACCGATATCCAGTTCAGTGGCCTCTGCCGCTTTGCGCCGGAAGCGGCTGCCCAGGCGCGCGCCGAGCCCGGTCACCCAGTTCTGCACGCCCGTGGCGCGTTCGCCCTGCTCGGCGTAGCCCAGCGTTTGCGCGATGCCCGCGAGGGCGCGCACATACGCATCGCCCGGGTGGCTCTCGGCCAGCGTCGCGCCCTGGTTGGACGCAATCACCAGGGCCTCGCGCCGGTTGGGCACGGTCAGCACCGAGGGAATCTCCAGCCGCTCGGCAATCTGCGCCGCATCCAACGACAGGCGTGTGTCGAATTTCGAGATGGTCAGGTGCAGGTGGTCGCGGTCGATCTCGCGCTTCTTGAGCTCCTGCATCAGCTCCGCCGCCGAGACGATCGCGCCCACGCTCTGCTCGGCCACCAGCATCACGTCATCGGCCGCCTTGACGAGCTGCGCGATGAAATCAATGTTGCTGAAGCCGCCCAGGTCCACGACCTGCAGGTCGAAGAAGGTGCGCAGCCGGTTCAGCAGCCCGAGCGCCTCCGAAAACGAGATGTCGCGCATCTCCGCCAGCGAGACCGGCAGCGGCAGCACGGCGAGCCCGCTCGGGTGACGCGACAGCGCCGTCTGCACGAACACCTGGTCAAAGCGGCGCAGGTTGCGCACCGCCTCAACAAAATGGAAATGCGCATGCACGTTCAGGTACAGCGCGCCATCGCGCAGCGGCTGGCCGAGGTCGAGCAGCATCACGTCGCTGGCCGACGTGCGCCGCACGAGCGTGGCGAGGTTCGTCGCCAGTGTGGTCGTCCCCACGCCCGGGCGCGCCCCGAGGATGGCCAGCACTCGCCCGCGCCTCGTGGGCTCGGCGGACGCGCGCTCGGCCAGCAGGCGGCGCACCACACGCACTGCCTCGGCCGGGGCGCCGTCCACGTCGATGAAGTCCTTCACGCCTGCGCGCAACGCGGCCAGCATCGCGCGCCCGTCGCTGGCCGAGCCGACGGCCACCAGCGGCAGCCCCGGATACAGCTGCGTCAGTTGCGCCACCAGCTGCGTGGCCTCGCTGATGGCGTCGGTGCCTTCGCCGAGCTTCTGGTCCTGCTCGGGCGCGGCCGCGGAGTCCGGTGAAGAGGCGAAGCGCACGAACACCACTTCGGGATTGACGGCGGCAATCTGCTCGAGAAAGCCGTCGGGCCCGCTGGTCTGCGCCACCAGCACGCCGAGCTCGCGGATGGCGCCCGCCAGCCAGCGGTGGGCCGCTGCCGATTGCGCGTCGCCCTGGGCGCCGTAGGTGCCGCCATGCAGGAGAAAGTAATCCATGCCCGCCCCTGCCCTTTACCGCGAGAAACCCGGCATGGTGGCCGGATCGGCAATGCCGAGCGCAAACGGCCGCCACACCGGCGCGCCCGCGCCGTCGCGGTCCTGCCCGTTGGACTGGCCCGGCAGCATCTTGTCGATGGGCGCATTGCGGGCCATCGGCTTGACGAGGTGCGGCGTGACGACGATCACCAGCTCGCGCTCCTCCTGGTTGTAGTTCAGGCGCTTGAAGAAGGTGCCGATGACGGGCAGATCGCCCAGGAACGGCACCTTGTCGAGGTTCGACAGCGTCGAGCGGCTCACCAGCCCGCCGATGACGAAGCTCTCGCCGTCGCCCAGCTCGACCACGGTGTCGGCGCGCCGCGTGACGATGGCCGGCACGGTGGCGCCATTGAGCGTGATGCCGCGGCTGAAGTCGAGGTCGCTCGCCTCCGGGGCGACTTTGAGGGCGATGCGATTTTCCGACAGGATGGTCGGCGACACCGTGAGCCCGATGCCGAACGGCTTGTATTCGATGGTGGTGGTGCCGAGCGCCTGCGGCACCGGGATCGGGATCTCGCCGCCGGCCAGGAAGTTCGCGCTCTGCCCCGACAGTGCCACCAGGCTCGGTTCGGCCAGCACGCGCGCCATGCCGTTGGACTCGAGCAGGCTCAGGTCCGTAAAGATGCCCTTGCTTCCCCACGACAGGAGCAGGTTGAACGCCGAACTGATCGGCATGGTCGATTCGGTCGACAGGCCGTTGGCGTCGACGGTGTACTTGGTCAGCGAAGACGGCGCAAACGTGCGGAAATCGAACCCGCCGCGCTTGCGGCCAAAGGTGAAGCCCGCCTCCTTGAGCACCGTCTTGCTGAACTCGACCACGCGCACGTCGACCTGCACCGTCCCCGGAATGCCCAGAGACGTGGTGTCGACCACATTGCCGCCCTTGGCCTTTTCCGCGCCCGTGGCCGCGGCACCGGCGCGGTGGGCCCGGGCGAGCCCATACACGTCTTTCGGCTGGCCCGACACGACAGCCGTATTGCCCTGCACGCTGACGCTCGGGTCGCCCGCCACGGGCTCCGCGGCATCCACCTGCACGTTGTACGTGATGGCGGCCCCGCCCTGCGCCCAGACCATCACGCTGGCGGCGCCGGGCTTCTTGGCGACGATGAGCAGGCTGCTTGCGGCCCCTCGCCCCTTGAGCAGCAGGGCGTCGGCAATGTCCGGATTGCCGATCGCAATGCGCTCGAGCGGCTTGCCGAGGCGGATCTCGCGCTGGCTGCCGGCCAGCAGATGCAACGTCTGCCCGGCGGGCGCCGTTTCGGCAAATGCGGTCGATGCCAGCACCGCGCAGCCGAACACAACCGCGCCCATCCAACCGCGAACCACGACGGCTTCAGTCATGTTGCTCCTCACGTTTTCCTGCGCGGATGATCTCGACACCGCCTGTGCTGGTGCGCACGGTGGCGCTGCGCACCGCGGCCGCGAGCGGCAGCGCCGGCATGGGGGCAGCGGCCAGGCGGCGCGGCTCGCCGGTCAGGTTGCTGATCGATACGCCGGTCTGTGCGACGTCCATCGGGTTGCGGTTGGCGGCCGCCAGCACCGCTGCATCCTGCGGCTTGACGGTGGGCTCGGCATCATCGGCGGGATTGCGCAGCGCCAGCAGCAGCCGGCCGGACTGATGCGCCATCGCGAGCTGGCTGACGGCCTCCACCGGCACGGACAGCACGGCCGTCTTGGCGGGTTCCACCTTGCGCGACATCGCGCCGCCGTCCTGCACTTTCTGCGGGGGCTCGTTGACTGCCACCGCGCCGAAGGCCAGCACGCGCAGATGCGGCAACAGCAGCTTGGCGCGGCTGCCGTCGATCTCCTGGCCGTCGCGGCGCATGACGAGGAAGACATCGACGTAGTCGCCCGGCTCCACGCGGTTGCCCACGCCGATCACCTCATCCACCGTGATGGCCACCGCGCGCTGCCCGGGTGTGACCTGCAGCGCCAGCCCCGACGACAGTTGCGAGCCGATCAAAGGCACGCCCATGCCCAGCGCGACGATCGGTTCGCGGCCGATCACCTTGCCCACGTCGGAGAACCCGTCCGCCGGATTGATGGGCAGCATCTCCACGGCCACGGCATTGGCGGCAATGGGCTTGCCGGCCTCGAGCGGCTTGGTGGTCACGACCACCGGATACAGCGTCTTGCCGTTCTCGCGCACGCTGACGGGCGCAGGCGGCTTGTGTGCACTGCGCCAGGCCACGGCACCCAGGACGGCGGCCAGCACCAAGAGCGCGGCGGCGAAGATCTGGAGATGTTTGCTGGTCATCGGAGCGGTCTGTCGATACGGTCGAGGGGGGCGGTGGGGGCCATGGCGCCTACGTATTCGGAACGAGCTGCACCACGGCCGAACCCGTGAGCGCATCGGGCACCGGCAGCAGCGGAATGGCGGGCAGCAGCGGGCTGGCGCCCGTCGTCACCGGCAGCGTGAGCACCACGTTCAGGCATTGCATGCTCGCCATGGTCGGACACGTGACCAGCGGCGTGGCGCTCTGGTTGGTCTTGACCTGCGCGCTGATGAAGGACGGCAGCGCGGCATTGGCAGCGGTATAGGCCGCGGCCACGCGCTGGGGGTTCGAAGGCTGATAGCGCAGCGCGGCGCGGGCTCCTTCTTCTGCGGCGAGCGTCAGCACCTGCTGCATGGCAAAGATGAGCCCGTAGTACGTGATGCCCAGCATCAGCGTGAGCAACAACGGAAGCACCACGGCAAATTCGATGGAGACTGCGCCAGTGCGGTCTCTTCGGCAATGCGGGCGACGCCCGCCGCCCCGGCGCGCCCGCTCGCGCGCCTGTTCCCGTTGCTTGATCGGCATGGCCGATTCCCCTCTATGCGATGGCCGCTTTCGCGCGACTCTTGGTGAATCCTGTCTGTACTTTTTGGGGCGCCTCCCGCGCCGCCTTCCCGCGGTGTTCAGCGATACGTCCACCACGGCAGGCATAACAATCCGACGGCCATGTACGCCGCATACGGGATGCCGCGCCGGCCGGCCTGCGCGCCGTCCCAGCGCGCCAGAGGCGGGCACGCCCGCATGAGCAGCCACGCAGCCGGGCTCGCCGCATCGACCCGGCGCGCCATGAGGATCAGCAGCGCGTGCAACCCGGCAAGCACGCTGCCGACCACCCACACCGGCAGCAGCCCATGCCAGCCGCACATCAGCCCGGCCACCGCGAAGAACTTGACGTCCCCCGCGCCCATCCAGCGCATGGCATACAGCGGCAGATAGACCGCGAAACCGATGGCTCCGCCCAGCAGCGCGTCCCGCCAATCCACGGCCAGCGCACGCACCGGCCCCAGCCCGATCAGCGCAGCCGCCAGCGCCAGGCCCGCAAGCACGAGCCAGTTCGGCACCCGGCGGGCGCGCAGATCAAACCAGATGGCAAAAGCCGAGAAGATTGCGACGGCGGCCCAGCCTGCGGTGTTTGCAAGCTGCGGCATGCTGTGGCGGTCAACCGCCCGCTGCCCCCGTGCTGGGCAACTTGCCCTTGATCCAATCGAAAACCCCCGAAAGGCTCGTGCCGAGCTGCCCAAGGGAAGTGACGATCGCCGCAGCGATCAGCCCCGCCAGCAAGCCGTATTCGATTGCGGTCGCGCCTTGCTCATCGCGGATGAACTTCAGAATGGCGTCTTTCATGGATCTCTCTCCTGCTGTGCACTCGCCCTCTTGATGTTTCTTATCAAGCCGTATCAAGGGTGTTCTCACTATTGGCAGCGTAAAAACCATCGATGCTGGCCTGCGTGTTATGTCCCGCCCTCACCGCCTGTTTTTATTGACGCTGTTCTGTGGATGTCACGCCTGTCACGTAACGTTCCGTAACGCTTTTATAGGCTTGCGAGGGTCCAAACGAAATAACTCAGTTGAGGTACTTGTCACAATTTAGAGTTAACGCTCTATTAAATTGTATTGAAGGCGCGCCAACTCCTTGATACCTAATGGAAATCCCTTAATGCGCCGCAGATTACCCCCATTATATGGGTGGGTTATCCCTGCATTCTGCGGTGGATTGGAACGCTCCCCATACTGTCTTGGGCAAAAAAAAGGATGCGCGAGCGACGGGAACACGCCCGCGCACCTTCAAGAGCACAGACAGGTACTGCTCAGTGCGCCGGGCTGCCTACGCCGCCCAGCAAGTTCGTAACAGGGGCCAGCGGATTGCCGCTGCCCGATGTACCGCCGGCCGCGCTGGTTGCGCCGCTCAGCAGATTGGTAACCGGTGCCAAGGGGTTGCTGCCACCCGAGGCGCCACCCAGCAGGCCGGTGACGGGCGCGAGCGGGTTGGAACCGCCCGATCCGCCGCCAAGCAGCCCCGTGACCGGCGCCAGCGGATTGGTGCCGCCCGATCCGCCTACACCGCCCAGCAGCCCGCCCAGCGGGTTGCTCCCGCCGCCGGAATTGCCCGCGGTGGCCACACCGCCAATCGCCGCCACGGTGGTCCCCACCGACGTGACAACCGGGCCCAGACTCGAGACCACCGGCACGCCCGTCCCGGTGATGGTGTTGCCGGCTCCGGCCACGCCGCCGCCGATCGTGCCCAGCAAGGAGCTGAACGGACCGCCCAGGCCCGTGGCATCGCCGCCGGCCTGCGTGGCGTTGGTGATCTGCGTGGTGACGGGCACGATGGCCGAGCTGACTTGCTGCGTGACCTGCTGCACAGCCCCCGACGACAGCGCGCTGCCCAGCAGCGTGCCGCCACCGATGAGCGCTTGGCCGATCTGCTGCACACCGCCGCCCACCGGCTGGGTGATCGGTGCCAGCGGGGCTCCCGAGCCCTGGCCCAGCCCTTGCACCAGCGACCCGGCGCTGACGGTTGCCTGGCCCAGTTCGGTCACCACGTTGCCCGTGCTGGCGACCGTGGTGCCGACCGGATTGGGGTTCTGGCCCATCTTGCCCACGCCATCACGCAGGCCCTCGCCGAGCGCGGTCACGGCGCCGCCGGTATGCGAAACCGTACCGCCCAGGCCAGCCTTGGCTTGGTCGGAAAGGCCCGGAAGATTGGCGTTCTGCAAGGTCGTGCCCAGCCCGCTGACGGCCTGGCCCGTGGCGATCACGGTGTTGCCCGTGCCGTTGGCGACCTTGCCGACGGGCGTGACGCCCGTCATATCGTTCGGGCTGGGGTTGGGCGAGCTTCCCGAGCCCGAGCCTCCCGAAGAACAAGCCGCCAGCACGAGCGCGGCAACAGCGCAGGCCAGCGGCGCAACGCGGATGGAGTAGCGAATCTGAGTCATGGTCCGTCCCCTTCTTGGAATGATGTTTCTGATGTCTGAGCTCGGTACTGCGCACTGCGGGCCGATTTCTGCAAACACCATGCCAATACGGTGGAGGAGAGCTTCGATTTTCCGGCAATGGCTCTGTTGCGCGCTTTGCGGGCCACACCCTGGCGATTACCCGAATACGGAGTGCCCCCGTTACGGGCCCGAAAATCGTGTTCCGGACGTTACGACGTAACGTGACACGGAACATGCTGGACACGGACATAACCGCCGTTTTTGAATCGCGCGCACCTCATTTCGCTCGATTTCCCGATCAAAGCTGCCAAATACACATAAGCGATTACGGATTGCGTAATAATCGCCGCATGGCACACCGTTTGCAGAGTCCGCCCACCCATCAGCACATTGGGACCATTTTCCAGCCGTAAAAAGCGGATTTTCAAAACGGGAGAACCATCATGAACAAGAACATCAAGAGCCTGGCAGCCACCATGGCAGGTCTGTTGATCCTGGGTGGATGCGCAAGCTCGGGCTCGGGGGATATGAGCGGCGGGCTGGGCGGCGGCGGGTCGAACAACAACGGCAACACGCCGTCGCCTTCGCCTTCGCCGTCCCCCTCTCCGTCGCCGTCGCCTTCGCCATCTCCGTCACCTTCCCCTTCCCCGTCACCCTCGCCGACACCGGCGCCTGCTCCGCTGACGCCGACGGGCAGCGTCCTCAATACGACGGGCGGCATCGTGACGGCAACGGGCGGCGCCGTCAGCGGCGTGGGCACGGCAATCAAGAACGCACCGCTGCCGTCGCAGCTGAGCGGCGTGCAGAGCGGCGTGGGCGGCGTGGTCGAGAACGCCGGCCAGACCGTATCGGCGCTGGGCAAGGGGGTGCAGGATGGCCTTGGCAGCATCGGACGCAACCCCAACCCGGTGGGCACGACGGTGTCGAGCCTCGGCAATGTGGTCACCGGCGCAGGCAACACCGTCACGGCCACCGGAACGCTCGTCAACAACCTGGGCACCGGTCAGCTGGCACCGCTCGCACCGATCACGACGCCGCTGGCGGGGGTCGTCACGCAGGTCGGCCAGGGCGTGGCGAATGGCGGCAGCACGCTCGGCACGGCGCTGTCGACGGGCCCGGTGGAACAGCTCACGCAGCAGCTCAGCACAGCGATCGTGCCGCTCACCTCGCAGTTGACCAATGGCACGCAGACGCTCGGCGCGGCCACCGGCCTGGGCTCGCCGGCCAACACGCTGCTCGGCACGCTGGGCGGCGCTGTTGCCAACGGCGGCAACACGCTCACGGCAGCCAATGTTCCGGTCGTCAGCAACCTTGGCGGCGTGGTGACGGCGGTGGGCAATACGGTGGGTGCGCTCGGCGGCGTCGTGTACTCGTCCACCTCCACACCGACGAATCCGCTCGCTCCGATCACCGGGCTCCTGGGCGGCCTCGGCGGCGGCACGGGCGCGACGAATCCGCTGGGTGCCATCACCGGCACGCTCGGCGGTCTGGGCGGCGCGGGTGGCACCGGTGGCACCAGCCCGCTGGCGCCCGTCACCAATGCGTTGGGCGGCCTGACCGGCGGAGCGGGCGGCAACCCGCTCGGCGCTGTCACCGGGGCGCTGGGCGGCCTCGGCGGTGCCACGGGCGGCAGCAATCCCGTCAGCGCGATCACCGCGCCGGTTGGCCACATCGTGACCACGGTCGGCACGGGTGTCACGTCGACAGGTGCCACCACCCCGCTGGCGCCCATCACGAACACCGTGGGCGGCCTGCTGGGTACGGTGGGCGGCCTGCTGGGCGGCGCGCGCCAGTAACCGCTGGAACGGGAGCGGGCCAGCCCCCGTTCTGGTCCGCAGCCATCGCATCTCAAACACCGATGCCGCGCAATGCGGCATCGTGATTTGGCTCGCAGGCACACGCGCCGCGGCACCGGTTCAGCCGCCGACGTTGCGCCGCGTGAACGCCGCCTTGATGTGTCTTGTTGTAAAGCACCATGTCTCGCGGTTATCGTTTGATGCAATGCGCGGCGGTATGCGCTTGCACCATGACAAACGAACACCACCACGGAGAAGACAGGCGTGCGGACCACCACCATGCGGTTGGCCCTGGCGACAGGCGTTGTGCTCACGAGTCCGGCACTCACCTGGGCACAGAGCAGCCCCACCCAGGGCAACCCGATCGATACGCTGCCCAAGGTCGATACCTCCCGCCCGCGTGAACAGAAGATCCAGGTGGAGGTTCAGCGCCCCAACCCCGCGCTTGAGAATCTGCTCGCCACGCACCTGACGCCGAGCAAATTTCAGATCGAGGGCGTTAAGACCCTGCCCTTTCCGGAGATTGCCGCGCACTTCGCGCCGCTGGCGGGTCACGATGTCACGGTCGCACAGCTGCTGCAGGCGGCCAACGACGTCACGAAGCTCTACGCCGAGCGCGGCTATCCCCTCTCTTTCGCGTTCGTGCCTGCTCAAACGTTCGAGGGCGGTGTGGTGCGCATCACCGTGGTGGAAGGCTACGTGGCACGCATGCGCATCGAGGGCACACCTGGCCCGCTCGAGGATCGCCTGCGCGAGATCTCGCAACGCATGATGGACGAACGCCCGCTGCGCAAAGAGACGTTCGAGCGTGTGACCGGCGTGCTCGCGCTGCAGCCGGGCGTGCAGATCACCGCCACCGTGCAGCCCCCCACCACCACCGATGGCGCAAGCGAACTCGTGCTCAACGTCAAGCGCCAGCCGTACACGATCGGCACCGGGGTGGAATACCGCAAGCCCGGCGTGCGCGCGGTCATCACCGGCACGCTCAACAGCGTGACGCCGTTGGGCGAGCAGATCACCGTGTCCACATTGCAGCCGCGCGGGCCGGATCATGAAACGTTCTACTCGGCCACCTGGGCGCAGCCGATCGGCACCGATGGCATGCTGGCCAAGCTCACGTGGTCGCACTATCGCGGCACGCCCGAAAACCTGCCGCTTGAGCAGCTCGGCTACCAGTCACGCTACCTGACCGATACGCAGCGTCTCGGCCTGTCGTTGAGCTATCCGGTGCTGCTGTCGAACACGCGCAGCCTGACGCTCACCGGCACGCTCTACGGCAACGACGACAAGCAGCGCTACACGCCGCAAAGCCCCGTGTTCGCGCAGACCGAGCTGGACGCCAAGGTTCGCGTGGCCGGCGCCGAAGCCCTGTACACAGAGGTGAAGCCGGGGGAGACACGCCGCGCCTCATTGGGGGTGTATCAGGGCATCAACGGCATTGGCGCAGGCAAGTCGGCCAACAACAATGTCGACCTGAGCTTCCTGCGCACCCGCGTGACGGCCAGCGAGGCGCACGATCTGCCGATGGGCTTCGGGTTGGCCGTCTCGGCCGCCGCACAGTACAGCGGCGCCGTGCTGCCCTCGTCCGAGCAGATCAGCTTCGGCGGACGCTTCTTCGGCCTCGCCTATCCTGCCGGCGAAGTGGCCGGAGACCGAGGCTGGGGGGCGGCGGTTGAACTGAACCGCGCGTTCACCGTGTCGATGGACTACCTCAAGACCGTGCAACCGTACGTGCTGTACGACACCGCCAAGGTGTATTCCAATGCGGGCACGCTCATTCACGACCAGCTCGGCTCCATCGCCCTGGGTGTCCGCTTCTCTGACCGCAAGTACTACACGCTCGACCTTGCCGTGGCGCGCCCCGTGGGCGACAAGCCGGTGAACAACAGCTCGCGCGCCCTGCGGTTCAATGCCGCGTACACCTACCAGTTCAACTGAGATCCGACGCGCACGACAGCCGATCGTGAACATGTGCACGATTTTTTTGAATTGTTTATTTTTTCAGCGCTGAAAGTCGCCCATACTCCCCTCTACTGAGGGGGATACATCACCGCCCGAATTTGGGAGCATCAGAGCGGAATGTTCAGTTTTTCCAACGCGTTGCCGATCACCACAGAAGTCGCGCAAAACGACAAGAACCAATACAGCGACAGCGGCATCAGGCCGCAACACGCCGACAGCAAGGGAGCGCACCCTCAGCCGTCGCAATACGCACCGGGGGCCATCATGCTGCAACGTCTATCGGATGACGCAGAGTTTCATCGACTCGTCGACACCCTCTACGAGGCGGTACTCGAGCCCGCGCAGATGCCGATTGCGCTGGCCCTGCTCTCCGTCTATGCCGGCGCGGAAAGCGCGCACTATTTCGTGTGGGACAAGCATGCCGGCGCGCCGCGCCATGGCGTGTCATCCGGCTGGTGCCAGCAGTGCCCGCATGCCGGCCGCTGCCAGGATTTCTGCCAGGACGCTCGACTGCACGTGAGCGCTGCGACGGAGCCATCCTCCGCGGCGGCTGTCACGCTCATCGATACGCCCGACCTGCAGGTGGTGATGCGCCTGCGCACCCGCGAAGGCGAATCCGAGCTCAGCGCCAGCGAACGCGAAACGCGCCTGCAGCGCGTGCTGCCGCATCTTCAGCGCGCGGCCCGCATGCAGCAGCGCAATCTCGAGCTCAACGAACTTGCCGCGCTTGGCATGGCGGGGCTCGACACGCTCGACTTTGGCGTGATGGTCATCGAGCGCACCATGCGCGTGAAGTACGCGAATGCCTGGGCTCGCACGATGACGGCCGAAGACGATAGGTTGTCGCTCGATGGAGGCATGTTGCGGTCCGAAGACCACATCCATAACACGGCGCTGCGCAACCTGATCGAGCATGCTGCGGGCTCGATCGGCGTGCAGGGCGCGGCAGGCTCGTGGATGTACCTGGCTCGCGATGGGCGGCCGGTGCCGTTCATTGCGACGCCCCTGGCGCCGTCCGACGCACTGCGCTCGGCGTGGGCGTCGCCGCTGGCGCTCGTGCTGGTCGGCAACTCCGAGGCCCGCTCCGTCATGGATGCCGGCGTGCTGGCGTCGCTCTTCGGGCTCACGAACAAGGAGTGCATCGTCGCAGCGCGACTGGCGGCGGGCGAGACGCTGCAGGAGATCGCCGAACACGAGTTTCTCTCGCTGCATACGGTGCGGGTGCATATCCGCGACATCCTGCGCAAGACGGGCACGCATCGCCAGTCGGAGCTCGTGCGGCTGCTGCACCTGCTGCCGAGCGTCGACCTTGAGCGCGCGGGTGCCGCCACGGTCACCACCGCGCGTCGTCGCGGCCGGCTGAACGCCTGACGCCGATCCGGCAGCGCGAAGCCATTCGCGTATACCCCTGTCACGTTTTCGGCGGTCGTGCCGATGCATGAGAACAGGCGTGGCGTCGCCGTGCCCGCATGATGCGATGCCGTCACGGCGGATTCTCCCGACGCATTCTGTGAATAGCGCGCAACAAACATCTTTCTTCGCGGGCTGAAACGGCACGCGTTTGCGCTATCCTCGCCGCCAAACAAGACTAGGCGTGGATCGGGGCCGCGCCGAACGCGCTCGCATGCATAACGATTTCCATATTGCGCTGCTGCTGTTTGCGTGGGTCAGCACGGGGCTGACCACGTTTGCCGCATTGGACGCTGCGACACGCCTGCCGGGGGGCTCGACGGTCGCGAAACGCCGCAACTGGCGCATAGCCTGTGCGGCCATTCTTGGCATCGGATTGTGGTCCGGGCTGTGGCTTGCCATGCTCGGCCTGCATCGCCAGGTCAGCCTGCCGCTGGCCGCGCCCTTCGCCGCCACGCTGACGACGGCACTGGCCGCCGCGGTGGCCGCATTTTCGATCGTGCTGGCCGACGCTGCGCCGGCCAACGCGCCGCAACCGATGCATCGTCGCAACATCGCCATGGGCACCGTGGCGCTGGCCGCCGGGCTTCTTGTCATCGAGCTGTACCTGACGCGGCCGTGGGTCTACGACACCGGGTCGCTCGCGCGCCGCGTGTTCGGCTGGGGCGGCAGCACGATCGTGCTGGGAGCGGGCGCTTGCCTGGCGATGTGCATGGCGTTTCACGGACCGCCGTCGCGGCGGCGGGGGGCAGTGGGGCTGCGCGCGGAGGCGGCGGCCGTACTGGCCACCTCCGCCATGGTGTCGCTGGCGGCGTGGCCTTCGGCGGCCTGGCCCGCAGACGAGTCGATGGCGCATGCCGTGCCGATCATCATGGTCAGCGCCGGCGGCGTACTGCTGGCGCTGGGCCTTCATGCGGCGCTCATCATGCTGGAGACCCGCATCGATTCCGCGCAGGCACATCTTGCGGCCTCGCTTGCACGCGTGGCGAGCCAGTCGCCCACACCGCAACATCACGATGCACTCACGGGCCTGCCCAACCGGCTGTATCTGCGTGACGCGCTGGACGCCGCGATCCTGTCTTCCACCCGGCGCGGGCGGCCGTTCGCGCTGTTCTACCTGGATCTCGACCACTTCGGCCACATCAACGAACAGCACGGCCGCAGCGCGGGCGACCGCGTCCTTCAGATCATCGCAGAGCGCCTGCGCCAGGCCATGCGGGGCGAAGACATCGTCGCACGGCTCGGCGGCGATGAATTCGGCATCCTGGTCGAAGGCCTGGCGCTGCCCGAAGCCGCCGCCACCATCGGCGACAAGCTGCTGTTCCGCCTGCGTGAATCGGTGGAAATCGACGGCCGGCGCGTGCGCGCAACGGCCAGCATCGGCGTGGTGATCCACCCGCACAACGGTGCGACCGCCGATGCGCTGCTCGAGCACGCCGACACTGCCATGTTCGATTGCAAGCAAAGCACCGGCAACGCCTACCGCTTCTACGAGCCGCGGCTGAACACGACGGCCCACCGTGTGCTGCAGATCCAGCGCGCACTGTCCCACGCGGCGCTCAATGGGCAGCTCTCGGTGTACTACCAGCCCAAGTTCGACGCGCGCACGCACGCCATGACAGGCGCTGAAGCCCTGCTGCGCTGGAACCACCCGGAGCTGGGCCCGGTGTCGCCGGCCGAGTTCATTCCGCTGGCCGAACGCACCGGCATGATTGTCGAACTCGGCGACTGGGTGATCGAAGAAGTCTGCCGCCAGATCATGCATTGGGACGCGTCGGGCCTCGCGCCGCAGCGCATCGCCGTGAACCTGTCGCCCACCCAGTTCCAGCAGCCCGACCTGGTGCCGCGGCTGTCGCAGATCCTGCACCGCTACCAGGTCGATGCGCACCGGCTGATGTTCGAGATCACCGAGACCGCAGCCATGCGCGATGCCGGCCAGAGCATTGCGGCGATCCGGCAGATCCAGTCGCTCGGTTTCGAGGTGGCCATCGACGACTTCGGGACCGGATATTCCAGCCTCAGTTACTTGCAGCGCTTTCGCGCGCAGCAGATCAAGATCGACCGTGCCTTCGTCAGCGCGCTCGACGAAAACCCGTCCGAGGCGGCGGCCATCATTCGTGCCATTTGCGCGATGGCCCATTCTCTCGACATGACCGTCGTCGCCGAAGGCGTGGAAACCGACGCACAGATGCAGGCGCTGGTGAAACTGCAATGCGACCAGGTGCAGGGCTTTTTCCTCGCCCGCCCCTTACCGGCCAAGGAATTCCAGACGCGACTCGCCCCCGAGTACGCGTGAAATCGGACGGCCAAAAAATGCGCCATTTTGATGCATGGACGCATTTTCCCTTTCAGAAGCCTTTCACGCGCGAATGTGGAAAGCACCGGTCCAGCGTTTGATACGCCTGCCCGGGCAATGAAGCCATCACATAAAAAGGATGGTCCTCACAGTGTGGAGGCCCAAGGCGTAGGGCTTGGCGGCCTACGGGAACATCGACACTGAGGTTTACATTTCGGACGGCCACGTAAATGCCCATGGCACGATGATTTGCGCAAAAATACCCTCCCGAAAAATGCGCCTCATTGGCCTATGGACTTAACAGAATTTATTTCTCCCTTGCGAAGTCGTTATAATGCCGTGGGCTACGGGGAGCGTGCCCATGTTTCAATTGCAACGTAGAGGAATCCATAATGCCGACTTACAAGGAAATCGTTCAGAAGATCTCTGAACTGCAGCGTCAAGCCGATGAACTTCGGGCAAATGAGCAGGCGGCGGTGATCGCTGAAATCAAGCAGAAGATCGCGGAGTACGGCCTGACCGCCGAAGACCTCGGTTTTGGCGCCAAGGGTGGCGTGGCCTCGAAGAAGGCCGGCCGCAAGGTGCCCGTGCGCTACCGCGACAACAATGGCAACACCTGGACCGGCCGCGGCAAGCGTCCGGGCTGGCTGGTCAAGGAACTCTCGGCCGGCCGCAAGATGGAGGATTTCCTCATCGCCTGACCCGGCAGAAGCCTTACCTCCGAGACAGCACAAAGAGGCGTCCGGAAACCACAAAAGAAAAGGCCGGCAAACTCTGCCGGCCTTTTTCATTCCCGCGCGCTGGCGGGCCTGGGCCCCGCTGCGCTAGACCTGGAAGCGCCCCACGGCCGTGCGCAGCAACTGCGCCTGCTCCTCCAGCGAGAGCGCCGCTGCGGCCGCCTGCTCCACCAGCGCCGCATTCTGCTGTGTCACTTCGTCCATCTGGTTGACCGCCTGGTTGACCTGCTCGATACCCGAGCTCTGCTCGTCCGACGCGGCCGAGATTTCGCCCATGATGTCCGTCACGCGCTTGACGGCGGTCACCACTTCTTCGATGACCACGCCGGCCTCCTGCACGAGCGCGGCTCCGTTCTGCACGCGCCCGACCGAGTCGCCGATCAACTCCTTGATCTCCTTGGCCGCGCCTGCCGAACGCTGAGCCAGGCTGCGCACCTCGCCGGCCACCACCGCAAAGCCGCGCCCCTGTTCCCCGGCACGGGCGGCTTCCACCGCCGCGTTCAGCGCAAGGATGTTGGTCTGGAAGGCAATGCCTTCGATCACACCGATGATGTCGGCGATCTTCTTGCTGCTTTCGTTGATGCCCGACATGGTTTCGACCACGCGCCCGACCACCTCGCCGCCCTTGACGGCGATGTCCGAGGCGTTGACGGCCAGGGCACTCGCCTGACGTGCGTTGTCGGCGTTCTGCTTCACGATCGAGGTGAGCTCTTCCATGCTGGACGCGGTTTCCTCCAGCGACGACGCCTGCTGCTCCGTACGCTGCGAAAGATCGGCGTTGCCGGCGGCGATCTGCTTGGTGGCGCTGGCGATGGAATCGGCGGAGTTCTTGATGTTGCTGATCGTGCCCGTCAGCTCGCGCTGCATCTGCGCCATGGCGTACAGCATGCTGTCGCGGTCGTCCGGACGGGTCTGAGGGATGGCCGGGATTCGTAAAAAATCCGCCACATCCGATCTAAGGTGCTGATTTGAAAAGAAAATAGGTCATAGGATCAAGCGGTGGAGCGCGCCTCTATGGATTCAAGGGGCAACGTACACTTCAAAAACATACACCTTCGCAATTGGCCGTACGGCCACCGACCCTGCTCTCAGTGAGCCACACTGGTATCACCTGACGCCTGCGGTGCACGTTCCAGGGTGTCCGCCGAAATCAGTTTGCGCCCATACAGCATTCCCGGCACCAGCACGCTGGTTATCGAAACAAGACGCGCATACGAGCGACAAATTGAACGCATTCTTTGAGAAGATAGACTCCGATCTTTTGAAGAACACTGGCGTGCATGACCGATTTGACAAGAACGCTCATTGAGCGATGGAAAGCTGACAGGGACGGGACATATCAGACGTGGTTTCTCTGGCCGGAGCGCCTCAAGAACTTCCGCTCCATTCGGCGCGGCATCGGCGCGGTCGTCAATGAGATTCAAGCTGGGACATTCGGCAACGCCTATCGCGGGTCCCCCCTCGAAACCGTGGTCTCCTCGATTGCAGAGCAGCGCCAGATCTTCAAGGGGGCGGACCATGCCTTCCTCTGGAAGCCCAAACTGCGCATCCCGGACATCTATGAGAATGCCGATCATCAGCGAGCGTTCGCCAGGCTGCTGCATACGTGCAATTGCTGCGACACCGAACAAGAACTGGTTCAAGCGATTCAGCAGTTGAACCAACACGGCATCAAGGGGCTGGGCCCGGCCGTCGCCAACCTGCTGTACTTCATTCACCCGACGCTGGCGGTTCCCTTCAACACCGCGATCGTCAACGGATACAACGCGCTGACGGGTTCTCGCGTCAAGCTCGGGAAATGGGACCACTACCTGGCCATGCGCGAGGGTGTGCTGTCCCTGAATGGTCGCTACCGCGACCTCCTGTCCAACGATTTGGGCGCAGTTGCCGGACTGCTGTTCGATATCGGAATGGAGCGCTATCCGGCGCCGCCGCGAGAAGGCGATGCTGCCACGATCGCTGAGTGGGAGAGCAATCTGGCCAAGGCGCGCGAGGAAGCGGCCTCCTTCGCCAAACAACTTCAGGCGGGACGAACCGACGATGCCTCCCATACAGAGGTGCAAGGCTGGTTGCGCGATCTCGGCAAGGCACTGGGCTTCGCAGTATGGGTGGCAACCAACGACCGTAGCCGCCCTTACAACGGCGGCGTGCTCAGCGATGGCTGCCTGGCAACGTTGCCGAACTCGCTGTTGGTAGCGGGTGCCGACACCGTGCCCCTTATCGACGTCGTTTGGCTGAACGCTGCTTCGCTGGAGGTGGAAGCCGCCTTCGAGGTCGAACACACCACTTCGATCTACTCAGGCATCGTGCGACTGCTTGATTTAGCCCTGGGCACAGAACAGCCGGCGAAGAAACACCTGTTCCTGGTTGCGCCGGATGGACGAGAGGCCGACGTGCGCGCTCAACTTGCACGCCCCGCCTTCAGCCGCGTATCGGAACTTGGCATCCGATATGTGCCCTACACCAGCCTCACCGAGCACCGGGAAACCATGGCCCGGTTCGGCGCAGGTATCAAGCCGATTGAAGCCATCGCCAAAACGCTCTGACCGGTGGCACGATTGCGGGTGCCAAGGAGACGGTCACACCCCATCAGCTGTATGCGCGGAACACGGTGGCCTGTCCGTCCAATCCGATCAGCAGGACGTTGTATGGCATGCGCCGATTACCGTATGCCGGCCCATCCATGCCAGGGGCGCCGAGCGGCATGCTGGGGACCGCCAGCCCGATCGCTTTCGGGCGCTCCTGCAGCAGACGCTTGATTTCGCGTGCCGGAACATGGCCTTCCAGCGCATAGTCCTGCACGATGCCCGTGTGACAAGAGGCATAGCGCTCTGGCATGCCAGCCTTTCGCCTGGCTTCCACCGTTTCCTCGACGTCATGTGCAACCACGTCGAACCCGTTGTCCCGCAAGTGGGCAAGCCAATCCTTGCAGCAGCCGCAACCCGGCGTTTTCCACACCTGGATCACGGGTTTCGATCCGGCCTTTTGCGCCAGGGCTACGGCAGGCAGCAGTAACAGACCTGCAATCAGGGACCGTCTTGTCGCGGACACGGGCTTGGCAGTCGGCGATTTCATCATCATGGTTCCTCCGGCAAACAGGTAAGCAGTATCAGGTTCCAGGCGGCGAAAGCACACCAAGCCAAGCGACCAACGCCAAAATCAGTATGGCAAGGCTGGTTTCCATGACCAGACTGCGGCGCAGTGCTATCACCGCGTGGACGTGGTCTGCGGCCCTAACCGCCGCCGCAAGCCGTGGGCTCAGCCGATAACGATTGGCTGCGGCCAGTCCGAGCATCAGCGCGAACAAAGCCAGCTTGATCAACAATAAGCGCCCGTATGGCGTGGTGAACAACCCGTTAATCGTCGGCCCAACGATCAAAAAATAGTTGAACGTCCCTGTCGCAAACAGCGTGGCAACAATCAGCGTCCCAAGACGCGCGAAGCCATTGGATGTGTGACTAAGGATTTCCACCGTTTCCGATGAGGCCGCTTGTCTTGTCGACGCCAGCAGCACAAACGCTGCCAATGCGCCAACCCAGGCGCCCGCGGCCAAAACGTGCGCGATATCAAATGTGAGATGAAGGTATCCCTTCACACCGTCGTCCATCGCCCCATGCCCGGCCCAAGTGACCGTTAGCAGAGCCACCGCACCCAGCCCGGCGCACACGCCGAAGTGAGGCGCTGGGTGCTTCCGCAAACGCGCAACGGCGACCAAGCATCCGGCCAGGGCCACCAATCGCGCCATCCAGGCCAGGCCAACCGCGGTGGTGGTCAGCATCATGCTGAAGACATGGCTGGTGAGTTCAGCGTACTCGGTGGCCCCCGTCATCGCCTTGGCCATGACAACGAAGCTCCAGAGCGACAGCACGATGCCCAATGCGGCAGTGACTCCGACGGCACGGACGTATCGGCGCGCAATCGCCGTGGCCCGGTGATCGGGTCGCAACGCCTGGACCCCGAACAGCGAGACCCCGAAAAGGATCGTCAAGTCCAGGTACAGCCCAAAGCGCAGGGCGATATTGAGCCAATCGTCCGCCATGGCCTTACTTCACCTTGAACGTGAAATTCCCCGTCATCGGGTGGGTATCCGACGAGACCGCGCGCCACTCCACCTTGTACGTCCCGGTCGTCAGCGGTTGTGCGGGCGTGATGACCATCGTCTTGGCGTCGTCGCCGGCGGAGACTTTTGCGCCAACCTTCATCGGGTTATGCCCCGACATGCCGGGCATCTCCGTCATGACGAGATTGGCCCCGGAGAATTGTGTCGTGAGGGTCTCCGAGAACTTCAGCTCGATCTTCGTCGGCGCAGTCACTTCCGCCTGATCGGCGGGCGTCGAAGAGACCAGTTTGGGATGCGCGAACGCGGCCGAAGCCAGAAGCGCCAAGGACGTGCCAATGATGGCCTTGGTGGCAAAACGAGACGTGAACATAGAAACACCCTTGTGGTTGGGAGTTGAGAAAACTAGAACCAGAGGCGCACACCCGCAACAAAACGGGTGTCGCCGCGGCGCCCACCGGCCGCTTCGATCATGTTGGCGGTACCGCCAAATGCCTGACTGCGTTCGACGCCGATATAGGGCGCAAACTGGCGGCTGAACTCATAGCGCAGCCGCAAGCCCACCGTCGCGTTGGAAAGCCCGCTGCCAACGGCGAGATCGGGATCGCGCTTGCCATAGAAGTTGGCTTCGATGCGCGGCTGCAGGATCAGCCGCTGGGTCAGCAACAGCTCGTATTCGCTGGACAGACGCAATGCCGTGCGTCCACTATTGCCCACATAGGCGGTGGCCTCGACATCGAACCAGTATGGAGCCAGACCTTGCACGCCGAAGGCCACCCAGTTGCGTGTGGGTCGGCCGAAACCCGTGTCATTCCGCACACCGAGCTGGGTATCCCAGAACGTTGTGACGGCATGGCTCCACAGCAACTCGGTGCGCGCCTCTTCGAAGCGCCCCTTTGAGACATCGCCTTCGGCTTTTAGGACCGCTTTGTTGTACACGCTGCCGAACCGGGCTTGCAATTCGTAGGCGGTTGCATTGGCATCGTTACCGTGCACCCACTCCAGCCGGTCAACCAGCACTGAGCCAAAGTTGTGCGCGTCCGCCATCATCATCATGTGGCGGGGATCGCCCAGTGCGTATTTGCCGGTGCCGAGCTGGTATCCGCCCGAGTAAGCATCGGGATCGCGTGCGTCGGGCGGCGCCGAACCATCCTGCATCTTCATGCTGCCGTGGTCCATGCCTTGCATCGAGCCGTGGTCCATCCCCTGCATTGAGCTGCCAGTATTCTGAGCGCCAGATTGGGACGCCGGGGTTGTCTCCCCGTTCATCAGTTGGATTTCCTGGGCCGAGGCAACGCCGATGCCGGCGGCAGCCAGCGCCACAGTCAACAGTGTTCTTACGTGCTTGTGCATGATCAATCCGCTGTGAAAGTCGAGCATCAGACCACCACCACTTCGCGGAACATACCCGCATCCATGTGCAACATCAGGTGGCAATGCCAGGCCCAGCGACCCAGCGCGTCCGCTGTGACGAGAAAGCTGATCCGTTGGGCGGGCTGGACGGGGATGGTATGCCGGCGCGCGAGGAACGTACCGTCCGGCGCTTCCAGTTCGCTCCACATACCATGCAGGTGCATGGGGTGCGTCATCATCGTGTCGTTGTGGAGGATGACGCGCAGCCGTTCGCCATAACGGAAGTGCACAGGTGTCGATTTGCCGAACTCCACGCCGTCGAACGACCACGTGTAGCGCTCCATGTTGCCGGTGAGGTGCAGTTCCACCTCGCGCTCCGGACCGCGCTTATCCATCGGACCGCCGATGGTATGCATGTCGGCGAGCACCAGAACGCGGCGCCCGTTGTTGCGCAGACCGACGCCGGGATCGTCCAGGTTGGTGCGCGCCATGTCGACGTGCATATCGGTGCTCGGACCGTATTCCGTGCGCGCGTGCCGTGCTGTCTTGCTCGGCACCTTCAAGCTGTTAGCCGCTCCGCCGGATTCCGCATGCTGGCTGTGGTCCATCATCTGCATGCCGCCGGAGTCCATCATGGTCATGCCAGTGTCGTCCATCATCTGCATGTCGCCATGATCCATACCGGGCATGCCGCCGTGGTTCATACCGGACATCGCACCATGGTCCATGCCCGACATGCCACCGTGGCTCATGCCACCCATACCGCCCATGTCACCCATCATGTCAGCCATGGACAGCCATTCCACCTTGTCGAGCGCAGGCACTGCAGCCTGCAAGCCCCGGCAGACAGCCAGCGTGCCACGTGCATAACCAGTACGGTCCATCGACTGCGAGAAGATGGTGTAGGCGTCGTCCTTGGGCGCGACCAGCACATCGCAAGTCTCGCCGGGGCCGAAGCGGAATTCGTCCACCGTGACCGGCTCGATGTTCTGCCCATCGACCTGAACCACCTTGAGTTTCAGCCCCGGGATGCGCACGTCGTAGAACGTGTTGCCGGAGCCGTTAATGAAGCGCAACCGCACAGTCTCGCCCGGCGTAAACAGGCCCGTCCAATTGCCGGCCGGCGTGACGCCGTTGGTCAGATAGGTGAGCGTTGCACTGGAGAGATCGGCCAGATCGGTCGGGTTCATGCGCATCTGGTTCCACATGGCCCGCTTTTCCATGGCCGCCTTCCAGCCATCGTTGGAAACGTCGCGGAAGAAGTCCACCACCGTAGGCTGGTGGTAGTTGTAGTAGTCGCCCTGCGTCTTGAGCTTGGAGAGGACGCGCATCGGATCTTCGTCGGTCCAGTCCGACAGCAGCACGCTGTAATCGCGGTCGGCCCGGATCGCGTCACCGCCGGCGGCATCGATGATGAGGGCGCCATAGACCCCGGTCATCTCCTGGAAGCCCGAATGCGAGTGGTACCAGTAGCTGCCGCTTTGTCGCACCTTGAAGCGGTAGGTAAAGGTCTCGCCGGGCGGAATGCCGTGGAAGCTGATGCCCGGTACGCCATCCATCTCGAACGGCAGGACAATGCCGTGCCAGTGGATTGACGTCGGCTCGCGCAGGCGATTGGTCACGCGCAAGGTGACGGTGTCACCCTCGCGCCAGCGCAGCGTGGGCCCCGGGAGCATGCCATTGATGGTCGTGGCCATAGCCGGCTTGCCCGTGAAGTTGACCGGCGTCTCGTCGATCACCAAGTCGAATTCGGTGCCGCGCAGCACTGGTGCGGTCCCCAGCGCGGTGGACGCAGCGGATGCCGCCGAAGTGAAACCACCCAGGCCCAAACCGGCGATGACACCGCCGGCAGCCAAACCTTGCACAAACCGCCGCCGCGGCAGGTTCGGTAGCACGAGGCCGGATGCACGATTGCTGCGCATGATCGAGATTTCCTTAACAAAATGTCCGACTCTGAAAGGTGGGTGCAGGCTACCCAGCGCCAGGCTACCCCGACCTGACTGAAACATTACAAATCCGTCATCTTGGTGTGATGCCGCCTGCAGCGCGGTACTCTACAGCCCATAAATCATAGGAAGTGATTCAGGCGCGATATGAAACTGTTGGTCGTCGAGGACGAGCCCAAAACCGGAGAGTATCTGCAGCAAGGCCTGACCGAAGCCGGCTTTGTGGTCGATCTGGCACGCAACGGTACTGACGGCCGCCATCTGGCCATGTCGGGCGACTACGACTTGCTGTTGCTGGACGTGATGCTGCCTGACGTGGATGGCTGGCAGATCGTCCAATCGTTGCGCGCTGCGGAACAGGCGGTGCCGGTGTTGTTCTTGACCGCCCGCGACAGCGTGGCCGACCGCGTCAAAGGCCTTGAAATGGGCGCCGACGACTACTTGGTGAAGCCATTCGCGTTTGCTGAGTTGCTAGCCCGGGTCCGCACGCTGCTGCGCCGGGGAACCGGTGCCGTCTCGTCCGACCGAATCCAAGTGGCCGACCTTGTGCTGGATTTGGCTCGCCGTCGTGCCTCACGCGGAGGCCAGAAGATCCCGCTGACGAGCAAGGAGTTCTCCCTGCTGGAGCTGCTGGTCCGCCGCCGTGGCGAGGTCTTGCCTCGCTCCCTGATCGCCTCGCAGGTCTGGGACATGAACTTCGACAGTGATACCAATGTGATCGACGTCGCCATTCGCCGGTTGCGCGCCAAGATCGACGACCACTTCGAGCCGAAGCTGATCCAAACGGTACGCGGCATGGGTTATGTACTGGAAGCGCCCGAGGACGCGGCCTGATGGGGCAGTTCTCCCTGACCACTCGGCTCACCGCGTATTTCTCGCTGTGTTCGGCAGCCGTCTTGCTGGGCCTGGGCGTGGTGATTGCGCTGGCCATGGATCAGCACTTTGCGGTGGAGGACTACACCGCGCTGCGCGAGAACGTCAGCGTCATTGAAAAGATTGTCGAATCGAGTCCCGCCGAACAGGTCCCCGAACGCATCCGCGAGGCAATCCAACATCGCACCGATCTCGTAGCTCGTATCCAGGGTTCGGACGGGCACATGCTGTACGTAACCCAGGATTTCGATTTTCAAGCGGCAACGCAAGCGCTGGCGCAGTTGCGGCATACCAGCGAAACCCTCGTTTGGGCGCAAGGCGGTCAGCAATATCGGGGCATGCACGCGGCCATCCCACTGCGAGATGGATCATCGGGCGAGCTTGATGTCCTGCTGGGGATCAACACGGACATTCACGCCCACTTCCTCCACACCTTCCGCGGGACGCTCGCTTTCTATATCGCCGTCGCAGCGCTGGCCACGGGCCTATTCGGCTGGTGGGCTGCACGCCGAGGCCTGGCGCCTTTGCGCACCATGGCCTCGCGGGCGCGCACGGTGACTGCCGACAAGCTCGATGAACGCATGCCTGTTGATACCGTGCCAGTCGAAGTGGCGGACCTTGCCGCGACCCTGAACGGCATGTTGGAGCGCCTGCAGAACGATTTCCGCCGCTTGTCGGACTTCTCGACCGACATCGCCCATGAACTGCGTACGCCTATCACGAACCTGCTCACGCAGACGGAGGTCGTGCTATCCCAGCCGCGCGAGGGCACGAAGTATCGCGATGTGCTGACCTCCAATGCGGAGGAACTGCAGCGCCTGGCACGCATGGTGTCCGACATGCTGTACCTCGCCAAGATGGAGCACAGCCTGACGCTGCCAAGCGCCGAAGACATCCGCATCGCTGACGAAATCCGCGCGTTGTTCGATTTCTATGACGCGCTTGCAGAAGACAAGGCTGTCCTGCTCGAAACGCGGGGCGATGGACACGTCACAGGAGACCGGCTCATGCTGCGCCGTGCGTTGAGCAACCTGCTCTCCAACGCCATCCGGCACACCCCGCGACATGGCCGCGTGGTCGTCTCGGTCAGTGATGATCGCGACGGCATGACGGTTTCGGTAGACAACGACGGCAGCGAGATCGCGCCGCAGCTGCTGCCATTTATCTTCGAGCGCTTTTTCCGGGCGGACAAATCGCGCGCGCGGCCCGAGTCGGAAAGTGCCGGCCTTGGCTTGGCCATCACCAAAGCGATCGTTGCGGCGCACGGCGGCACCATCACCGTTGCGCGCATTGACGGGCGCACACGGTTCTCTATCCGCCTACCGCGTTGCATCGATGCCGCAATATTGTCTGTATAGTTCTTTGCACACTGCGGCGACTACTGCCAAGCCGGGCTTGGCGGGCATTTTGGGTCGCAAACCGAAACAGCCGCCGGTTTCGCGCGCCACTCCGATGGACTCAAACGATGAGGATCGGCGCTTCATCGTACTCGGAATACGATCCTGCCATTGACAGGATGCCCATCGGATGAGACCGCTTGCCAGTCAACGCGATAGGAACCAGCCATGAGAGGTTGAGTCGGCTGAATAACGACCGTCTTGGCGTCTCCGCCACGCGATACTTCAGCCGGAATCTTCATCGGCCCGTGAAGCGCCCGGCCCGGCAGCCACGCCATAACTAGATTACCTCCCGAAGGCGGGAATACAAGTTCCTCTGAAAATCTCAATTCGATTCGCTTTGGGGCGGCCACTTCAGAATTGTTCGCTGGTCTCGATGAAACCAGCTTTGGATGGCCGAGAGCGATCTCGCTCAGAATCGCGAACAGGACGGTGACTGAGCCTCGCAATGCGCGGCGACTTGCGGACATGGCGCACCTCCGTTTCTTGGGAATGTGCATTTAGCTTAAGTCGTTGCACACGGAGCCTGTTGATGCAGGTCAGACCACCCACGAGCAACTAGCGTGCGATGAGATGGTAATCGGTGTCCCAAAACAGCACGATATGGCAATGCGTACCGAAGTTGTTGGTGCGCGCGGTAGCGCCCGCTGGGTGATGTCACGACGCATAGAGGTGTACGGGTTCGGCACCGGCTCGACACCGTCCACCAGAGGCTAGTTCTAGACCACTTTGCTGTGGCGCTGCTACGTTGGTGATTTGCTGCCCAATGCGATCCGGCACACCCCCGCGACATGGCCTTGTGGTCGTCGTGGCGCACGCGCGTCTCCACGTGCCGACCGCATTCCGCCGAGAGCGCGAACACTTCGGTTCACCATGGGCCACTGGCGGAAAGCGCACATGACCGCCACATGGCGGTCCGATTACGGTTCGGACAGATCTGGCCATTTGCGACTCAACGTGCCCCGCCTCTTTGGCACAAGGCGCCGTCCTTGCTTTCTCGTGGGTGCGCATGCCATGTCGGTACGCCAACCACCCAGGAGAACGACGATGTCTCACCAAACCTATCAAGAATGTCTCGACGCCTGTAACGCGTGTCAGGTCACATGCTTGCACTGTGCTGTGGCTTGCCTCAACGAGCCAAGCCCGGCGGAACTTGCCGACTGTATTCGCCTGGATCTCGATTGCGCGGAGTTGTGCCAGACTGCCGTTGGTTATATGGCACGCGGCAGCAGCCAAGCCAAAGCCGTTTGCGTATTATGCGCAACCATCTGTCAGAAATGCGGCGCAGAGTGCGCGAAGCATGCACACGACCACTGTCAAACTTGCGCACGTGCGTGTGAGGAATGCGCGCAAGCCTGTCGAGCTATGCAATAACGGCTTTGAACCCCAGTTCAATTGGAAGGAGCAAATGGCGCTGATAGGTCACATCCGCCGTCACGTGTTACACCATCCACGAATTGCCGGTTCGGTGCGCTGCCATTGGAAAGCGGCCTCAAAAGCACAATGCGCGCACATAGCACGAGGAATTTTCATTGTTGTTCATGCGCCCCGCCCTTCCCTCGTCTGCCTTTCTCCTTCTGCTTGAAAGCTGCGCTGCTCTGGCTGACGTTCAGCCTGCCGCGCCGCGCCCCACCAACGCAGTGCAGCCACACTACCAAGCAGCAACACAGCCGCCGCTGCCCAAAATGGAGCGAACGTATTCCATCCAAACAGGGTACCGGCACTCACCGAACCTAGTGCCTGCCCCAGGTTGCCTGCGGCTGCCTGCCTTGCCAACAGCGACCCAGCGAAACTACGGTCACCTTCCAGCAACTCATAAGACAGCACCGGTCCAATCATGCCGACGCCGGTAGCCACCACGGCGATTAGCAGCCCAAGCGCGGCGGCATCGGGCACCAGTGCGGCAAAGCCCAGTGCCACCGCTGAGCCGGCAAATGCGCCGGCAACCCAGCGATGGTCGATATGCTTGCGCACTGCCGGAAGCAGCAGCAAAGCCTGCGCGGCGAGCATCGCCAGGCTGCACGTGACAAACATCACCGCAATCATCGAGTTGGGTAGGCGCAGTGTCTGGCCACCAAACAGGCTGAAGCCGACTTCGAAGGTACCTGCGGCAAAGGACGCCAGCAGGGCTAACAGCATCGATACAGCAACGAAGCGCTTGCGCTGCCGGGTCATCTGCACCGAGCCGCTGTCGAGCAAGATCGGCTTGGTCGTGCTCAGGCAGCGGCGAACCGCCAACAGAAGTGGCAGTCCGACCGATGCGACCACCAACGCGGGCCAGTTGACCATACTGGGCATCTGGCCTGCAGGCATGCCCATCAGCGGCCCGGCAAGCCAACTACCGAACGCGGGGCCCGCGAGAAAGCCAACGAACGATGCACTACCGATCAGCACAAAGCGCCGACTCCTGTCCTCGGTATTGCTGATGTCGGTCACATAGGCCTGGGCACCGGGCACGATAGCCGCTGCCCCCGCCCCGGCGATCAATCGACCGCCATAGATCGCCATGAGACTGGGTATTAGCGCGACCATCGCGGTTCCCAGCACAAACATAGCGAAGCCGGTAGTCAGCGCCGCCGCCCGCCCACGATGATCCGACTGGCGGCCCCACCACGGCGCAAAGATGAACAGCGCGAGCGTGTAGATTCCTCCCAGCATGCCAACGTGCCACGCCAGCGTTTGCCGCGTCGCACCAGGCAGGTACTGCGCCAGATACAACTGCAGCAACGGCAGCCCGACTCCATAGCCGAGAGAGACAACAAATACCAGAGCAAGCAGCACGACCAACGCTGGCCTGACGGCCCGCGCATCGAGGGGTGCGGGAGTGGCGGACGATTGATTAAGCATGATGCCTTCAGCCCGCGCCGTGAGCGGCCACCGGAGCGGTCACGCCGTTGTGGACCGTCGCCGCGCTTGCGCGTCGGATTCCAGTCAGCCGGGTTCGCTTGAGCATTAGCGCGTTAATCGCCACTAGCGCAGAGCTGCCCGACATGGTAATCGCCGCCACCTCGGGGCTGATCGTGAATGGGTAGAGTACGCCGGCCGCCAACGGGAACGCCACTACGTTATAGGCGACCGCCCACCACAGGTTCTGATGCATCTTTCGCAAGGTCGCGCGGGACAGTTCAATCGCACCGACCACATCCAGCGGATCGCTTTTCATCAGGACCACATCGGCACTCTCCATCGCGACATCGGTGCCCGCACCGATCGCGAAGCCCACGTCGGCTTGCGTCAGCGCCGGAGCATCATTGACGCCATCGCCCACCATGCCGACCTTCTTGCCCTGCCCCTGCAGTTCCTTGACCTTTGCGGCCTTGTCGCCCGGCAGCACGTCGGCCAGCACGATGTCGATGCCCAATTCCTTCGCAATGCGCTCAGCGGTCGAACGGTTGTCACCGGTTAGCATTGCGACCTGCACCCCGCGGCCATGCAGTGCCTTGATCGTCTCGGCCGAAGACGGCCTCACTGCGTCGGCGATCGCGATCAAACCGATCAGGCGACCGCCGTGTGCGACGTGCACCACGGTGCGGCCTTGGCCCTGCAGACGGTCGGCATCTGCCTTGAGCGCGCCAAGGTCAACGCCATTGGCCTCCATCAACCGCCGATTACCGAGCAGGGCCAGCCGACCGGCCACCACCGCCTGCGTGCCCTGCCCATCGATGTTGGTGAAATCCGTCACCGCTTCGGAGGCCAGTGCGCCGGCACGCTTGAGGATCGCGACCGCAAGCGGGTGTTCGGAGAGCTTTTCGACCGAGCCTGAAACGCGCAGCAGGTCGTCTGGCGTTACGTCCCGGGCCACCGCTATATCGACCACTTCCGGCTCGCCAAGCGTCAGGGTGCCGGTCTTGTCGAAGATCACCACATTTAGCCGTGTCGCGTCCTCCAGCGCCGCAGCATTCTTGAACAAGATGCCGTTCATCGCGCCCAGGCCGGTACCCACCATCACCGCCATCGGCGTCGCCAACCCCAGTGCATCTGGGCAGGCAATCACAAACACCGTGATCGTGAGTGTCAGTGCCAGCAGTACCGGCTGCCCGAGCACGAAGTACCAGACAGCGAAAGTGGCCACACCGATCAGGAAGGCGATCACGACCAGCCATTGTGAGGCCTGGTCGGCCAGCAACTGCGCTGGCGCTTTGGAATTCTGCGCCTCCTGCACCAGTTTGACGATCTGCGCCAACGCGGTGTCGGCACCCACCTTGGTCGCACGATAACGGAAGCTGCCGCTCTTGTTGATCGTCGCGCCAATCACCTTGTCGCCCACCATCTTCTTCACCGGCATCGACTCGCCGGTGAGCATCGATTCGTCCACCTGAGAACCGCCCTCGAGCACCTCGCCGTCAACCGGAATCTTGTCGCCAGGACGCACCAGGACGATGTCGTCGAGCAGCACTTCGGCGGTCGCCACAGTCACTTCCTTGCCGGCGCGCAAGACAGTGGCCTTTGGCGGGGCCAAATCCATCAGCGCGCGGATGGCTTCCGACGCTCCTGCGCGCGCGCGCATCTCCAGCCAGTGGCCCAGCAGAATGAACACCAGCAACACCGACACAGCCTCATAGAACTGCGCACCGCCGAAAATGAAGGTGCTGCCGACACTGAAGACGTAGCCGGTGCCGACGCTCAGCACCACCAACACCGCCATGTTGAGCACGCCATTGCGCAACGCACGCGCGGCGGCGACGAAGAACGGCCACGCGGGGTAGATCACCGCAGCGGTGGCGAGCAGGAACAGCCACAGCCCCAAATCCAGGCCGAACGGTGGCTTCAGCTTGATGAAATCCATGCCCATCGGGGCATACAGGAAGATCGGCACCGTAAACGCCAGGCAGACCCAGAAACGGTTGCGCATGTCGCGCGCCATCCCCTTGGCATCCATACCGGGGCCATGGCCCATCTCGTGGGCCATTGCATCCATGCCACCGTGAGCCATCGCGGCGTGGTCGTGCGCGACGGGCGCCTCCGCTGTGGCCGGCCCACCAGCGGCATGTACGTGCCGCTCAGGATGCTCGTGCTGAATATGGCCGTGCGCGTGTGCCGGCGCCACAGCATGCTCCATCGGCCCGCACATGTGCCGGGGCAACATTTCGCCCGCACAGTGGTACCCGCAGTCCTGGATTGCCGCCCGGATGCGTTCCGGATCAATGCGCCCCTGGTCGTACGTCACCGTGGCCGATCCGGCCACCGCGTTGACCGAGACATGCTCAATGCCCGGCATCTGCGCTAGGTGCTTTTCGACGCCGCGCGCTGCCAGCGGCGATAGTAGCCCTGCCACCTCGAATGTGTTGGTTGTGCTCATGAGGGAATCCGTTGTTGGGGAATCGAACGCAGTGCGATGAAGTGCAGTGCGACAGCGCCACTCAGCAGCGCGGCGAAGAAGCACCACACCGAAATGAACCAATGGGCATAGAAAACGTAGGCGGTGAACGAAGCGGCCAGCGTGAGCGCCCCGAACACCTTGACCCAAACATGGCTGGAGAGCAACAGGCTCACCGTCGTGGAAAGCAGGTACAGCGTCATCGACGCGACAATGTAGAAATGCGGGGACTGGTAGTCCACATGGCCTGCCATCGGGCGCGCCTGAATCGGGTTGACCACCAGGCTGTACAACAGGTATGCACCCACAGCCAGACCCATAACCACAAAGGCCAACAACCCTCGGCGGCGCGGACCCCGGGGCTCTAGCAGCCATGCCGCTAAGGGGACGTACACCGGCCACAGTACGTGGGAGAAAAATGAGTACACCTGCGTAGCAACAAAGTTAAGCCAAGCGGGGCCACCAAAACTGAGCCAGACCACCCCCTCGACAAGCTGCTGGATCGCAAACAGCAATGGGATGGCGGCATAAGGGCGCTCCGCCGGGCAGCGCGCCATACGCAGCGTCACGGTGCCGATTGCCAGCAGTAGCGTGCCGGAGCCAAAGCTGGCCGTCGCGGAAAAGCACATAGCGCTAGTTCCCCCAATCCCAATGCGGTCGACTGCGGTACAGATCACGCCGTGTCATCGGCACAGGCCATTTACCCGGGTGGCGATTGGACGCCAGGATTTGATAGATGCCGGAGCCACCGGCCTCGAACTCCAACGCGCAGGCCGCCATGTACAGGCGCCAGACGCGATAGGCGGCTTCTCCAACTTCAGCGATCGCCGCATCGCGCTGAGCCTCCAGGCGATGCACCCAGTGCCGTAAGGTCATCGCGTAGTGCGGGCGCAGTCCCTCGACGTCATGGATCTCAAAGCCCGCGCGCTCCATGCCGAGTTGGATGTTGCTGATGCAATCAAGCTCGCCGTCGGGAAATACATAGCGATTGATGAACTCGGTGGCAGCTGTCTTGTTCCACCCTTCCTCGTCGTGCGTGATGCCGTGGTTCAAGAATAGGCCGCCCGGCTTGAGCATCCGACGCACCACCGCATAGTAGGCCGGCAGGTTGCGCAGGCCGACGTGCTCGAACATCCCGATGCTGGAAACCTTGTCGTAGACACCCTCGCCTTCCAGATCACGGTAATCGCGCAACTCCACCGTGACGCGATCCTGTAACCCTTCGATCCGAATGCGCTCGCGGGCGTATTCGAGCTGTCGCTCGCTTAGGGTGATGCCGTGGGCGTGCACACCGTGCTCGCGCGCGGCCCAACATACGAGCGCCCCCCAGCCGCAGCCGATATCCAGCAGCCGTTCGCCGGGCCGCAGGCGCAGCTTGCGGCAAACGTGCTCAAGCTTGTTGCGCTGCGCCGTGTCCAGCGAATCGGAGGGCTGCTCGAAGTAGGCGCAGGAGTACACCCGCTCCTCGTCCAGCCACAACCCATAGAACTTGTTGGACACGTCATAGTGGAACGAGATCGCGGCGCGATCGCTGTGGCGCGAATGCCGGTGCGCGAAGCGCCGGGCGACCCGGGATGCGAAGCCCGCATCCGGTTTGATCTCACCCAGGTCCGGAGCGGGCAGCATTAACGCGTCCTTTAACAGCGCGAGCTTGTCGCGCCACGACAACTGGATCGACTCGAAATGGTTCTTCAACCGGAGCGCGCCGTACAGGTCTCCCTCGATGTCGAGCACGCCCCGAAAGTACGCGTCAGCCAATAAAAGGGGACTGCGCGCCACCACCAACTGACGCAACAGGCTGGGGTCCCGCACCACCAACGTGAAATCGACCGCCGTATCGTGCCCGTGCAGCGTGTCGTTCCACAGCCGCAGTGCGGGCGGCTTCTCCATCCCAGCGAGCAACCGACGCAGGATGCGTAGCGCCGGCTCGGTGTCGGTCGAAGGAACGCTGCCAATAAATGCCTTGGTGCTGTTCATCTCTTGCCCTCCCGTTGGGTTGATGGCTCGTCGCGGTCCTCTCCGCCAATTGACACGATGAAGCGCCAACCCGACATCGGAATCGCGGCTTTGCAAAATCCGGCCAGATCTATCTCGAAGTGAACGTGCGGAGTCTTGGCACTCATGTGGCACCCCCGGGGTCTTGCATGAGTTCACGAACCGCGGACGCTAGGTCCGGGGCAACGGAGATTCCATTGGTGGGATGGACAACCGTGTCGCAGCTCACCACCAGCCCGGCCCCAGTGGACTCCAAATCCTGAACCGCGTTGCCTGAAAACACCGCGTGAATCGCGATGCACACAGGCGCGGCCAAGCCCGCGCGCCGCAGATGACCAATGGTCTCGGCCATCGTGCGACCGGTGGAGACAATGTCATCGACCAGCACCGGCGTGTGGTCGCGCCAGCGCTCCACATCCGGCACCGAAACCTCGACATCCCGGTCACCTTTGCGGACCTTGTGCAGCACCACCATGGGCGCGTCCGCCCTGCTTGCGACATCGGCCACCCATTGGTTGCTCTCCTCGTCAGGGCCCACAAGCGCCGGGCGTGTCACATGGGCGCGCAGCCATGCCGCCACAGCCGGCGCCGCGTGGACGTGACGCGTTGGGATTACATAGACCTGCGACAACTTGGTGATGCGGTGCAAGTGGGGATCGACTGTTGCCAGCCAATCAAATCCACGCGACAACCAGGCTGCAAAATGCCGTGCACTCACCGTCTCACCCGGCTGGAAGCAACTATCCTGTCGCATGTAGGCGAGGTAAGGTGCGACCAGACCAACGTCGGTCGCACCGTTCTCCCGGGCGGCCGCCGCCAACAGCAGCAACGGAATCAGCTTGTCGTCCGGCCGGTCTAGCGTGCAGACGATGGCGACCCGCCGCCCCTCCACGGCAGACTCCACCCGCACATACGACTCTCCATCCGGAAAGCGCCGCACCGTCGTAGTCCCGCGCTCTGCGCCCAACGCCGAAGCCAGCTTCTCTGCCATCGCTTCATTGCCCGGCATGGCAAAAATCAGTGGCGTCATCTCGAATCTCCCACATCGATCAGCGGGTGAGCCTCCAGGTAGTCGAACGCGTAGTCCAACTCGCCGAGCGCTTCGGCATGCACGGTGAACAGCGGCATACCTCGCTCGACGCGATCCCCCAGCTTGACATGCAGTTCGAGCCCGGCAGCGGGTGCCTTCGGTGCCCCGGCGAGCTTGGCCACGCGAGCCAACCGCCGGCTGTCGATCTCACGTACCATCCCGTCACGTTCGGCCAGCACAGGCTCGCGTAGCCGCGCCCGCTGCGGCTCGCGTAAGCCCCCTTGCGCTTTGCAGATCGCCTGGAATTTGGCCCACGCGGCGCCGCTATCAAGCAACCGCTGAGCGACCAAGACGCCAGTACCCGGCTCGCTGTGACCGCAAAATTCCAACAGTTGTCCAGCCAATGCGACAGCGCGCACGCTCAGATCCTCGGGCGCGCGCTCGGCACGCTGAAGGACTGCCAGCACGTCGTGCGCCTCCAGTGAGGGACCAATGCCACGGCCCACCGGCTGCGTCCCGTCCGTACGCACTACCTGCAAGTGCAAATCAAAGGCCTGCGCTACCTGCTCCAGCATTTGCTTCAGGCACTCGTAGTCTGCGTCACTGCGCACCTTGGCGGTCGGCCCGACCGGCACATCGATCACGGAGTGGGTAGCGCCGGCAGCGATCTTCTTCGACAGCACAGATGCCACGAGCTGCGCGTCGCTGTCGAGGTCCAGCGGGCGCTCGACGCGGATCAACATGTCGTCGGCCGGGCTGAGCGCCAGCGAGCCTCCCCAGACAAAGCAGCCGCCCTCGCGTTGGACAACGCGGCGCATCTGCTCCAAATCGAGCGCCACCGGCGTCATCGTTTCGATCACGTCGGCGGTGCCAGCCGGCGAGGTAATGGCCCTTGACGACGTCTTCGGCATCGTGAGCCCGGCCGCGGTGATGATCGACACGACAATCGGCGTCGTGCGGTTTCCCGGCAATCCACCCACACAGTGCTTGTCCGCGATCGGTGCATGCCCCCAGTCGAGCCGCTTGCCCGCGGCCAGCATCGCTCGCGTCAGATCGATCGTCTCCTGCAAATCCATCCGCCCGCCGGCGCAGGCGCTTAGAAAAGCGGCGATATGTGTCCCAGGGTAGCTGCCAGCGGCGACGTCACTAATGATCGAGTCCAGAGCCGACGCGTCGAGCCTGTGGCCGTAGATCTTCGCCCGCACCTGGCTCATTGAGTCCAGCGTCGGGGCATGCGAGATCGTGATCCGGTCGCCCGGCGCGGGCGCCAGCGCTCGCCACGCGCTGTTCGAAAGCGCCGCCTCCCCCAACTCCAGCAAGGTCGGATCGACAACGTTCAGCGTGGCGATGATCGAGCGTCCGTTCAGGCTAATCAGTACTCGCGTCTGCGCCTCGAAACCCTCGGAGCGGCAAACATGGCAGTCTCGATGCATGTAGACGACATATTCCTGCTGCGTCTCGATGCCCATCCGACGCACGGCAAGACTTGCCCTGTGGCGAGGGTTCCTCATACATCGAACTCCACGTGCTGTCCCAACAACGGAACGCTGGCGGACCACCCAAGTTCCCGCTCGATGCGCTGGCGCATCGCATCAGCCGGCCCCGGCTCGCCATGGGTGACGAACACCGAGCGCGGCGCCGCTGGCGCACTGCCCAGCCACTCGATCAATTGGCTTGCATCGGCATGCGCCGACATGCCCTGCAGTGAAATCACTTCGGCACGCACGGCGACGTCCTCACCGTGAATGCGCAGGCTTCGCTCACCAGCCTGCAGCCGCGCGCCGCGTGTCCCCCCAGCCTGATAACCGGCCAGGATGATGGTGTTGCGCCGGTCCGGCGCCAGATGCTTCAGATGGTGCAGCACGCGGCCGCCGGTGGCCATGCCGCTGGCCGAGATGATCACAGCCGGGAGGGCCAGCCCAGCCAGCGCCCGCGATTCCTCCGGGGTCCTGATCATGCGCGCAGCTTTGTACATCCCGAGGCAATCTTCGAGCGACAGCTTATGTTCGGCGTGATGGCGGTGATAGATCTCGGTTGCATCTATTGCCATCGGGCTGTCGAGAAAAACAGGCAGGTCTGGAATCGCGCCCTGTTGCTTCAGCTTGTGGATCAAATGCAGCAGCAACTGTGCACGCCCCACCGCAAACGCCGGAATCACGACCATGCCGCCACGGTGTGCTGTGCGAGCAATCGCCTCACCGAGCACGGCCTGCGCATTGGGTACCGGTTCGTGTAGCCGGTCCCCATAAGTCGATTCGACAACGATGTAGTCTGCCTTGGGAGCCGGCGCAGGCGCACGCATCACCGGGTCGTCGGGGCGGCCAACGTCTCCGGAGAACAGCACTGTCGTCTGCCCCGCTGTCAGTTCGGCCGAGGCCGCGCCGAGAATATGCCCAGCCGGGCGCAAGGTCACCGTAACGTCGGGGACGACGTCCACACACTGGTCGAAAGGCAATCGGTGCAACTGTTCCATTGCGCGACGTGCGTCGTCCTCCGTGTACAGCGGCAAAGCCGTGGCGTGCTTGGAGGTGTGATGCCGGTTCGCATAGGCGGCGTCCTCCTCCTGGATTCTCCCGCTGTCGGGCAACAGCAGACCGCATAGTTCGATTGTCGAGGGCGTCGCCAGAATCCGGCCCCGGAAGCCCTGTTTCACGAGCAACGGTAACGCACCGGCATGGTCCAGATGGGAGTGTGTCAGCACCACCGCATCGATGTCGGCGGCGCTGAACGGCAACGGCTCCCAGTTCAGCAATCGCAACTGCTTGTAGCCCTGGAACAACCCGCAATCAACCAGCAGGCGCTGCCCCTGATGCTCCACCAAATACTTTGAGCCGGTCACTGTGCCGGCCGCACCGTGAAAACTGAGCTTCATCGCCTCCCCCTTTTTGTCATGCGTGGTGGTGGCGATCCGCTTGCTTGTCGCCAAAATTCGGGATGAACCGCGGGGTGTGCGACGCATAGTGCGCCCACTCCTCCCCAAATTCGCGCTCCGCCCACTTCTCTTCCGTAATGGCCAAACGCACGTACATGACCACCAGCACTGGGAACATCAGCAGTGTCAGGATGGTCGGCCACTGCAGTAGAAAACCGAACATGATCAAAACGAAGCCCACATACTGCGGATGCCGGATACGGGAGTAGGCGCCGGTGGTCGCCAGCGTATGGCTCCGCTGGTTGTGGTAAAGCACCGCCCAAGCGGCCGACAATAGCCAAAAGCCACCGCCGATGAAGATAGCGCTCAGCAGATGGAACGGCCCGAAATGCGGATTGGCGCGCCAGCCGAACATCACCTCCAGCAGGTGGCCAGCGTCATGCGACATGAAATTCACGCCGGGGAACTTCGCGCTCAGCCAACCCGACAGGAGGTAGATCGTCAGCGGGAAGCCGTACATCTCGGTGAATAGCGCCACCAGGAACGCAGAGAACGCGCCAAACGAACGCCAGTCGCGCGGGCTTTGTGGCTTGGCGAAGCTGAACGCGAAGATGATGAAAACGAGGGAATTGATGATTACCAGCGACCATAAGCCATAGGCGGGAGGTGTCGATTGGTCCATGATGGCGCTCCTCTGAGAAGAACTTAGTGGTGGTGATGCTGAGCGCCCTGAACGGGCGGTTGTTCGCTGGCCGTCGACCCCGATGGGCGGCTACTTCCGGAATCGGAACCGCGCGGCTGGTCCTCGTGACCTGCGTGCCCTCCATGGCCACCGTGCCCGTGGAAGAGGTGCAGCAGCGGACAAGCCAGCAGTAGAAGAAACGGCAACCAGCCGAACAGATGTGCCCGGTGCTCGGTGAACAGGAAGAACAGGGCAATCAACGCAAACGCAATGAAGATGGCCCCTGAACCGATGCGGCCCGACTGGCGGTGCCTGGAGAGAGATCGAAGCGACGACATGAGAACTCCTTCGCAAGGTCAAGGTTAGGGACGCCGATCGGTGCACTGCCCGGCCGCCCCTCCTAGCGGTCTATCAGTGGCAGCATCCACCGCTCTTGTGAGCAGTGCCGGTTGGGACGTCACCATGGTGGGCATGCTCCGTCTTCGCTCCGGCGCCAGTGCTAAGCGACTCGGCTTCGTAACCGGCTGCTGCCAGCGCGGCCAGCATTGCGGGCGCGGCCTGGGCGTTACCGCTGACGCGCGCGATACCGCGCGCCAGATCCACGTCGACGGCATCCACACCAGGCACTCGCTGCAGTGCATGAGTAACCGACGAGACGCAAGAGCCGCAGCTCATGCCCTTGATCTTCAGTTCGATAGTGTCCATGGAAGAAATCCTTTTAGGAGGTGACGTTGAAAATCTCACTGCGACTGCGTTCAACACAGCGCCAGACACTTTCCGGCAGTAGAGAAAGAACGCAATCGAGACGCTCGGGGCGAATGCCGACCAAGGCCGCTTTTGTTCAGTGCATTGACGATGGAACGGCGTGTTGCAACGCACCTTTGGCGGTGTCCGCACTGGATGCGCGTCAAGGCGATACGTAAGACAAAGCCGCGCACTGCCAAACAGCGACAGAGCGCTATAGCGTCAACCGGAGGAAGACGATTGGTATAGACGCGAACTTGTCCGCTGGCCGGGGATTGGACTGACGGTGCACACTGCAGCGGTCCACCTCCGGCGTGGATGCCATGCTCATCGGTAATGGCACGGCCACCGGAATGAGAGGCTTGTCATGATCCGACAGCACACGGGGAATGCTGGTTGAGGACTTTTCGCAGAAGCTGTGGCAGGCAATCTTGCCGCTATCGTCACAGCCATCATCGTCGGCATCCGCATGGTGTCCATGACTGTGGGCTGACACGTGGCCAGATGCCGGCGCTGCGGCCTTACCTGCATCCGCGACAGCGCACGCGTTTGCGATGCCGACGGCCAGACCCAACAGCCACACCAGTAGCATTTGAGCTGCCCAGCGGCGTAGATGTCGGGAGTGGAAGAACATGATTTCTGCCCAAAGAGAGGAACGGTCACACAGAGTCAGCCTAGGCGCGGATGTCCAACCTCCGGTTGATACAAATCAACCGTAAACCGTCCGACGGTTCAACTCAACAACGTCTTCAGGCCCGCAAACGCAGCGCCTGGGTCAGCAATCCCGTGGTAAATGGCCGGGATCTCGTTCTTCAAGCCCAGCAGCCCATAAACCGCGTGCATCGCGCCGCGAACCGAATATTCGACGGTGAACACTACGTCCTGAGGGATCTCAACATACTGCCCAAGCAGCGCGAAGTTCTTCGCTCCGTGCGGGATCACTGGCGGCCGATCCGAAGGCTCGCGGCGCTCAAATTCGCTGGTGATGTACGGCATCATCACCGGGATCACAGTGGTGGTACGACAGACCTCGTCAAGAATGTCCTCGCAATGCAAATGGTGCAGCAGCTCGGTGAGGATTTCCTGGCCGGTTGCCTGGGCCATCGTCTTGTCGATGTAATCGCCCTTGTTGTCCACGAAGAGCCCGTAGCCCCACAGGGTGTACATGTCTTTCGGCTGTCCGGCGAAGTGCGGCGCGTGAGGCACGACGATCGACATCAGCCAACTCGAATCCTTGAACGTCATCAGACCGCCGGTGCCTGGCGCATTGCCGGTAAAGGTCTCAATCCGGTGCACAAGCGCCGGGCTGCGCATCGTCAAGGTGAACGACTCCCACTTGCTTTCGTCGACGTTGCCACAGAACGCATTCGGCCGCCCGAGCCCAGGTTCCTTACGGGCCATGGTCTCCCACAGAGTCCAGGCGCCATCGCGTTTGTCGCGCACCAGTTCCGGTGCATGGTGGTCGTCCCCATAAGACGCGTCGGCGGTCATCGAGCCGATGGTGATGAGCACCAGATCCTCTTGCCGCACGTCATAGGCCATCGGCTGTCCGCCGCGCACCACGCGCAGCAGTCCAATTCGCCGGCCGTCACCGGTTTCAACAAAGTCGACATCCTCCACCTTTGTGCCATATTCGAACACCACACCCTGCTGTTTCAGCCATTGCTCCATCGGCCGCACGATCGCGTCATACTGGTTCAGCGGCGTGCGCCGTACGCCGGCCAACGTGTGGATACGCGGGAACTCCTGCAAGAAGCGCAACATATAGCGTTTGAGTTCGATCGCGCTGTGCCAGTTCTGGAAGGCGAAGGTCGTACGCCACATGGCCCAGAAGTTGGTCTCGAAGAAGTGCGGCGAGAAACAGTCCTCAATGCGAAGCGTATGCAGCAGCCCTTCTGGCGTGGCCAGCAATCGCATGATCTCCAACCGGTCATGGAGGTTGAAACCCAGATCGGCAGCGTCGAGGATACGGCGTTGCCCGTCGATCAGCCGGGCGTGTGAATCCGAGCGCCATTCGGCGTTGAAGGCCCAGGCCTGCTGCTTGACACTGATTTTCGGATCATCCAGCGACGGAATGCTGTCGAGCACGTTCCACAGACAGACATAAGTCTCTTCGGTGAACATGCGACCGCCCCGAGTTACATAGCCTTTGTGCGGATCACCGGAGCCATCGAGCGCACCACCGGCCACCTGCTGTTCCTCCAAGATGTGGATGTTCTCCCCCTTGAAGCCTGCGTCGCGAATCAGCAGCACGGCAGCCGACAATGACGCAATGCCGCTGCCAACCAGGTATGCGCTACGGTGCTCGTTCTTCGTTACCTCAGCCATGGAATCCTCTGATTCTGTGTGGATGCTCAATGAGCAACGCGACTTGGGAATACTTTAGGTGGGTATGCGATCGATACTTTGCGCCAGCGCAAGTTGCTGTTGAGTCTCATGCCGCCGTAATGGATTTGTCATGTTTGCTTTCCGCGACACATCCCCTATCGGCTGGGCACAACCATGGAGAAGCCACGGCGCTTGCGCCCGCGCGCGCGGCCCCAATGTCGCGGGTTGATGAAGGTCAACCTCGGCGATTTCCAAGCGTCAATACTGGGAACGCATACCAATGCGCGGTTGTCCGGCGCCTACCCAGGCCGCCCACCAACCTTCCCAGCATTGGAGACCAGACTCACTTTCAATAAGGTCGACTTGGAGAAGAATCCCATGGAACCGCGACAGCAACAGTTCTCCCTCTGGTACGTGCTCGTGACCATACTGGCCATGCTTGCAATCCAGACGCTCTTCGTGTCGGGGCATGTCGAGACGATCCCATACAGCGATTTCAAGGTCCTACTGAAGGCTGGCAAGCTCAAGGACGTGGCTATTGGTGAGCAGGCTATCAGCGGAACCTTCTCGACAGAAGGTATCGACAATCTCCTTGCCAAGCAGCAGATCGAGGAAATCCGCCGAGAGGCAAAGGGCGACCACGCCTTCTCCACGCTTCGAGTGGCCGATCCTGAGCTGGTGCAGGAGCTCGAAGCGGCAAAGGTGCGCTTCGTCGGGCAGCCCGACAACAAATGGCTGAGCACGATCCTCTCGTGGGTTGTGCCGGCCGTCATCTTTTTCGGTATCTGGAGCTTTCTCATCAAGCGCGTGGGCGGCGCCGCCGGCAGCATGATGGAAATTGGCAAGAGCAAGGCAAAGGTCTACATGCAAAAGGAGACCGGCGTGACTTTTGCCGACGTGGCTGGAATCGACGAAGCCAAGGAGGAGCTGTCGGAGATTGTTAGCTTCCTGAAAGATCCTCAGCGGTACCAGCGCCTGGGCGGAAAAATTCCCAAGGGCGTGCTGCTGGTTGGGGCCCCGGGCACTGGCAAGACCTTATTGGCAAAGGCCGTGGCAGGCGAAGCCGGCGTGCCATTCTTCAGCATGAGCGGCTCCGACTTCGTCGAGATGTTCGTTGGTGTGGGTGCAGCACGGGTCCGCGATCTCTTTAAGCAAGCCGAAACCAAAGCCCCCTGCATCATCTTCATTGATGAGCTTGACGCACTCGGAAAGACGCGAGCACTGAATGCGGTCGGCGGCAACGAGGAGCGCGAACAAACACTGAACCAGCTTCTGGTCGAGATGGACGGTTTTGATAGCAACAAAGGCGTCATCATCATGGCCGCCACAAACCGACCCGAGATACTGGACCCCGCCCTGCTTCGCCCCGGTCGCTTTGACCGCCACGTCGCACTGGACCGGCCTGACCTCAAGGGACGGGAGCAGATTCTCAAAGTTCACGTCAAGGGCGTTGTCCTCGCTCCTGAGGTCGACCTGACTAAACTCGCCGGACGGACCCCGGGGTTCGCAGGTGCCGATCTTGCCAACTTGGTTAACGAAGCCGCGCTCCTTGCCGCGCGCAAGAGCAAGCAAATGGTCGAGATGGCAGATTTCGACGAGGCGCTTGACCGGATCGTCGGCGGCCTGGAAAAAAAGAACCGCGTGATGAATCCGAAGGAGAAGGAAACTATCGCATTCCACGAGGCAGGACATGCCATCGTCGCGGAGCATCGGCCGCTGGCTGACCGTGTCTCCAAAGTTTCCATCATTCCGCGGGGCGTTGCGGCGTTGGGTTACACGCAACAGACCCCAACCGAGGACCGCTACCTGCTCAAGCGCAGCGAACTGCTTGACCGGCTCGATGTCTTGCTCGGTGGCCGTATTGCGGAACAGCTCATTTTCGGCGACGTATCCACGGGCGCACAGAACGACCTGCAGCGCGCAACCGACATGGCTCGGCAGATGATTACCCAGTTTGGCATGAGCGACCAGCTGGGCCTGGCCACGTACGAGAATATGCCGAACCCGCTCTTTGCTGGGACGGGGCTAATGCAGCGCGAACGCAATGAATACAGCGAGAGCACCGCACAGATGATTGATGCTGAAGTCCGTAAGCTATTGGCAGAAGCAAGTCATCGCGTACAAGCGACGCTGGAAGGACAGCGGACCAAGCTCGATGCTCTGGCCCAATTACTTCTCGAGAAGGAAGTGGTTGACCGCCAAGACCTGGACATGTTTTTGTCAGCGAAGGTGACGCCAATGCCTCCGCCCAAGCCCGTCGCGAATATCGAGGAGTCAACTGCAACGGGGAAACCGGACCAAAAAACGCAAGGCACATAGAGCGAAGATTGATGCCATGGCATGCCAAGAACGCAACCACGCCAAAGCGCGGCCGGCTGCCGGCAATCAATGCGTTCACCACGTGAGACAGGCGCCCCGATGGTGTATTGAGCTACCGACGCCCTCCCCGCGTGGGGGTTGTGCCACCGTCAGCCTTCGTGCCGTTGCCGAGCACTGCCCGCAACGTATCGACATGGCGCCGGCCGTGGCGCACAAGCCGATCCGGAAATCGCGAGGCGAGCCAGGCGTAAACATGGTATTTCGCCAACTTGCCGAGCCACAGTGCGGCGATGACCTCTGCGACCGGAAGTCGCGAGATCGCCGCAAACATGAGAGCGGGGGTGAGAGGCACCGGTAATGCGGCAATGACCGAAAGCGATACGACGCCGTAGTGTTCGAGCCAGTGGGTCGCATCACGCCACGCGGTGGATCGCACCACGTCCGGGTAGGCAGCGAACAACCGGTTCCACCCCAGGTGATGAAAGACGAGGTACAGCACGAGAGCGCCAACAGCGGCCCCCAGGCTGGCCAAAGTCGCGATGGACACCCAGCGGCGCGGCGCCAACAGGACTGCGGCCATCAGCAGGCTGGCAAATGGAACCGACATCGACAGTTCCGCCGCCAGTGCTGCCCCGGCAACCACCAGTGGGAACGCGCGCGAGTCGGCCCGCCGGGTTAGGGCACGGAGCAGACCGGACTGCAGGCTCAGGCGTAGCATTGCTCAGTTGCCTTCATCGCTCACGCAGACGACCTTCAAGCGTCTCCTCCTTATCGATTGCGTCTGCTGGATAGCATCAGGATGCGAGACGTTTCGCATCGAGGCACTCCTTCGAAAATTCGAACACGACCTCAGGATCGGGAGCGACCAGCTTGTTCTTCTTGCCCGCGTAGTGCAGCCGCGACAGGATGTGACGAATCAAGTTGAGCCTGGCCGTGCGCTTGTCGTCGGCGAGCACGATGTGCCATGGCGCGGCAGCCGTGTGCGTATGCATCAGCATGGCGTTGCGTGCCGTCGTATAGGCATCCCAATGCTTCAACGCCACGGCGTCGACCGGGCTCGTCTTCCACTGCTTGAGCGGATCGCGGCGCCGCTCGGCAAGTCGGCGAGCTTGCTCGGCTTTGCTGATGTCGAGGTAGTACTTAAGCAGCTTGATACCGGAATTGACGAGCATTTCCTCGAAGTGGGGCACGGAGTACATGAACTCGTCATACTGCTCAGCAGTGCAGAAGCCCATCACGCTCTCAACGCCTGCCCGGTTGTACCAGCTGCGGTTGAAGAGGACAAACTCTTCGGCGAGAGGAAGATGGGGCACGTAGCGCTGGAAATACCAGCCGGTGCGCTCGCGATCTGACGGCTTACCCAGCGCTACCACCCTCGTCTCGCGGGGGCTGAGAAATTCGATAATGCGTTTGATGCTGCCGTCTTTGCCTGCCGCATCCCGCCCCTCCAGCAGGACAAGGATGCGGTCACCACACCCGATGAAATGCCGTTGAAGCTTGACCAATTCAATTTGCAGCAGGTGCAGTTGCGCCTCGTAGTCCTCGCGACCCTGGACTCCTTTGGCAGCATCGACTCGCGCCTGGCTGGACGATAAGCCAGTTACGTGTTCGGCGTCCGATGAAGTGGTCTTTTTCTTCGACTTGCCTTTTGCCATATGCGCACCTCCGGCGTTGGCTATGGAAACGGGAGTAACGCTCCAGAGCGTCATCAGCCGTATGGCGGTTTCGTTGTTACGAAACGCTCAAATGGGCAGACAACCACATTTTGAACCTACGAACGGGTGAACAAGCTTAAGCACCTGCCAATTTTGCGCGGTTGATGTGAGTCAAGCGCCCTCCGATGTATGGTCGAATTCAGGAGGACATGGATCAGCGCGACTATTGCGCGATCCTTTGCCCGAATGACGCTCTCGTAATGTGGTCGTCATCGCTCGGTCAGGGGCGGATTCTTATAGTGGCTCCCATAGCAAGTCCTTTGAGTCCAACCACTTCAGGAGAATGCAATGAACCACACCAAGAAGACCGTCTTGATCGCAGCCGCGCTGATTTCTCTCGGCGCGAACATTTCCAGCGCAGCAACCTCCAGCAACGGGGCCCTCGCTCAGCGCGACGTCTACACCGACGGGGCGCGGGCTGCTGACGCGCGCGATCCGTACACTGATGGCGCCAAGGCTGGAAAGTTTGAGATCTACTCGGACGGCGCATGGACGGGCGACACGCGCTATCCGGCCACCGGTGGCTCGTCGAGTTGAGGCATTACGAAATGTCTACGCGATCATGGCCCTCAACCTGAGTTGACAGGTCTTGGTCGCTGCTGACCTTTTCGACGTCCAATCATCGTCTTACAGGCTTGGCGAATCCGCCGAGATGCATTGGTCGGCACAGTATCGGCCATGCTCCATCCGGTATCAAGGTTCACTTCCGCCGATGTGCGGAGGCGAGACCGAAATCCGATATTCGATGTCATTCGTTCGGTCAACAAGTTTCACCAGTACGCGGAAATACACGCGCCCACTCAGCACCGAGGTGAACACCTGGCCGTAGGAAACCTGGCCGTTGATAACCATGGGCGTCAGATACTTCGGCGGCGAATCAACGATCCCGACTTCCTTGAGTTGCGCACGCACCACGGCATCTGTGATACGGGAGCCGTCGGCACGAAACAACGCCACTAGCAAGTGGTGAGGGCGGCCGCCTCCCGGTGAAGGTGCGCCATGCGACTCCTCCAAGTCGAGCCTTTCCGAGGCGATGGCGGCGGGAATCAACCCCCAGTAGAGGACGACGCCCTCACGTTCGAGCCGCGCTTGCGCGAGCGTTTCCACCGACGGCAGCGCCAAGACACAAATCACCGCAGCGTAGGGAACAAATGAGCGCAGAGACAACATATTCACCTCCTACCGCGACTTCGCAAATATCAAACAGAGATTTCTGCGTCTTCACAGGATGACCGGCTTGCCGGGCAACCTCTGCTCGCGCCGGTCGCGCGCCGGGAAATGCTGCGTCAGGCGCAGCGTGATGGATCGTATCCCGTCGATCACACCGCGCTCATATTCGGCGCGCCGACACGCGGCTTCCATCTGGCTGCAGATCGCCTGCCATCCTTGAGCACCAACCCGCGCGTGAATGCCACGGTCGGCAACGATCTCGACACTGCGGTCCGCCAGCAATAGATAAATCAGGACGCCGTTGTTCTGCTCTGTGTCCCACACACGCAGTTGCGAAAAGACTTCAAGAGCCCGTTCCCGCGCCGTCACCCCCTTCCATAGCGCAGAGAAGCTCAACGCGCCTTCCACGGCAAAGCACAGATGCCCGACATGGGACGACTCGCTTTGAGCGATCGCTTGCCCGATGGCCCGCATCGCCTTGCGCGGGAACGCTCGCCTGACGCGCCAGTGCGTCGTCAGTAGATGGGAAAGAATTCGCTTGATGTTTTCCATCACCATTTTCCCGAGGCACCACCACCACCGAAACCACCGCCGCCTCCACCGAAACCGCCGCTGCCACCGCCGAAACCGCCGCTGCCACCGCCGAATCCCCCGCGGCCCGAGCGTGAGCCTGTAGACCAAGAGCCTCCGTGCCCAACCATGCCCGGACCCAATAGCGTATAGATGAGCGCGATCACTCCCGCCGTAAACGCGACAAAAATGGCGCCCGAAAGCAACCAAGCGACTAGGGCGACGGCGCCGCCCGCTGCAACCGCCCCCGGAAAACGGCCAAGGAAGTCTCGCAGCGCGCCGCCAAACACCAACGTCAACACCAGAATGACAGGCATATAGGACCGAACGGATACGCCTCCGTCGCGCGTCGACCGTGAGGGGGGCGGCAGTGCTTCACCCTCAATCACGGCTTGCATACTCTGAACACCGTCTTTCACGCCGCCATAAAAATCGCCAGTCTTGAACCGCGGCGAGATGACTTCGCTAATGATGCGCTTGCTTGTCGCATCGGTTAGGACACCTTCCAACCCGTACCCGACTTCAATGCGAAGTGTGCGGTCGTCTTTAGCGATGATCAGCAGTGCGCCGTCGTCGACGCGCTTTCGCCCCAACTTCCATTGCTCGACCACGCGCAGCGAATACTGTTCGATGGCTTCGGGCAGTGTGCTGGGCACGATCAGTACAGCGATCTGCACGCCCTTTTTGTTTTCGAAGGCTTGCAGCGTCTGTTCTAGCTCTGCTAGTTGCCCAGGCGTGAGTGTGCCGGTCTGGTCAGTCACCCGCGCCGTCAAGGGTGGCACGGCAACTTCGGCAACCGCCCCAAAAGAGACGAGCGCAGCCGCTGCCACAAGCAAGCCACGCGCGATTTTGAGGAGGTTCACTTGGAGCTCCCCGGCGCACTGGCGGACGGCGAACCGAATTCCACCTGGGGCGGCTTGGCAATGGCCGTCTCGTTGGCAACGGTGAAATTGGGCTTCTCCTGATAGCCGAAGGCCTTCGCGGTCAGATTCGATGGAAATGAGCGCACGGTCACGTTGTAGCTCTGTACCGATTGGATGTACCGATTTCGTGCAATGGTGATCCGGTTCTCGGTCCCCTCAAGCTGTGCTTGCAGATCGCGAAACCCAGCATCTGCCTTCAACTGCGGGTAGTTCTCCGACACGGCAAGGAGTCGGGACAGCGATCCGGTCAACTGCTGCTGCGCCGACTGGAATCGGGCAAACGCCTGCGGATCATTGAGCAACGCAGGCGAGGCTTGGATGGCGCCGACACGCGCGCGAGCCTCAGTCACCTCCGTCAACACCTCTTTCTCATGACTTGCGTAACCCTTGACCGTGTTGACCAGGTTCGGTACCAGGTCGGCGCGCCGCTGGTATTGGTTCACGACTTCAGACCAGCCTGCCTTGACCTGTTCATCCTGCGCTTGAATGGTGTTATAGCCGCACCCCGAGAGGCTGATTGCCAAAATTACCGCAACAACGACTGACCATGCTGCTCGCATCAGACACCTCCATTTTCGAGATTCTTAGCCCCGGAGGCATGGGAACACCGCGCATGGGCCAACCATGCCGTTCCTGCCACACAAGAGCCCATGCCGCTCCGGGTGTCCTGTTTCCATGCTAGTCACTCGGGCGGCGAATTTGTTGATGTCGCTCAAGGCCCACAATCGCGACCCCCGAGGGGACGGTCTTAATACCAAACTGGACTGCCAGTGAATAGAATGACCCAATCGGATTTGGGCAGGAGCGTCTTATCATGCGGACTGTCGGCGAAATTGCACTCTCCATCTCGACCACGTCGACGCTGGAAGCCACACAAACCGAAATTGCCGAGCACAAGGGCTTCGGCCATCCGGACAGCCTGTGCGATGGCGCCGTCGAGGCGGCAGCCTGCGCCCTATCCCGAGCCTATCTGCAAGCATACGGAGCGATTCAGCACTTCAACCTGGATAAGGCGCTGTTAATCGGAGGCATCAGCCAGCCACGGTTCGGCGGCGGCAAAGTTCTGCGTCCCGCGCGGCTGATCGTCTGCGGCCCCGTGACCGAGTTGCCGTCGGCTTCGGCCACGTCACTCGTCGAGCAATCCATCCGCGAATACCTGGTGGCAACCTTGGGAAAGGCAGGCAATGACATCGGCATCGAGCTTGTTTTGAGGCCTTCGGCGCCGAATCTTCAGCGTGTTATCCAGCAGGCGGCGCTTCCGCTGGCCAACGACACCTCCTTCGGCGTCGGGTACGCACCCCGCTCCCGACTCGAAGACACGGTCCTTTGCGCTGCGCGCGTCCTGCGCTCCAACGAATTTCGCAGCGCCTTTGATGCGGCTGGGGCGGATTTTAAGATCATGGGGCACCGGCTGGGCGCGCACTTCGGCCTTACCGTGGCGCTCGCACTCGTCGACCGAGACGTGGGAAGTATTGAAGACTATTTCACACTCAAGGGCCGATTGGCAGCGTACCTGGCTGGGTGTCTGCCGACGGCGTGCCATATCGGGATCAACACCCTGGATGACCCAGCTACGCTTGACGAGAGCGGAATTTACCTGACCGTGACCGGGTTAAGTGCGGAGCACGGCGACGATGGCGAGGTCGGCCGCGGCAATCGCGTCAACGGCTTGATCACGCCGTACCGCCCGATGTCATTGGAAGCGGCAGCGGGAAAGAATCCGGCCGCGCATGTCGGCAAGCTCTACAACGTGCTGGCACATCGATTGGCGGCGAGCATTCATGCCGACATCGAAGGCGTGGATGAAGTGACGGTCAGGCTGCTCTCGGCAATCGGCCACCCGGTCGACCAGCCTCAGTTGGTGGCGATCGACCTTGCAGCGGCGGGTGGGTTCTCCGCTGCGCGGCAGCGGCAAGTTCGCGAGCTGACCGCGCAGCATTTGGCGGCGCTTCCAGCGCTGATACGGGAGTTGGCCACGGGTGCCATCGCCGTCTTTTAGCGGAGCGCTGCATCGTTGCTTTCGAGGCCCCATTGCTTGTAGCGGCGCCTCTAGAACTTTCCTGATCGCAGGATCGCAACCGCCCAAGCGAGGCCCATCACGCTGGCGACGACGAAACCCAGAAGCCCCAGCACTGGAATGCCCGCATAGTGCGGACCGCTGTGGAACGCCATGACGATTGAGGAGCCAATCACGACGCTCGCAATAATCAAGCTCAAGCTCAGCCGGTTGCTTGCACGGTCGATATGCGCTTCCAATCCTTGCAACTGGTCGTGTTTGATATGCAGCGTCGCCTTACCGCTGCTGAGCGCCTCCACCGTGCGGTTCAGAATGTCGGGCAGCAAGGCGGCGGCGTGATGCAGCGCGCGCAAGGTGCGGAATCCCCTGCTGAACTCGGTCTGTACATTCGCCCCCTGCAATAGTTTGCGGCCGAGCAAATGCGGCGCATATTCCCGCAAGGACGCGAGTGCGTTGAAGTCCGGGGCGAGCGTCAACGCTTGCGATTCGACCAGCATGAACGCTTTCGAGACCAGCAGAAACTGGCGCGGCAGTTTGATCCGATGGCGCTGGCTGAGCAGCGCAAACTGGCGGACAATTTCGCCGAACGAATAGCCTTTCCCGGCGGCTTCGTAGTATGCGTCAAGTGCCTGCGAAGCATCGCGGGTAAATGCCTCACGATCCACCCCCTCGGTCGCCACCCCCATCTCGAAATAGGCATCCACCATCCATGACACCTCGCCGGAACTGACGGCGAGAATCAACTGGGCCAAGGCTTCCTGATCATAGGCGGACAGCCGTCCCATGATGCCAAAGTCATGAAAGCAAAGCCGGCCGTCCTCCAGCAAAAATACGTTGCCCGGATGCGGGTCGCCGTGAAAGAAGCCGTCCTCGAAGACCTGCTTCAAGAACGATGCCATCAGCGCCTGCGCCACGCGCCGTCGGCTCTCCTGTTCGGACGACGGAATATGCGTAAGCTTCTTGCCGAAACTGCGCTCCATGGTCAAGACACGTCGGCTGGTCTGCTCCCAAAAGATGCGGGGCACGAAGACGTGCTTATCATCCTGCAAATTCTCCCTCAGGAGATCGCCGTTGCGCGCCTCGACTTGATAGTCCAATTCTTCGTTGATGAGCCGGGCAAACTCTTCCACCAGATCGCCCGGGCCAAATCGGCGACTCTCCGGCACATACCGCTCCAGTTGACGGGCCAAGAAGCGCATGATCCTGACATCGGCATGAATGATGGGCTCGATGCCGGGGCGCTGCACCTTGACCACCACGCTGGTGCCGTCAATCAACTGCGCCGTATGGACCTGGCCGATCGACGCGGCAGCCAGGGGCGTCTCATCGAAACTGGTGAACAACGCGTGAACGGATTTGCCCAGTTCACGCTCGACAATCTCACGCGCCTGCTCGCCAGGGAAAACAGCGACATCATCCTGGAGCCGTTGCAGCTCCTCGATATAGACCTCCGGCAACATATCGCGCCGCAGGCTCAGAAGCTGGCCAAACTTGACGAACGCGGGCCCCAGCCCTTCGAGCGTAGCTCTCAGCCGCTTTGCATCCTGATCGGTCGCTTGCACCGCCTCAACTGAAGCTTCGAGTGCGTCACGGCCAATCCGTAGCCGCTCCACATAATGCGCCCACCCTGCCCCGGCCAATGCGCGCAGGATGTACAAGAGCCGTGGCAGTTCAGCGGGCACCCGCTCGCGCACCGCTGGTTCGGGATTCGCATGCGTTATGACGCCCATGTTCCTTCTCCTCGTTGCCCACCTTCCCCATTGCCGCGCCATGCACGCATCCGAGCCCAGCTTTCCGGACGTCGACAGCCGGCAAGCACTATCGTTTTAGAAGAACCACTGTATCTGCGTGTAGTAGATGTGATGGAAATGTCCAAACTCACTGCCACTGCTGCCCATAAAGAACTGGGCGCCGATCTGCCAGTCGAGATTCGTCTTGATCGAATAGGTCAGCAGGGGCGAAACGAAACGGCTATGGTCGTCCAAATTGACCACCACATAGCCCTCCCACTTGAGCAGCGGCGTGATTTCGTAGCTCATGTAGCCACCAGCATAGTGCTTGGCAACGCTGCGAATCTTGCCGGTCAACAGCAACGTGAAATCGTACGCGGCGGCATTGGTCGTGCCGGCGCCGTTGTAGTAGAGCTCGGCGCTAAGCGTGAGCGTGTTCGCAAACGCATAATCGAGCGCGAGAACGGCACGTTGATAGGTCGAGCCAGTCTTGGCACGCACTTGCGTGAACTCACCACGAATGCCCGCCGTGCCGATCTGCCCCGCGAGATCGAAGCCGGCGACCTGCTCATTGCCGAAGCGCCCGCCGACAATGGAATAGTCCACGCCATGCGTGTTGGCGTGCCAATTGAATGCCGCGCTGGAGTCCGCGCCACCGTGCCCCGGCGCGTACACAGCGCTGATGCGGGAGATGGGCCCCAGCTTGTGCTCGGCCAGCACCGCGTCGACACCCACGCGCTCCTCGCGCTCGATGGCAGTCGGGTTCAGGGGGTTCAGCAGGTCGAGCGGGCTCCAGAAACGGCCCGTTCCCCATGCGATGCGCTGCCGCCCGATGCGCACATCGGTGTCGCCCGATGACAGGGTGACGTTGCCGCGATACAGCCGGTGCTGGCCGTAGTACGAGCCGCCACGCAGGTAATTGCCGTCGAGATCCAGGTACTGATCCGGCGCGAGACTGCTCTGGCTTGCGAACTGTGCGGTGTGCAGGTAGCTGCCGAACAGCAATTCGTTGTCGTACTGCAGATCCACGGCGACGTGCTCGGAGAGCTTGCCCTGCAACTGCAGCCGCAGGCGATTGAGATCGAGCAGATAGCGTTGCCCGCCGGGCACGATGGTTTCCGATTCCTCCAGCAAGCTCTTGTAGTAACCGGAAAATTTCAACCCGGACTGCGACGTCTCCTGCGCCGAGGCTCCGAAGGCCAGAGCCGCCAGAAGTCCGAACGGCACGGCTTGCTTAAACATGGCGTATCGCTTGCACTGGATCGAGCCGCGCCGCCTTGGCCGCGGGATAGAGCGAAACCAGCACGCCGGCAATCAACAGCGCAATACCCGGCGGGACCACCGTCGCACCGAAAATGCGCGGATAAACGATGCCGGTCAACCCGGGGATGGCGGAATATCCGGCGAAGAAGCTCGACAGGTCCATACCGGCATGCCCAAGATACAGCACCAGCGCAATGCCGGCGCCATACCCGACGGCAGACGCGATCAACAGCAAGGCGATGGACTCATATACGACCATGCGCCTCAAGGCGGCGGGCGACGTGCCAAGCGCCAGCATCACGCCAAACTCGCGCGTGCGCTCGGTGACGGCCATGAACACGGTATTGATGACCGACGTGGTAATCACCAGAAGCAGCACCGCCAGGATGATACTGCTCACCACGCGCAGGAGCCGGACCATGTCTTCGAGCTGCGGCAAGAGTTCCTGCCACGGTATCAGCGTCACGTCGGTGCCACCGATACGCGCGCGTAGCAGGGCAACGGCAGCGGACACGTGCGCGCGATCCTCCAGCCGGACATTGATGGTGGAAACGCGTGAACCGAGCGCAAGCAACGACTGCGCCGCTGGCAGCGTGACAAAAGCAAATGCGCCATCGAAACTGGCACTTTCCGTCGAGAAAATGCCCCCCACCCCGTAGGCTGCCGTGCCGAGCTCGCCGTTGGCGGCCTGGGCCATGACGACGATCTTCTCGCCCAGGCGGACACCGAGCTTGTCGGCGAGCCTGCGGCCAATCATGACTTCGCGATCGGCGCCAGGTATGAGCGCCCGTCCCTGGACAACCGTGCGGGAAATGAACGTGACCTTAGCCTCCGCCACCGGATCGATGCCGATGAGCATGATGCCTTCGGATTTCGAGGCCGTGCTGGCCAACGCCTGGACCTGGGTGCGCGGCGCAGCCGCAATCACGCCAGGCGTGCCCCGGACGGCTTGCAGCAGCGAGACGGCATCGTCGATGGCAAGCTCGGGGGCATAATCCTTGCGAAAGCCCTTGCGTTCGACCTGGATGTGCCCCGTCAGATAACGCGTGGAGTTCTCGATCGTCTGGTCGAAGAATCCGTCGAAAAACCCCAGGATGAAGACAAAGCCCACGATGCCGAAGGCAGCGCCTGCGGCCATGAGGGCCGTGCGGCGTGGATTGCGCAGCAGGTTGCGCAGTGCGAGCAGCACGAACACCGGCAAGCGGGAATCGCCCGTGTTTCGTGACGACACCCGCATGGCAGCGGGTAGCCCGCGAATCGCCTCGATGGGCCGCAACTGCACGGCCTTGGCAGCGGGATACAGTGCCGCCAGCCCGGCAATGACGAAGACCGCCACTGACAGCACGACGCCACGCTCGGCGCTCACCACCGGATAGACGACGTCGGACAGCCCGGGCATCGTGCGCAGCCCGGCTTCAAAACCGTGCAGATGGATACCCGCGCGCGCGAAATACGCCGTCACTGTCCAGCCGACGGCGTTGCCGACGATCAGGCCAACGATGCCCAGAAGGATCGATTCATACAGGACCAGCCGAAGCACGCGCGTGCGGCTCATGCCGACGGCAAGCATGATGCCGAATTCGCGCGTGCGCTCCATCACGGACATCAGCACAGGATTCGCCACCGCGAAGACGACCACCACGAAGAACACCAACAGCACCACGTAGGTCGTGACCTCGTGAAAGCGCGAACTGACCGCTACCATCGGTAGCAGCCGTGGCCACCCCACGACTTCGTAACGATCTCCCAGGCGCTCGGCGAGCCCCGCGCTGACCGGCTCCAGGCGCGAGCGCTCGCGCAGCCGCAGGGCGATGGCGGTGGCGCCACCGGGCGCGGAGAGAAACTCCCGCACAACAGGCAGCGGCATCACGGCGACGTAGCCGTCGAGATCGTCGATCTTGCTGCGGAAGATGCCGCGCACCGGATACTTTCCGCTCGATATCGAGCCGTCGTAGCCCTGCCCCACGAACACGATGTTCTGCCCGGGCCGCACCGCGAGCGCTTCAGCAAGCATCTCCCCGATCAGCACGCCGGGCGCGCCGGTCGTCAGCGGCTGCCCGGCCACGATGGCGTCCGAGAGCATCGTCACCTGCGCCTCGTCTGCCGGCTCGACGCCGACGAGCATGAGGCCGCGCGACTTGTCGCCCCGGCTGGCCAGCGCTTTGGTTTCCAGGCGGATGCTGGCGGCTGCCACCCCAGCCTCGTTGCGCACGGCATGCAGGATGGGGGCCGAGTCTGGCATGGCGAGATCAAGGATCGGATCGTCGTGGTAGCCCTTGAGATGCACCTGCGCATCGCCGGCGAAATACCGCGTGGTGTTCTCGACCATCTCGCGGTTCATGCCAGCGGTGAATCCCCAGTTGAAGATCATCGCCGCTAGGCCGATGGCGATCGACGAGATGGTGATGGCGGAACGCCTGCGGTTGCGCAGCACATTGCGCACGGCGAGTGGCAGCAGCATCATGGCGGTCGGCGCTCATCGGCTTCGATCCGGCCGTCACGCAGGCGAATGACCCGCCGCGCGCGTTCGACCACCATCGGGTCGTGGGTGGAGAACACGAACGTCACGCCGCGCCGTTCATTCATGGCCTTCATCATGTCCATGAGCGCGGCGCCGGCTTTGGAATCCAGATTGGCGGTCGGCTCATCGGGCAGCACGATGATCGGCTCGGCCGCGATGGCGCGCGCCACCGCCACGCGCTGCTGCTGCCCACCGGAGAGTTGCTGCGGACGCCTGTGCTCCATCCCTTCCAATCCCAGTTCCTTGAGCAGCGTCATGGCGCGGTCCCGGCGCTGCATCTCTGGCACCCCCTGCAACAGCATCACGAATTCCACGTTTTCTAGCGCGGAAAGAACGGGAATCAGATTGAACTCCTGGAAGACGAAGCCGATCTTGCGCAAGCGGATGTCCGAAAGCGCGGCTTTACCCAGTGTCCCGATCTCGCTGCCGTCGACCCAGACATGGCCTTCGGTGGGTGAGTCCAAGCCACCGATCACGTTCAGGAGCGTTGTCTTGCCCGAGCCGGACGGCCCTACCAGCACCGCAAAGTCGCCTTTGCGGATTTCCAGATTGATATGCTGCAGCGCATGCACGACGCTGGCACCTTGCCGATACAGCCTGGAGACACCTACGAGCTTGACGACTGTATCGGCTGCAGCATTCATGGCTTTTGCAGATTGCGCTGCGTAAAGCGTTCGTCGTCAATCGGCTGGTCGTAGCGCGCGGCCTTGACGACGATCACGGTTGCGTGGCCTGGATCATTCACGGGGCGCATTTCCCATTTGGTCGGAATGGTGCGGCCACCCATCGGGCCAACGTCGGAGAACGTCAGGACCCGCACCAGTTCGTTGCGCTCGTTGTAGTAATACTGCTTGAGCGGAATCGTATCCGCTTGCCGAATCCAGTAGAGAATCTTTCCCCACACGACGGCGGCATCCGGCTTGGGAATCGATTCAATCACGTAAGACGCGGCGCCGTTCAGCACCTCCGTGCGGAGAACCCGATGCGTGTAGTCATCCACGGCGCTGCTTTGCTTGACCAAGTCGTCGTTGGTGAAGTCGGAGCCCATCCAGGGCTGCAGCATCATCGACGGCGGAATCTTGATGGTGCGCTCGATGTTGGGCAGGTAGTTCCACATCTCCGAGCCGATACGCAGCGACCCAATACCGGCCTCCTTGGCCGGCGCCAGAACGCGGATGAACGAGCGCCGCGGCCGCTCCATCCAGGCGCGCAGGTCAAGCGCGCGCTGCCAGCGCGGTGTGGTGATCGTCATCTGGAACTCGCCTTGCAGCGTCTTGCCCCACAGCAGGGTATCGACGCGATCGACGAGCGTGCGGCCGTCTGGTTCCTCAGCCCAAGCCCCACCCACCATGCATGCGGCAGCAAACGCCACAAGGCACGCGGACACCAGAGAGGGAATGGCCTTGCGAACCATGGTGCCATCCGGGCAGCTGAACGATTTCATGGCATCCGACTAGCCAGGACGGCCAGACCCTTGCCGTGGCCATTCGACAAATGCCAGCACCCAAAGCCCGATCAGGTTGAAGAATGGCACCAGCACCAGAATGGCCCAAAAAGGCGACAACCCGATCCGCATCAGGATTCGGCCGATGGGATACAGCAATACCACCGCCATGACGGCAAACGTGATCCAGTGAGCGAGACCATAGCCGGCCATGTCGAACCCGTGAACCATCATCGTGCACCTCCTCGTGAAACCCAAGGTGTAACCCCAAGCACAATTCACGTTACACCTTTATGGGCGGCATCGCTTTACCTGGATCAAGGCATATTCGATCCAATTGCGTAGCAGGTAATAGCTTACCCGTCGCCATTTCAGCCCCCATGTGCCAGAAACATGCACCTGAAGATCAAGCAACTGGAATGCATGACAGAAAAGTCACCTTCCGGTCAGCTTCCCATCGGGAAGCAGTTGGCAGACTGCCGATACCCCGCTCATGGAAACCATCCCCGCACCCACCGCCCCTGCCCAAGAGCATTGGGGCATGGCGTACGAGACCAAACATCCTGCTATTGGCTGGGTGAAATGAGACATGGAGCGCCGATCCGGCTTGACATGGATCAAGCCACGGTCGCTATCCAGCAGGAGTCAGTGCAATAGTGGCCCCTCATCACCCAGAATGGACTGCAAAACTGAACCGCCAACTTTTATCGCTAGGAGACACAACGTGAACCGCAAAACCATCCTTTCCGCACTGCTGCTTGCAACCGCCGCATCCATGTCGGCCGGCGTATTTGCCACGGACAACGACATGCCCATGGCATCCGAAGCCTCCGGCGCGCACAAAATGAAACCGCATTCGCACGTCGCCGAGAAAGCTGGCGCTTCCGCCGCCAGCGCGCCGGCGGCCGCCCCCGCCGAGGACACCAAGGGCAGGGACAAGTCCAAGCATTTCCATCCCGATACCAAGTAAGTCTGCGCGCGGGCTCAGAAAAGAGCCCGCGCTTCAATTCACCTGACCTGCGACAACGAAGTTCGGCCCGATGCGGCTAAGCTGGCCTACAAGGCCCATGCAGTTGCACCGCATGATTTGCAGCCCGTGTCCGCACTGTCTGGTGACGGACATCACGACTTTCACAGGAAGTGATGAGGTGGTGTGATGACAGACCGTACGGTACAGCGCAAACGACGTCCGGCCCGATCGGCGCCGGGTGTAGCAGCCCCGGCGCTGCGGTTGGTTAGCGAACCGGACCACCAGGCCGAGCCACAGCCGGCACCTGCCGAGCCCCCTCTTGAGCAAGGGTGGGACTACTGGGTGGATGTCACGCAGCGGTGGATTCTGTTCATCGATATCCTGCGGCAACGCGCCAACAATATGTTGGCCCATGAGGAGGCCGGCCTGCCGCCACCGCTGCATTTCGACTACGAATTGCTACTGGATGCGCGAACCTTCGAGCGCCCGGCCAACTATGCCCTGCTCCGTATCACGCGCTGTGGCACCGACCACCTGGAGCGACAGGTTCGGGCGGATGCAACCCCCGTCATCGTCATCGACCCGCGTGCCGGTCACGGACCGGGCATTGGGGGCTTCAAGCGCGATTCGGAAGTCGGCATGGCCCTCGCCGAAGGCCATCCTGTCTACTTTGTCAGCTTCTTCCCGGCCCCCTGCCGCGGACAGACCCTTGGCGACGTCCTGAACGCGCTTCGTACCTTCGTCGAGGAGGTCGCGCGACGGCATGACGGGCAGGCGCCGGTGCTCTACGGCAACTGCCAGGCCGGCTGGGAAGTGATGCTCCTGTCTGCCCACTGCTGCGAGCGCGTCGCCTGCCCTGCGGTGCTCAACGGCTCCCCGCTCTCGTACTGGTCCGGCGAAGCAGGCGTCAACCCGATGCGCCTGCTCGGGGCGTTCACCGGCGGCGTGTGGTCAGCAAACTTTCTTGCCGATCTGGGCAACGGCCGTTTTGACGGTGCATGGCTGGTACAGAACTTCGAGGCACTCAAGCCTGAGTCCGCGCTCTGGACCAAGCTCTACACTGTCTTCGCCGATCCGGATGGTGAAGGTGACCGGTTTTTGGAATTCGAGCGCTGGTGGAATGGCTTTTACTTTCTCAGCCGGGAAGAACTGGTCGCAACCATCCAGGATCTTTTTGTCGGCAACAAGTTGGAAACCGGCGAAGTGCATGTCGACGGTAAGTGCACGGTCGACTTACGGCGCATTTGCAAACCGATCGTCATCTTTGCCTCGTACGGCGACAACATCACGCCACCGCACCAGGCGCTCGGCTGGATTCCCGTCGTGTACGAAAGTACGGAAGCTCTGGTCGCCGCCGGCCAGCGAATCGTGTATCTCACCAACCCGCATGTCGGACACCTCGGCATTTTCGTCTCCGCAAGCGTGGCGCGTCACGAGCATCGCGCGATCCTGCAAAGCCTCGATGCGATTGAGGCGCTGCCGCCCGGCTTGTACGAGATGAAGCTGTCGGAACACTCCGATGCGCCGCCACAGAACAACTCCCAACGCGGGGTCACGTTTGAGCCGCGTCGCGTCGAAGACATTCAATTCCCATACCCGCGTGCCCTGTTCGAGCATGTGCGCGCCGTCTCGGAAATCAACGAACGGCTGTATGACCAGTTCTGGAGCCCAACCGTGCGCGCGCTGGCAACGCCGTGGAGCGCTGAATGGCTGAAATGGAGCCATCCGATGCGCTGGACGCGCTATGCATGGTCCGAGCGGTTCCAACCATGGCTGTTGCTCGTAGCCGCCATGGCTGCGGGCGTGAGGGCCTCCAGGCGAAAAGCCGGGGAAGACAATATCTGGCGCGCTTCGGAAGAAGCGCTTAGCGCCACGCTGACACACACACTTGAGACAGGTCGGTCAGTGCGCGACTTGGTGGCCGAGACGGCATTCCAGTGGCTTTACGGGCCATCTTGGCCCTACTCGTTTGCGCAGTCTTATATTCCGGCATCAGACCATCGTGACTGCGACGTTGGAGAAGCAACGGTTCGCCAAGCTTGCAGCGCTTGCGACACTGACGTGCGGTGAGGTTTCCGGCGACTCTTAGCTGCATATCCAATGGGCGGTTGTGATGATCCAGACATGGGCAATGGCCCAATCAACGGGCGCTCGAATTTGCCGGCCAAGCGCACTAGCAACGCGAGCCTCAGCGGGCAGCGCTTTCTCTTTGACCTAACTGGCCGTTGTGCGGCGACTAAAAGAAGGCGCCCGCCGCAAAGAACCGTACTACAAACATGATGGCGGGATACAGAAGGGACCATCACGTGAGCAGTTGGCCGGCAGATGCTTGAAATCTACGCCATGGAAAAGCGTGCCCATGAAATCCACGAAAGGTTCGGGCGCCGCCAGCCAAGCCAACGTGCATTACGTGGAGAAGAGGATCAGAGTGGCGGACTCTGTTACAGCGGCTGCGAAGGGTTGCCTCCTGCCGAGGATGTCGTGATCAATGAGACGACGCCTTCGACGCACCACTGCTCCAACGGGGGATGAAACGTGGTGTGCGCTCACAATACGCTTCGTATGCCCGGCCGAACTCGGCCAGCGCATCTCGCTCCTCAGTCAGCGCGAGATGAACATACATCCAGACCAGCACTGGAAACATGATCAGCGTGAGCAACGTCGGCCACTGCAGCAGGAAGCCGAGCATGATCAGGACAAACGCCACATATTGCGGATGGCGCATGCGGGTATAGAGTCCACCGGTGGCCAGACGGTGCTGCTGCTGCGCCAGATACAGCACCCGCCAGGCGGAAGCGAGCATGATGAAACCACCGAAGATCAGCAGGTTGCTTAGGATGTGGAACGGCCCGAAATGCGGATTAGCGCGCCAGCCGAACATCACCTCCAGCAAATGCCCCGCGTCGTGAGAGAGGAAATCGATACCGGGAAAATGCTTGCTCAACCAGGGCAGCAACAAGTAGATCGTCAGTGGGAACCCGTACATCTCCGTAAACAGCGCCACGAGAAACGCCGAGAAGGCCCCGAAGGACCGCCAGTCACGCGAGGTCTTTGGCTTGGTGAAGCTGAAAGCGAAGATGATGAAGATGGCCGAGTTGATGATGACCAACGACCAGAGCCCGTAGCCGGATTGTGTGTCGTGCTGCATCGTTACTCTCCCTTTGGATGTACGTGCGTTGACGGCTCGCCCCCTTCGTCTTGGTGGCCGTGGTGCATGAACAGGTGCATCAACGGGCAAGTAGCGAGCAACAGGAAGGGCAGGAACGGGATCACGTGTGCCCGATGTTCCGTGAACAGGAAATAGGCGATCACAAGCAGGAAGCCTATCAAAACCCACCTGGACCTGAAGACTGTCCTGTGCGCCGCGTGCGGCCCATCTTCAGGGTTCATTTGATCATTCATGCGAGCCTCCTCGTCCACAGGCAATCGGCTTGAAAAAAGGCTGGCTAGCAGCACCCGCCGTGATGGCGATGGTGTTGGTGGACGAAACGTGAAGGATTCTGCTGAAAGACCGCGCGAGATTGCTCAGACTCGAAGTAGAACGTCTTCCCTTCAAAATTGGCCGTGATGGCGTGGGTCGGGTCAACCCGGTTTCCGGTCACTGGGTCACTGTTTGCATCTGGAGCGCCGTGCATCATGCCGGCACCCTCGCCGCCTCTGGAGCGCATCGCTTGGCTGCGCCAAAGGAACACCACCACCAATCCGCCCAGCACGATCCAGATCAGGTTTTGCGAAAGCCAGGTCATTTTCCACCTCCGTCTTACGACTTCCTACGCGATTTCAGTTCCCGCTCCACTGCCGCCTCAACCTCTCGTCTGGTTTGCCGTGAAAGACGCAAACTCATCCAGATCACCCAGACCGGACAGGCCAGGAGAATCAGCGCAACCAGCACCGAGAACAGTGAGATTCCGTACCAATAGAGGATGGCGGCGGCCAGCGCCGTCGCCACGGCGGCACAGAACCAGACAGCGGGTTTCATGCCGGCACCTCCTGCGCCTTACTTGTCAGCCGCACGCGCTTGAGCATGGCCGAATTCGCCACCACGCTAAGCGAGGACAGCGACATCGCCGCCGCCGCCAGGATGGGATTGAGCAGGCCGAAAGCCGCCACCGGAATGCCGATGGTGTTGTAGAAGAAGGCCCAAAACAGGTTCTGCTTGATCTTGCGCATCGTGGCGCGGGACAACTCGATGGAAGCCGCCACGTCGCGTACGTCATTGCGGATCAGGATGATGCTGCCGGTCTCCTTGGCCACATCCGAGCCCGAGCCGATAGCGACGCCGATATCCGCCGCAGCGAGCGCGGGCGCGTCGTTGACCCCATCGCCGACCATGGCAACCACCTCGCCGTCCTTCTGCAAGCCCTGGATGGTCTTGACCTTGTCTTCCGGCATGACCTCTGCGATTACGCGCTCGATGCCGACCTGCCGCCCGATAGCTTGCGCGGTGCGCTGGTTATCCCCACTGAGCAGAACCACCTTGATGCCGCGCGACTTGAGCATGGCAATGGCCTCTGACGCCTCTGGCTTGACCGTATCGGCCACGGCGATGATGCCAAGCAGTTCATGCCCGATCCCCGCCAGCATCGCTGTCTTGCCATCAGCCTCCAGCCCGGCCAGCGTCGCTTCAATCGTATCGACTGAGATGGCCTGCTGCGCGAGCATGCGCCGGTTTCCTAGCCAGGCCTGCTGGCCGTCGATGGCCCCCTGAATACCCATCCCCGACAGCGCCTGGATGTTGTTCGCCTTACGCGTCGCCAGCTCACGATGCTGTGCGGCACGGACGATCGCTTCGCCCAGCGGATGCTCCGAGCCGGACTCGACCGCTGCAGCAATACTGAGCAGCTCGGCTTCCTGGTGTGTCCCAAGCGGCAGGATATCGGTCACGGTCGGTTCGCCGCGCGTAATCGTGCCCGTCTTGTCAAAGACAACGGTGGTCAATTTCTCAGCGCGTTCGAGCACTTCGCCGCCGCGGATCAGGATGCCGGCGTCCGCGCCTTTTCCCACGCCGACCATCAAGGCGGCAGGCGTCGCTACACCCAGAGCGCACGGGCAGGAGATGATAAGCACGGCAATAAAGGCGAGCAGCCCCTGCGGGAAATGCCCCGCGAGCGTCCATCCGATGACAGCCAGCAGTGCAACGCCCACGACCGCCGGCACAAAATAGCCGGTCACCTGGTCGGCCAGCCGCTGAATCTGTGCCGAGCTTGCCTGCGCGTCTTCTACCATCTTGATGATCTGCGCCAGCGCCGTATCCGCACCGATGCGGGTCGCCTGGAACGTAAAGGCGCCTGACCGGTTCAGCGTACCGCCGATCACCGTTGCCCCAGGCTTCTTGTCAACTGGCATCGACTCCCCGGTCAGCATCGATTCGTCCACGCTGGTTTGCCCGTCCGTCACCTTGCCATCGGTTGGAATCTTCTCGCCGGGGCGGACCACTACCAGCTCCGAGACCATGATGCTTTCGGCGGGAATCTCGACTTCCTTGCCATCGCGAATCACGTGCGCCACAGCGGGCTTGAGGTCAAGCAGGCGACGGACTGCGGCGGAGGACTTCTTTTTGATGATCTCCTCCATGTACTTGCCCAGCAGCACAAAAGCGATGATGACCGCGGACACCTCGAAGTAGACATCGCGTTCGGCCACCTTCACCGGCAACCAGGATGGGAAGAACAACACGACCACGCTGTAGAAGTACGCTACCGACGTACCCAGCGCGATCAGGAAATCCATGTTGATGTTGCGCGTGCGGACCGCGTTCCACGCGCCTTTGTAGAAGCTCCAACCTCCAATGAACTGTACGGGGGTCACCAGCAGGAACAGCCATATTCCCCATGTGAACCAAGGCAGCGCCGGAATGGGCGCCCAAGTCAGCAGGGTCGCACCTGCAGCCAAGGCCAGAAACGCCCCGGCGCGTAACACCGCCAACGCCAGCACACCGGTCAAGGCAATGGTGACGCGCGTCTTCATCGCCTTCAGTTCGGACTCCGGCGACTCAAACGTGTGCAGACAGCTCTCGCTGCAGAAGTAGTACTTTCGCCCTCCTCGCTCTGCGGACAAGGCAGTGGCCTTGTCAACCATCATTCCGCAGATGGGGTCCTTGGCCAGTTGCTTCGTGCTTGCGGACACCGCAGCAACTCCGGTTGGCGCGTGATCATGGGCCGCGCCGTCGTGGTCATGCGCGTCATGCGCGTCATGCGAGAGATATCGCGCCGGATCAGCGAGAAAAGTCTTCTCACAGTGCCGAGAACAGAACCAATAGCGCTGATGCCCGACTTCCGTGCTGGCTGCTGCCTGCGCAGGGGAAATCTCCATACCGCAAACCGGATCGCGCACGCGACCGGCATCGACGACCGGTTGAGCGATGCGCAGCGCGCTCTGCCGACCGACCACTTGATCGCCACGATGGTGTCCGATGGAATCGCTTGGCATGCCAACCTCGGATGTGCTGATTGTTTAACTTGATTAGGTCTGGGCACAACTACGATTGCAGTGTGTTCCACGCCCGGAACGGGAGGTTGATACGGGTCAAGCGAGAGCAATTCGTTGTGATACGTCAACTGGCGACCACCGATCGCATATCAAAATGAAATCCCATCATTTCAGGAGGCAGCACCATGACGAACAACAAGCATGTTGGCTTTCTTGTAGCAGGCGCGCTGCTGATCGCCAGTGCATCGGTCTGGGCCGTTGACGAGCACCACCCCGCCGCAGCGAGCCAGCCTAGTGCGGCAACCCCAGCGAAGACTGCCCCTGCCACGGCAAACTCTGCGGATACGGAAAAGCGCTTCGAGCAAGCCCGTCAGCAGATGAAGAAGATGCAGGCCCAGATGGACAAGATCCATCAGACCAAGGACCCGAAGGAACGGCAACGTCTGATGGCCGAGCACATGCAGGCCATGCAGGACACGATGCAGACAATGCACGGTATGGGCGGCCCGATGATGATGGACATGATGGGCGGTCAAGGGATGGGGGCCGGCGGTGCGGCGCCGATGATGGGCGGCTCGGGCATGCCCATGGAGCAGCGCATGAACATGATGGAAAACCGCATGGACATGATGCAGATGATGATGGACCAGATGCTCAAACAGCAGGAACCATCAAAGAAACCTTGACGTTGCCATTGTGGGAAGGTGAATACTGCCCAGAATTGGTCAACAGGCGTGCGTGACGCATACCTGCTGACCGTTAGCTTGAACCTACGCAACATCTGACAAAAATCCGCGCGCGATGAATCCCTTTGGCGCATGCTGATGATCGTGCTGCTTGCCGTGGCGTTGCCTGCGCGCGGGCTCCCCATGGCATCAATGCAGATGCACGGCGCTGTGGGTCTGCCAGGGCTGTCGACAGCGCATGATGTCGTACAAGCCGAGAAAGGACACCCCTGCCATATCACCGGTGACGGCCATGCCCAGAGTGGTTCCGACTGCACGGACACCGCTCCTTGCGTGTCTTTCTGCGCTGTGATCGGGGCGCTTTCCAGCCCAGCGATGCCGCTCGGCGCCAAGGGGATGCACATCCTGGTTCCCGCCCAGGAGCCTGTCTATATTTCCGCAGTTCCTGTGCCGCTCGAACGGCCACCCCGAGCCCGCTCCATTTAGCTTTACGGATCGCGCCTTTTTGCAGTGCGGCATCCGTATAGCGGCGTAAGCGAATACGCCACGCAAATTGCTAAGCCGGCATTCATGCCGGCCCCGCGTGAAATCACTGGAGCATCACCATGAAGAAGGTCATTCTTTCCGCTGTCGGCTTGGCGGCTGTTTTGACATCGTTGACGGCCATTGCCGGGCCAGACTGGCAGGTCATCGAGAAAGCTCGCAACGCGAAACTTGCGCAGATCCGCGCAGCGCAAGCGCAGAAAAGCGCTGGCATGCCTGCGATGCCGCAGCCCTGCCAAGACATGATTCAAGCGCCGAAATAACACGGTGGGGCGTTCTGCATTATCGGCAGGACGCCCATCGCGCGATGGCACGTTTGCGGCAGATCAACCCGTTCGATCATAAGCCGCGTCCGCGTGCACATCGCGCGTAGCCGCTGTTACCATTCGATCCAATCACATCATCTGCAGAACGTGCGCGCATCGCTTCGCCGGCCGTGGTTCGCCGGATTCCTAGTCATCGCTTTCCTGACAGTTCAACTGGCAGCGGCAGCATACGCCTGTGCGGCAAGCCGCGGCTCAGCGGAGGTCATGCCCACCATGGCCGATGCGACCGACGCCGGTGCCATGGTGCAGTCGTGCCCCGAGATGGCCATGCAGGCGCAGCAGGATGTGCACCAGCATGACGGCCTCTGTCTTGAGCACTGCCAGAGCGGCACCAAGTCGGCCAATCACGTATCGCCGCAGATTCCCATCTTCCTGCCCGTCCTGATCCGGATGATCACGGCCGAGCCAGTCATCATGGCGGACGGCCAATCGGTCTTGCTCGCCGATGTGGCGCCCCGTGCACCACCACCCCCGATTCCCATCCTGAACTGCTGTTTCCGCACGTAGCCTCCGAAGCGACGTATCTCTCACGCCTTGCCGCCTAACCGGCAAGGTGGTCGTTGCTTTCCGGAGGCTTTATGCTTTTGCGTTTTCCCCCACGCGGTGGGCGCTTGCTCGCGCTCGCCGTCCTGCTGCTTTTAAGCAGTCATCTGGCGTATAGCCAGACCGATGCGCTCTCCTTGCAGGAAGCGATCGGCTTGGCATCGTCCCGCTCCGCCGACGCGGAAACCTCCCGCGCCGGTGTACAGTCGGCGCTCGACATGGCCGTGGCGGCAGCCCAACTGCCCGACCCTGTCCTCAAATTCGGCGTGAACAATGTTCCCGCCGATGGCAGCGACCGGTTCTCCATCGGCACCGATTTCATGACCATGCGCTCGGTCAGCGTGATGCAAGAGCTCACGCGGACCGAGAAGCGCCGTGCCCGTGCGGAACGTTTCAACGCCGAGGCCTCCGCGGCCGAAACACAGCGTGTCGCCGCGCTGGCAGCCGTCCAGCGCAGCACAGCGCAAGCCTGGCTTGACCGCTGGTATGCCGCACGTACCGTTCAACTGCTGGCGGAACAAACAGCCTCTGTCGCCTTGCAGGTCGAGGCAGCCGAGGCGGCCTATCGCGGCAATCGCGGCTCACGCGCCGACATCGTAGCTGCACGCCTTGAACGGCAGCAGTTGCAAGACCGGACCGACGAGGCCCGGGCGACGGAAGCGTCTGCCAAGGCCATGCTGCGGCGCTGGGTAGGCGACGCATCCAGCCGCCCGCCCGCCGCGCCCCCCAGGTTCGACGTCCCGCAGTGGCTCGACGCGCTGGACGACGCGGCCATCGATACCCTGCCCGATGTGGCCGCTGCCAGCGCGCAAGCCGCCATGGCGGACGCTGAAGGACGTGTCTCTCGTGCGGCCAAGACACCCGACGTGACGGTGGAGCTGATGTATAGCCAGCGCGGACCGGCTTACGCCAACATGGTGTCGTTGAACGTCTCCCTGCCGATTCCCTGGGATCAGAAGAACCGCCAGGACCGCGAGGTCTCGGCCAAGCTGGCGCAAGCCAATGCCGCGCGCGCTCAAGCAGAAGTCTTGCGGCGCAACATGGTGGGCCAGATTCTGGGCAAGCGCGAGACGTTGCGACTGAACCAACGCCGCCTGGATCGCTATCAAACCACGACCGTCCCGCTAGCGCGCGCGCAAACCGAGGCAGCGCTAACGTCCTACCGGACTGGAAGCGGTTCGCTCGCCGCGGTCGCCGAGGCAAGCCGCAAGGCACTCGACCTTGCGCTGGAACGTCTCAAGCTCGAAGCGTCGACGGCCCAACTCTGGGCCGAGCTCGCCTTCCTCAAACCGCTCCCCACGGCAAACCAGCCGACCTCCAACGTTGGAGTTCAACCATGAACCGAACCATCTTTGCGCGCATTGCAGCCAGTCTGGTGTTGGCGAGCCTTGGCATGGGCGCCACCTACTACCTTGGCGTGAGGCAGGGACAGCGGAGCGCGCCCACGCAGGCGGCAGCATCTGCCCAAGCCGCCGATGCCCCGCTCAAAGCGGGCGACATCGATCCCAAGACGGGCAAGCGGATTCTCTATTGGCAAGACCCCATGGCACCTGGCCAGCGTTTCGACAAACCAGGCAAATCACCTTTCATGGACATGCCGCTTGCCCCCGTCTACGAGAATGGCGCCGGCGGGAGCGCCGCCGTCACGGTTGATGGCCGTGTGGCACAGAATCTTGCTGTGCGCACGGCTGAGGTCAAGACCGGCCGGCTGGACGCCATGCTGGAAGTGCCCGGCAATATCGCCATCAACGAGCGCGGCATCGAGATCATTCAAGCGCGCGCCGCCGGCTTTGTCGAACGGGCGTACGCGAAAACCACGTTAGACCCGGTCAAGCGCGGGCAACCGCTGATCGTCGTCTACGCGCCGGAATGGGTCGCCGCACAAGAGGAGTACCTGGCCGTTTCGCGTACGGCCAACGCCCTGCAGGGGGACCTGCGCAGCGCAGCGTTGCTGCGCATGCGCCAGGCCGGCATGACGGAGGCGCAGATCCGGCTGGTCGAATCCACCGGCAAGCCACAGCCACGGCTGGCGATTTCCAGCGACATCGATGGCGTCATCACCGAGGTCGGGGTCCGGGACGGCATGGCTGTCGCACCCGGCATGACGCTCTTCAAGATTGCCGACTTGTCCACCGTGTGGGTCTTGGCGGAGATTCCCGAGAGCCAAGCATCGGCCATCCGCCCGGGCCAGGCGGTGACGGCCACGGCGACGGCAATCGCTGGACACGCGCTGACCGGCAAGGTGGATGCCATCCTGCCCGACGTCAATGCCAATACGCGAACCGTCAAGGTGCGCGTCGAACTCCAGAACCGGGACCGCCGCCTCTTGCCCGGCATGTTCGCCAACGTGCGGTTTGGCGCGCAAGCCGGCCCGGACAAGCTGCTGGTCCCCACGGAGGCGTTGATTCGCACCGGTACGCGCACGATCGTCATGGTGGACGCCGGCAATGGCGGCTTCAACCCCATCGAAGTCAAGACCGGAGCCGAAGCCAATGGGCAGACCGAAGTGACCGACGGTTTGAGCGCGGGACAGAAGGTGGTGGTTTCCGGGCAGTTCCTGATTGATTCGGAAGCTAGCCTGCGCGGCACCGCCCAACGCATGGCATCGCCACCTGCGGCCTCCGCGCCCGCAGCGGCCGCCATCGAGCATGAAGGCGTCGGCCGCATTGAGGCTGTCACCAGCGAAGGCCTGACGATCTCACATGGCGCGATTCCGTCCGCGCACTGGAGCGCGATGACAATGGATTTTGCCGCACCGCCCTCCGGCCTGCCAAAGCGCTTCAAGCCTGGGGACCGTGTGCGCTTCCGGTTCCAACTGCATGACGATGGCATGGCAGTCCTGTCCTCGGTCGAGCCGGCCGGCGCGGATCAGGGGGGCAAGCCATGATCGCACGGCTGATTCTCGCGTCCATCCGCAACCGCTTCCTGGTGCTGCTAGCGACCGTCATGCTGACGGCCTGGGGTCTGTGGGCCGCGCGCAGCACGCCGCTCGATGCGCTGCCCGACCTGTCGGACGTACAGGTCATCATCCGCACGCCGTTCCCTGGCCAAGCGCCGCAGATCGTGGAAAACCAGGTCACGTATCCGCTGACCACCACCATGCTGTCGGTGCCGGGCGCCAAGACGGTGCGCGGCTACTCGTTCTTCGGCGATTCGTTCGTCTATGTGCTGTTCGAGGACGGGACTGACCTGTATTGGGCACGCTCGCGCGTGCTGGAGTACTTGAACCAGGTGCAGTCCCGCCTGCCTGCGGCGGCCAAACCGGCGCTGGGCCCGGATGCCACCGGCGTGGGCTGGATCTACGAATACGCGCTGGTCGATAAGACCGGCCGGCACGACTTGGCCCAACTGCGGGCGTTGCAGGACTGGTTCCTGCGCTTCGAGTTGAAGGCCCTGCCGAACGTCGCGGAGGTCGCTTCCGTCGGCGGCATGGTCAAGCAGTTCCAGGTGGTGTTGCAGCCGGACCGGCTGCGTGCGTTCAACCTGACACAGGCCAAGGTGCTGGCAGCGCTCAAGGGTGCCAACCAGGAGACCGGTGGCTCCGTGCTGGAACTGGGCGAAGCCGAGTACATGGTCCGCGCCAGCGGCTACCTGAAGACGCTCGACGACTTCCGGCAGATTCCCCTGATGACGAACGATGCGGGCATCGCCGTGCATTTGGGCGATGTCGCCACCGTCCAACTCGGGCCCGAGATGCGCCGTGGCATCGCGGAACTGAACGGTCAGGGCGAGGTGGCAGGTGGCGTCGTCATCCTGCGTTCAGGCAAGAATGCCCTGGAGACGATCGAAGCCGTCAAGGCCAAGCTCGCCACGCTGCGCACCAGTCTGCCCGAAGGCGTGGAGATCGTTCCTGTCTACGACCGGTCCGGTTTGATCAAGCGCGCGGTGGACAACCTGACGCACAAGCTGATCGAGGAATTCATCGTCGTCGCTGTCGTGTGCCTGGTGTTCCTGTTCCATCTGCGCTCGGCACTGGTGGCAATCGTCTCGCTGCCGCTGGGCGTCCTGGCGGCCTTCCTGGTGATGCGATACCAGGGCGTCAACGCCAACATCATGTCGCTGGGTGGCATCGCCATCGCCGTCGGCGCCATGGTCGACGCGGCCGTGGTGATGATCGAGAACGCGCACAAACATCTGGAGCATTGGCTCGAGGACAACCCCGGCCGCGAACTCACAGGCCACGAGCGCTGGAACGTGATCGGGGAATCGGCGGCAGAAGTGGGGCCGGCGCTGTTCTTCTCGCTGCTGATCATCACGCTGTCGTTCATCCCCGTGTTCACGCTGGAGGCGCAGGAGGGCCGCCTGTTCTCGCCGCTGGCGTTCACCAAGACGTATTCGATGGCGGCAGCGGCTGGGTTGTCGGTCACGCTGGTGCCTGTGCTGATGGGCTACCTGATCCGCGGGCGTATCCCGAGCGAGCAATCGAACCCGCTCAGCCGCTGGCTGATCCGCCTCTACCAGCCAATGCTGTCCAAGGTGCTGGCGTATCCCAAGGCGACGGTCGCTATCGCCATTGTGCTGCTGGGGGCAACGGCCTGGCCGATCCTGCGCACAGGCGGCGAATTCATGCCGCCGCTGGATGAGGGCGATCTGCTGTATATGCCGTCAGCATTGCCTGGGTTGTCGGCCGGCAAGGCGGCTCAGCTCCTGCAGCAGACCGACCGCCTCATCAAGACGGTTCCCGAAGTGGCCAGCGTGTACGGCAAGGCTGGGCGCGCGGACAGCGCAACGGACCCGGCGCCGATCGAGATGTTCGAGACCACCATCCAGTTCAAGCCGCACGACCAGTGGCGCCCCGGTATGACGACCGACAAACTGGTGGAAGAACTCGACCGCGTGGTCAAGGTGCCGGGGCTGTCCAACATCTGGGTGCCACCGATCCGCAACCGCATCGACATGCTCGCCACCGGCATCAAGAGCCCGGTCGGCATCAAGGTGGCGGGCACGGACTTGAAGGAGATCGATCGACTGACCACTCGGATCGAGGAGACCGTCAAAACCGTGCCGGGTGTCACCTCTGCGCTAGCGGAGCGGTTGTCCGGCGGACGATACATCGACGTGGACATCAACCGACAGGCCGCCGGCCGATACGGCCTGAACATCGACGACGTGCAAAGCATCGTGTCATCCGCCATCGGTGGCGATAATGTCGGTGAGGTGGTTGACGGCCTGGCCCGCTTCCCGATCAACCTCCGCTATCCGCGCGATTATCGGGATTCCGTGGAGCAGTTGCGGCGTTTGCCGATTGTCACTGACCGGGGCCAGCAGATTGTGTTGTCCGACGTCGCGGACATCCGCGTCGTGCAGGGCCCGCCGATGCTGCGCAGCGAGAATGCCCGGCTCTCGGGTTGGATCTATGTCGATATCCGGGGGCGCGACCTGCGCTCGGCGGTGAAGGACATGCAGGCAGCAGTGACCAAGGCGGTGCCGATGCCGGCGGGCTACGCGCTGAGCTGGTCAGGGCAGTTCGAGTACCTGGAGCGTGCGAGTGCCAAGCTGCAGGTGGTCGTACCATTCACCTTGCTGATCATCTTCGTGCTGCTGTACCTCGTGTTCGGCCGTATCGACGAGGCGCTGCTCATCATGGGCACGCTGCCGCTCGCACTGATCGGCGGGTTCTGGCTGCTGTATCTGCTCGGCTATAACCTGTCGGTGGCCGGAGTCGTCGGCTTCATTGCGCTCGCCGGGGTGGCGGCCGAATTCGGCGTGATCATGCTGCTCTATCTCAAACACGCTTGGACCGAGCGGCAGGAAAACGGTCAAACTTCTACCCAAGCGCTACTGGAAGCGATTCAGGAAGGCGCCGTGCTGCGTGTACGCCCCAAGGCCATGACGGTGGCCGTCATCCTGGCTGGCCTGCTCCCGATCATGTGGTCGGACGGCACAGGCTCCGAAGTCATGCAGCGCATTGCCGCGCCGATGGTCGGCGGCATGATCACCGCGCCGTTGCTGTCCCTGTTTGTCGTTCCTGCTGTCTACCTGCTGCTGCGCAGGCGTGGCAGCGGGCAATCCATTCCCCAACCACCCTCTCATGACAAGGTCTCACGATGAACTACGTTTCCGCTGTTGTATTCGCCCTGACGCTGGCGTCGACTCCAGCCGCCTTTGCGGCCACGCCGATGGAAGGTATGGACATGAAGCCTGCTGGTCAAACCAAGCAGGCGCCCAAGCCCGTGGCAGCAGAGGTCCGCAAGATCTACCTCGACACCGGCAAGGTCACGCTTAAGCACGGCGCCATCGACAATCTCGGCATGGGCGCCATGACGATGACGTTTGCCGTCAAGGACAAGGCATCACTGCAGCACTTCAAGGAGGGCCAAGCGGTGTGGGCCGTCTTTGATATGGTCGACGGTCAGCCGACCGTCGTCGATTTGCGGAGCAAGTAAACCCTCGGCGGCGCACGGCCCATCGGTCGTGCGCCGCTGCATGCTGCGGAATCAGCCAGAAAGTCCCTTCACGAGGGCGCCTTGTCGTGACATCAATGCTGAGCGCAACAACCCTGCTATAGCGACGCTGCTAGCCCCGAGCATCCAGCCGGCGACCACATCCGCCGGGAAATGCATCCCGGCGGCAACACGCGACCACCCGACCAACGCGGCGTAGAACACCAACGCGAGACGCCCCCGAAAACCCACCAAGGGCCAGAGTGCCCCGACCACAAGCGCTGCGAACGTCGAGTGCCCGCTCGGCAGGCTGTAGTGCAGTTCCGGCTCACCAATGACGTGCACGAGGTGGCCGAGTACCGCCGGTGGCCGTGGGAAATCCAGCCACCACTTCAAGGCGGAAGCGGCCAGCAGGGCAAGCGCGAAGGCCAACCCAAACGTGACGAGGCGTTGCCTGACAGCGCACGCGCGCGCTGGATTCGACGCTGATATCGACCACCGCCAGAGCCCCAGCAGCAAGAGCGGCGCAGTCCAGTAGTTGCCAATCAGGCTAAAGCACCACGCCACCGGGTCCAGGGCGCTTGGCATCCCCGAGTTGATGGCGTGGAATAGCGCGACGTTCCAGCCGCCCCAGTCGTACACGAGGAACTTCCAATTCATTTGCGCAGCAACCTCAGCCCGTTGCCGACCACCAGCAGGCTGGCGCCCATGTCGGCAAACACCGCCATCCACATGGTGGCCTGGCCTGTAAAGGTCAGTGCCAGGAACACGACCTTGATGCCGAGCGCCAGCGCAATGTTCTGCTTCAGCACCCCGGCCGTGGACCGGGATAGTCGTACAAACGCCGGGAGCTTGCGCAGATCGTCGTCCATCAGCGCAACGTCGGCCGTTTCGATCGCCGTGTCCGTCCCGGCCGCGCCCATTGCGAATCCAATATCGGCCCGTGCCAGCGCCGGCGCATCGTTGATGCCATCGCCGACCATGCCGATGGTTCCTTGTGCGGATCGGCGCTCGATTTCGCGCTGCTTGTCTTCCGGCAGCAGATTACCGCGAGCCTCGTCGATACCGACCTGCTGCGCAATCGCCTCTGCGGTGTGCGGATTGTCGCCGCTCAGCATCAAAGTCTTGATGCCCAGTGCGTGCAATTCCTTGATCGCTTGGCGACTGCTGTCCTTGATGGTGTCCGCCACACCGAACAACGCGCGTACGCCGTCCTGGCCGATCAGCATCACGACCGTTTTGCCCTGGGTTTCCAGCACGGCAAGCTGTGCTTCCAATGCCGGCGAACACACGCCCAGTTCCTCGACCAGACGATGATTGCCCAGGTGATAGAGCGCACCGTTGACATGGCCCCGGACGCCGCGTCCGGGCAAGGCCGCAAAATCGGTGACGTCGCGCAGGGCTAGGCCTTGGTCCTGCGCCGCGCGGGCCACGGCCAGGGAGACGGGATGGTCGGAGCGGGCAGCCAGGCTAGCTGCCAGGATCTGGGCGGCGGACGCGTCCGCACCGTTCCAGGCCACGACGTCCGTCTGCGCTGGCTTGCCGTGCGTGATCGTGCCGGTCTTGTCGAGCGCCAACCATTTCAGCTTGCGTCCCTCTTCCAGATAGACGCCGCCCTTGATGAGGATGCCGCGCTTCGCGGCGGCCGCCAGGCCGCTCACAATGCTCACCGGCGTCGAGATCACGAGCGCGCAGGGGCAAGCAATCACGAGAAGAACTAGGGCCTTGTAGATCCAGTCCAGCCAAGTCGCACCGAAGACCAGCGGAGGGACGATGGCCACCGCAAGCGCAACCGCGAACACAATGGGCGTGTACAGCCGGGCGAACTGGTCAACGAAGCGCTGCGTGGGCGCTCGACTGCCTTGCGCGGCCTCGACGGCGTGAATGATCCGTGCCAGTGTGGAGTCGCTTGCCGCTGCGGTGACGCGATATTCGAACGACCCGGATTCGTTGATGGTGCCGGCGAACACGGAGTCGCCCGCTGCCTTCTCGACCGGCAGGCTCTCGCCCGTGATCGGCGCCTGATTGACGGATGACCGCCCCTGCAGAATCGTGCCATCGAGCGCGATGCGCTCGCCCGGCTTGACCCGCACACGGCTGCCAACGGCCACGGTCTTGGCATCGACGTCGGACCAACTGCCGTCGCTGCGCTGTACCGTGGCTGTCTCCGGGGCGAGATCCATCAGCCCCCGGATCGCATCTCGGGCGCGGTCCAGCGAACGGGCTTCGATGACCTCCGCCAAGGCGAAGAGGACCATCACCATCGCCGCTTCCGGCCAATGGCCGATCACCATCGCCCCAGTGACTGCGATCGACATGAGGGCGTTCATGTTCAGGTTGCGGTTCTTGAGCGCGATCCAGCCTTTCTTGTAGGTGGACAGCCCGCCGGTCAGGATCGCGGCCAGCGCCAGGATCACCACCACCCAATGGTTGCCACCGTTGAGCCAATACACCACTTCCGCCAAGACGGCGTTCGCGCCGGCAATGGCAAGCGGCCACCATTTGGTGGGCGCGGCATCTTGTTCGGGAAGCGGTGCTGCGGCAGAGCGGTCGCGCACCTCGGCATCGAAGCCAAGCGACTGAATGGCAGCCAGCACTTGCGGTAGCGCATCGGCAGCGTGTTGAACGGCGAGTGTGCGTTGGACGAGATTGAACTGCATGTCTGACACGCCCGCCATGCCCGCCAGCTTGCCGCGAATCAGCGTTTCTTCGGTCGGGCAGTCCATCTGACGAATGGTCAGGACTGTGCTCTGCCCGGCGGGGCTTTCATCGGCGCGAACCGCTCGCATGCCAACGGCTGCCAAGGCTTGCTCGATCGGCGCCGGGGATGGCAGCCGGTGCTGGACGGCCAGCGAACGCTGCATCAGGTTGAACTCAAGGTTGACCACGCCGGGCAGCGCCGCCAGCTTATTGCGAATGAGCGTTTCTTCCGTCGGGCAGTCCATGTTGTCGATCCGGTAGCGGGATCGTTTCAGGTCAACAGCCGCCGCATCGCCGTCCGCCGGCGTCACCACGTTGGTGGCAGCACAACCGCACCCCTTGGAGCCGCAATCACTCACAGCACCTCCCTTTGTCGCTTGAAATGGATTGGACTCAAGTACACACTCTATAGCTACTATAGAGTCAAGGGACTTCGGCCCGACATCATGAACATTCAGATCGGTGAATTCGCCAAGCGCACGGCCTGCCCGATTCAAACCATCCGGTACTACGAGCGCGAAGGCCTGTTGCCGCCGCCGGACCGCAGCTCGGGCAACTTCCGGCTGTACAGCGAGCGGCACATTGAGCGGCTGCAGTTCATCCTCCACTGCCGGTCATTGGACATGCCGCTGAACGACGTGCGGACACTCCTGCGCTACCGCGAGCGACCGGACGAGGATTGCGGCGCGGTGAACACCCTCCTGGACAAGCACATCGAGGAAGTCGAGCGGCGTATCGAGGCACTGGGGGTGTTAAAGCACCATTTGTGCGCGCTGCGCGAGACCTGTTCCGACGGGCGAGCTGCAGAAGCTTGCGGAATCCTGCAGGGGTTGTCCGAAGGTAGCGGCACGTGCACTGGAGACGGCACGCACCGCTGACACGAAGGGGAATGGCCGAACGGGTTCGCTATGTGGGGTCGCCTCAGAAAACGGAAAATAAAGCACGCTAAGCCGGTTGCAGCGGTCGTAGCGGCCTGAACTTGCCCGCGCCGATCTTGGCGCTGCTGCGCCAGAGGTAATCGCCGGTGAGGTTGATGTGCTCCCAACCGAGCGGCGACAGGTACTGCAACAGCGCGTCATCAACGGCATGGCCGTTGCCACGCAGCGCGTGCGCAGCCCGTTCCAGATAGACCGTGTTCCACAACACGACGGCAGCCGTTACCAGATTGAGGCCGCTAGCCCGGTAGCGCTGCTGCTCGAAACTGCGGTCGCGGATTTCACCCAGGCGGTTGAAAAACACTGCCCTGGCCAGCGCATTGCGCGCCTCGCCCTTGTTCAGGCCGGCATGCACGCGGCGGCGCAGTTCCACGCTTTGCAGCCAGTCCAGGATGAACAGCGTGCGCTCGATGCGGCCCAGCTCGCGGAGCGCCACGGCCAGGCCGTTCTGGCGTGGGTAGCTGCCGAGCTTTCGGAGCATCAGGGAGGCCGTCACCGTGCCCTGCTTGATCGAGGTGGCCAGCCGCAGGATTTCGTCCCAATGGGCGCGGACGTGCTTGATGTTGAGCGTGCCGCCGATCATGGGTTTCAGCGCGTCATAGGCGGCGTCGCCCTTCGGGATGTAGAGCTTGGTGTCGCCCAGGTCGCGGATGCGCGGCGCGAAGCGGAAGCCCAGGAGGTGCATCAGGGCGAAGACGTGATCGGTGAAGCCCGCCGTGTCGGTGTAATGCTCCTCGATCCGCAAGTCGGACTCGTGGTACAGCAGGCCGTCGAGCACGTAGGTCGAATCGCGCACGCCGACGTTCACGACCTTGGTGTGAAATGGCGCGTACTGGTCAGAAATGTGGGTGTAGAACGTCCGCCCTGGGCTGCTCCCGTATTTCGGGTTGATGTGGCCGGTGCTCTCGGCCTTGCTGCCGGTGCGGAAGTTCTGGCCGTCCGACGATGAGGTGGTGCCGTCGCCCCAGTGCTCGGCGAAGGGATGGCGGAACTGTGCGTTGACCAGATCGGCCAGCGCCGCCCCGTAGGTTTCGTCGCGGATGTGCCAGGCTTGCAGCCAAGCCAGCTTGGCGTAGGTCGTGCCGGGGCAAGACTCCGCCATCTTGGTCAGGCCCAGGTTGATCGCGTCGGCGAGGATCGTGGTCAGCAACAGGTTCTTGTCTTTGGCCGGGTCGCCCGATTTCAGATGCGCGAAATGCCGAGTGAAGCCCGTCCATTCGTCCACCTCCAGCAGCAGTTCGGTGATCTTGACGTGCGGCAGGATCATTGCCGTCTGGTCGATCAGCGCTTGGGCGGTGTCGGGTACCGCCGCGTCGAGCGGCGTGATCTTCAAGCCTGACTCGGTGATGATGGCGTCCGGCAGCTCGTTGGCCGTCGCCATACGGTTGACGGTGGCAAGCTGTGTTTCCAGCAGCGTCAGCCGGTCGTTCAGGTACCGGTTGCAGTCGGTGGCCACGGCCAGCGGCAATTCGCTGGCCTGCTTGAGGCTGGCGAATTTCGCGGGCGGCACCAGGTAGTCCTCGAAGTCCTTGAACTGGCGCGACCCCTGCACCCAGATGTCGCCGGAACGCAACGCGTTCTTCATCTCCGACAGCGCGCACAGTTCGTAGTAGCGCCGGTCGATGCCGGTGTCGGTCATGACCAGCTTCTGCCAGCGCGGCTTGATGAACTCGGTCGGCGCGTCGGCGGGCACCTTGCGGGCGTTGTCGCTGTTCATGCCGCGCAGCACCTCGATGGCGTCGAGCACGTCCTTCGCGGCGGGAGCGGCCCGCAGCTTGAGCACGGCAAGGAATTCCGGCGCGTAGCGGCGCAGCGTGGCGTAGCTTTCGCCGATGCGGTGCAGGAAATCGAAGTCCTCGGGCTGCGCAAGCTTCTGCGCTTCGGTGACGCTCTCGGCGAAGGCATCCCAGGACATGACGGCCTCGATGGCGGCGAACGGATCGCGGCCCGCCTGCTTGGCCTCGATCAGCGCCTGGCCGATGCGGCCGAACAGCCGCACCTTGGCGTTGATCGCCTTGCCGGACGCCTGGAATTGCTGCTGATGCTTGTTCTTGGCGGCGTTGAACAGCTTGCCCAGGATGCGGTCGTGCAGGTCGATGATTTCGTCGGTGACGGTGGCCATGCCCTCGATGGCAAGCGCCACCAGGGTGGCATAGCGTCGCTGCGCCTCGAACTTGGCCAGGTCGGCGGGCGTCATCTGGCCACCCTCACGGGCGATCTTGAGCAGGCGGTTCTGGTGCACCGACCGCTCGATGCCAGAAGGCAGGTCGAGCGCCTGCCACGCTTTGAGGCGTTCGATGTGTTCCAGCATGTGCCGCGAATTCGGTTTGACGGGCGATTGGCGCAGCCAGGCCAGCCAGGTCGTTTTGCCGTTGTCCCGACGCTTGAGCAGATCGTCGAGGCGGCGGCGATGCGCGTCCGACAGCGGTTCGGCCAAGGCATCGTAGATGCGCCGGTTGGCGCGGGTGATTGCTTCGGCGCTCGCCCGCTCGACGGCGTTGAGGGCAGGCAGAATGACCGACTGCTGCCGCAGGTGCTCGATCAAGGTGCTGGCCAGCACGATGCCCTTGTCGGTCTGCAAGGCCATCTCGGTCAGCAACTGGACGGCCTGCCGGTAGTGGCCCATGGTAAAGGGCTGGAAGCCGAACACCGTTTGCAGTTCGACCAGGTGCTCGCGCCGGGTCTGCTCCCGCTGCCCGTATTCGTCCCAGCTTTCGACGCTGACCTTGAGCTGGTCGGCGACCAGTTTCAACAAGGGCGGAAACGGCGGCTCATCGACGCCCAGGATGACACCAGGAAAGCGCAGGTAACAGAGCTGCACGGCGAAGCCCAGCCGGTTGGCCGGGCCGCGCCGCTGCCGGATGATGGAGAGGTCGGTTTCGCTGAACGTGTAGTGACGGATCAACTCATCCTTGGTGTCCGGCAACGCCAGCAGGCTTTCGCGCTCGGCGGCGGACAGGATTGAACGACGTGGCATATTTACTGATCCGTTCTCAAGTATTGATACAGGGTTTCGCGACTGATTCCGAATTCACGAGCCAGCTTGGTCTTTTGCTCGCCAGCCTCGACACGTTGGCGCAGTTCGGCAATACGCTCAGACGACAGGGATTTCTTCCTGCCACGGTAGGCCCCGCGCTGCTTGGCGAGCGCGATGCCCTCGCGCTGCCGCTCGCGGATCAAGGCGCGTTCGAACTCGGCGAACGCGCCCATTACCGACAGCATCAGGTTCGCCATCGGCGAGTCCTCGCCGGTGAAGGTCAAATGCTCCTTAAGGAACTCGATGCGTACGCCGCGCTGGGTGAGGCCCTGCACCAGGCGGCGCAGGTCGTCGAGGTTGCGCGCCAGACGATCCATGCTGTGCACCACGACCGTGTCGCCTTCGCGCACGAAGGCGAGCAGCCGTTCCAGTTCGGGCCGCCGTGTGTCCTTGCCCGACGCCTTGTCGGTGAACACTTTATCCACCTGGATCTGTTCGAGCTGCCGTTCTGGGTTCTGGTCGAAGCTGCTGACGCGGACGTAACCGATGCGCTGACCGTGCAAGGTATCCTCCTGAGGGAAATGTGTCAGGAAGAAATCTATGACCCTTGACGGCGTATGTCAATCAATTCGGAAGGCAACTCTATTCTGACGATTTAGCGCCGGATGGTCTGACGCCAAGTTAGGGTATGCCTCAATCTGACGGTAGCGAGTCGCAGGCGTTCGGATCGGCATCGGTTTCGTTCCCTGTCTTGGCACGCGCTTCGAAGCGTTGATAACACTCCAACCCGCAGAAGTGCTCGACGTATTCCGCGCCTTCCGGGGTGAAGGCGGCATCGAGCGGGATTTCCTTGCAGCACACGCAGCAACTGGTGGTGGTCGAGTCACTTGCATTCATGGTGGCACCCCTCCATTGACTGACGAAGACGGCGAATGCCGCCGCCGGCATTGGCTTCGCGAACAGGAAGCCTTGTCCTGTGTCGCAGTCCGCTTGTCGCAATAGATCAAGACTCGCCGATGTTTCCACGCCTTCAGCCACCACATCCATGCCCAGCCCGTGCGCAAGCTGAATCACGGTGTGCACGATGGTTTGGTCGCGGCGGTCGTTGGCGAGCCCGGCGACAAACGATTGGTCGATCTTGAGCGTGCTGATTGGGCAGCACTTCAGATGTTGCAGACAGGAATACCCCGTCCCGAAGTCATCGGCGGCGAAGCGCACACCGATCTGCCGCAAGGCGTCCAGGGCGGGGAAGATCGCCGGATCACCAAACGCGACCGATTCGGTCAGCTCGATTTCGAGATACTCGGCGGGCAACTCGGCATCAGCCAGCACGCCCTTTACCCACCCGTCGAAGTCCGGTCCCACTTGGCTCGCCGAAACATTGACGGCCAGCCGGAACGGTCGCCATGCCAGCATTCGCCAGTCACGCATCTGGCGGCAGGCTTCGCCCAGCACCCAAGCGCCGATTTCAGGCATCAGGCCGGACGATTCGACCACGGGCAGGAACTGGCCCGGTGGCAATAGTCCAAGCGTCGGATGACGCCAGCGCAACAGGGCTTCCGCGCCGACAATCCCACCACTGCGCAGATCGACGACGGGCTGGTAGTGCAGTTCAAGCTGCCCGCGCTCGACCGCTTGGGCCAGTTCCGGCGTCGTCCATCCATCCGGCCGGAAAGCGCTCATTCTCTTTCCCTGAATGCCCGCAACGCCCGCGACAGGGACAGAAGGAACAGGCCGGTCAAACCGAGCGCCGCGATGACCCAATGCTCGCCGAGGAAAGCACCGGCGGTTGTGCCGGCCAGCACGACAGCGAGGATGGGCAGGTGGCAGGGGCAAGTCAGCACAGCCAGTCCGCCCCACAGGTAGCCGGTGATCGGTTTGTGCGTCTCGGACGGCAAGCGCTCGGGGTTGTTCATGGCAGACTCTCCGCGTGCTGTGCCGGCTCGGTCGGCAGGGTGGCCAACTGCACTTCCAGATCGGCCAACGCTTCGCGCCGACGCTCGACGAACTGACGCAGCAGGGCAAGCTGCGCGGCCGCTTCGTCGCCGTCCGCCGCATCCAGCGCCCGGCACAGCCGCGCCAGCGCGTCGAGGCCGATGCCCGCCTCGAAGGCCGCCCGCACGAAGCACAGCCGTTGCAAGGCGGCGTCATCGAACAAGCCGTAGCCGCCTGGTGTGCACGCCACCGGGCGCAGCAATCCGCGCAGCAGGTAGTCGCGCACGATATGCACGCTCACCCCGGCATCAAGAGCCAGCCGGGACACCGTGTAGGCGTTCATTGAACACCTCCTTTTTCTCACCCGGCGCAGCAGGAAAGCTGCTTCACATCCTTGTTGAAGGTCTGCGCCGCGAGCTTCAACCCCTCGACCATCGTCAGGTAGGGGAACAACTGGTCGGCCAGTTCCTGCACCGTCATGCGGTTGCGAATGGCCAGAGCCGCCGTCTGGATCAGTTCACCCGCTTCCGGCGCGACCGCCTGTACGCCGATCAGCCGATGGCTGCCTTCCTCGATAACCAACTTGATGAAGCCGCGTGTGTCGAAGTTGGCGAGCGCACGCGGCACGTTGTCCAAGGTCAAGGTGCGGCTGTCGGTCTCGATCCCGTCGTGGTGGGCTTCCGCCTCGCTGTAGCCCACGGTCGCCACTTGCGGATCGGTGAACACCACGGCCGGCATTGCGGTCAGGTCGAGCGCCGCATCGCCGCCGGTCATGTTGATCGCGGCACGGGTGCCGGCCGCTGCCGCCACATAGACGAACTGCGGCTGGTCGGTGCAGTCGCCGGCCGCGTAGATGTTCGGGTTGCTCGTGCGCATGCCTTGGTCGATGACGATGGCACCTTGCGCATTGACAGTGACCCCCGCTGCGTCCAGCGCGAGGCTGCGCGTGTTCGGTGTCCGACCGGTGGCAACCAGCAGTTTGTCGGCGCGCAATTCACCGTGCGTGGTGGTCAGCACGAATTCACCGTCCATATGGGCGACCTGGCTGGCTTGCGTGTGCTCCAGCACCTCGATGCCCTCGGCACGGAAAGCGGCTGTCACCGCCTCGCCGATGGCCGGGTCTTCACGGAAGAACAAGGTATTGCGCGCCAGGACCGTGACCTTGCTGCCCAGCCGGGCAAAGGCTTGCGCCAGCTCCAGCGCCACCACCGACGAGCCGATTACGGCAAGGCGTTCGGGAATGGTGTCGCTCGCCAGGGCCTCGGTGGAAGTCCAGTAGGGTGACTCTTTCAAGCCCGGAATCGGCGGGACCGCCGGGCTGGCACCCGTGGCGACCAGGCAGCGGTCGAACATCACGACGCGCTCGCCACCCTCGTTCAAACGGACGGTAAGGCTCTGGTCGTCCTTGAAGCGCGCCTCACCGTGCACAACGGTGATGGCCGGATTACCGCCCAGGATGCCTTCGTACTTGGCGTGCCGCAGTTCGTCGACGCGGGCCTGCTGCTGGGCCAGCAGCTTACTGCGGTCAATCGTAGGCACAGTTGCCGCAATACCGCCATCGAACGGGCTTTCCCGGCGCAGATGGGCGATGTGGGCGGCGCGGATCATGATCTTGGACGGCACACAGCCGACATTGACGCAGGTGCCGCCGATGGTGCCGCGCTCGATCAGCGTGACCTGCGCGCCTTGCTCGACGGCCTTCAGCGCCGCCGCCATCGCGGCTCCACCGCTGCCAATGACCGCTACCTGCACCGGGGGCTCGTTGCCACTGTGCTTTTCGGCGGCGGCCATCCATCCCCGCACCTTGTCGAGCAGTCCGACGCGGTTGTCCGCCAGTGGCGCATCGGCTAGCGTTGCCTTGTAGCCCAGTCCGGCCACGGCGGCAGTCAGCGCGTCCGGCGATGTGCCCGGCACGATGGCGAGTTGCGCTGTGCCCTTCGGATAGGACACCAGCGCCGACTGCACGCCTGGCACTTTTTCCAGCGCTTCCTTGACGTGCGCCGCGCACGAGTCGCAAGTCATGCCGGTGATTTTTAGATGGGTCATGCAACAGATCCTTTATCGTTTGTGGCGCCAGACAATGACGTCCGTTGTGCTGCGGTGCCGTTTTCAGTGACTCACTGCTTGACGCTGGACGGATAGCCCGCGTCTGCGGTTGCCTTGGTCAGCTTCTGCACGCTGGTCTTGGCATCGTCGAAGGTGACGACCGCTTGGCGTGTCTCGAAAGTCACGTCAACTTTGCTGACGCCTTCGACCTTGGAAATCGCCTTCTTGACAGTGATCGGGCAGGCGGAGCAGGTCATGCCCGGTACGGACAGCGTGACGGTCTGGGTGGCGGCCCAGACGGGGGCAACAACGGCGGCGAGGGCGAGGGAGGCAAACAGTTTCTTCATGGTGAACTCCGATCAGTAGAAAAATGGCATGACGTAGGGAAATCCGAGCGCGACCAGAACCAGCGCGGCCACGATCCAGAAAATGAGCTTGTAAGTAGCTCGCACTTGGGGAATCGCGCAGACCTCACCCGGTTTGCAGGCCGCTGCCTGCCGGTAGATGCGCCGCCAGGCGAAGAACAACGCCACCAGCGCCACGCCGATAAAGATGGGGCGATAGGGTTCCAACACCGCCAAGTTGCCGATCCAAGCGCCGCTGAACCCCAAGGCGATCAGAACCAACGGCCCGAGGCAGCAAGCCGAGGCGAGGATGGCGGCAAGCCCTCCAGTGAAGAGCGCGCCGCGCCCGGTTTTTGGTTCAGACATGCGCTTGTCCTTTCGAATTGAAATTGGATAGCGTAACCTTACTTCCGTACTCATGTACGGAGTCAAGCGATATGGAAAACAATTTGGAGAACCTGACCATTGGCGTTTTCGCCAAGGCGGCCGGGGTCAATGTGGAGACCATCCGTTTCTATCAGCGCAAGGGCTTGTTGCTGGAGCCTGACAAGCCCTATGGCAGCATCCGCCGCTATGGCGAGGCGGATGTAACGCGGGTGCGCTTCGTGAAATCAGCCCAGCGGCTGGGCTTCAGCCTGGATGAGATCGCCGAGCTGCTGCGGCTGGAGGATGGCACCCATTGCGAGGAAGCCAGCAGTCTGGCCGAGCACAAGCTCAAGGACGTGCGCGAGAAAATGGCTGACCTGGCGCGCATGGAGGCCGTGCTGTCTGAGTTGGTGTGCGCCTGCCATGCGCGAAGGGGGAACGTTTCCTGCCCGCTGATCGCGTCACTACAGGGTGGAGCAAGCTTGGCAGGTTCGGCTATGCCTTAGCGTGCTTTATTTTCCGTTTTCTGAGACGACCCCACGTTGGGTCGTCAAACGACACCAATGTATGACACCACGCTGCAACTCGACCCGATGGGCTTCGCGCCGCGCTACTCGCTCTTCAAGATGGATGACGTCTTGGCGGGTCGCGCTGACAATGCTATCAAGTACCGTGGCATCTTCAGTGGCCTGACGGTCACCGGCCTCTACAGCTTTAGCCGCACCGGCGGCGGCGAAGTGCCGGGGAACTACAAGGTCGATCGAAACATGGGCGTATCGCTCATGTATGAAACCGGCGCCCTCGCTGTCGGCGCGGTGTACGACGAGATCCAGGGCAGCACCGTCGCCACGGCCGACCGCAAGGACCGCCGCGCTCTAATTGGCGCGAGCTACGCTTTCGGACCGGCTAAGGCATTTATTGGTTATCGCTGGTACAACGGCAATGTCGGTGCGCTGCCGACGAACGGTTCTAACATTTACTGGGCCGGCCTGCGCTATGGCCTGACGCCCGCACTGACGCTGACCGGCGCCGCCTACTACACGGACAGCCGCAATTCTGGCGCAGACCCGTTCCTGTTCGTTGCCTCGGCAGATTACGCTTTCTCGAAGCGTACCGATGTGTATATGAACGTCGGTTATGCACTGAACCGCGGCAACTCGCAGCTGGGCATGAACGGCTACAACTCGACGACCGGCAGCCCGACCAACGTTGTCCCTGGCAAGGATCAGACCGGCGTCGTCGTAGGCGTACGCCACAAGTTCTGAGCGAGCTCAAAAGAATCGACACTTTCTTGTTAATTCAAGAGAGTTTGTGCCTCCCAACCGGGAGGCATTTTTTTATGACAGGATCGTAATACGCGGGTAATTCAGTGGAGCAGGTCCGGTAGCTAGACTGTGAACACGGTGAGCGATTAGAGACTCACAAACATTGACTCCGGAGAGATTCCATGAAGACGATTCACACTGCCCTGATTGCTGCTGCCCTCACGATTGCTGCCGCCGGCTCCGCCATCGCTGCTACCCCTGATGGCCAGATCCACCGTCCCCGCGACCCCTACACCGACGGCGGACGCGCCGCAGTCAACGACATTTACGCCGGCGGTGCACGCATCGACAAGCGCGACGTGTTCACCGACGGCGCACGCCTCGGCCAGCGTGACGTATTTACCGACGGCTCGCGTATTGGGCCGCGTGATGTGTTCACCGATGGCGCACGCGGAATTTGACGCAAGCCGTCCCTGAAACTCAGACCGACCTCTGTGGGGGAGCCAGGCACCCGTCAGTTGCTTGGCTCTTGGTGCTCTTTCGCTTTATCCCGATGGCGAAAGCTTCCGAAGCTTGCCCTCCCCGGAGGGCAAGCTTTTTTTCCCTCCATCGGCGTCAATCCGGTGCCGTTCATGATGCGGTGGCGCGTGCTACAACTTCCCATCGCCTCGTGTATTGCTAAGCGGCAGAACCGACGCCAATGACGATGAAAAAGGCCCCGCATTGTGCGGGGCCTGTAGTTCACCGGTTCAGCAACGTTCAGCCACCTGTGAAGAGGTCGCTTCTATCAATATAGACGCGCACGCCAGCGCTACCCGGCAGATCCGGCATCAACAAGCCAAGGTCCACACTCGTATCCCTGACCATCTGGGCGAAGGTCCATGCGACGATCTTCTCGCCGGCCCGAAACGCCACCGTCTCGCCAGAGTCCACGTTGACATACCGCATCCCTGGCTTCACGTCGATAATGCGACTGGCCTGAGATTGGCCGGCTGGATCGCCATACAAGGTCGCGTGACGCTTCGCCATCGCCTGCGCCGTCGCCGTCGACGCAGGCACGCCCGGTTTCAACCCGGTCATTTCCAAAGCATACGAAGCCGACATCCCACCCAACAGCAACGCCGCAAACAGCAAGGCGTGTTTCTTCGTTTTCATAGTCATCTTCTAGAGACTTCGTTGATCTATGAAAACGAGTGTATAAATTGTACGCATGCTGCAGCCTTGCCCGGCGATTACAAATAGGCAATCGGGCTCATTGCACCACTCTACCCAACGACTGGTCGGTCCTGACTCGGCCTACCCACCGAAACCCGCGCTGAGGCTTCAGCACCGTTGAGCGGGAAGCGCAATGTAAAGCGTGTCTTCCCATCCAAGCCGCTCACGGCTGACGCGTCGCCGCCATGGAGCTCCATGATCGACAGGACGATGGCCAGGCCCAGCCCCGTGGACTGTGACGAGTTGGATCTCGCCCTATCCCCACGGAAGAACCGATCAAAGATGAGGGAAAGTTCCCGCTCCGGGATTGGGTCTCCAACGTTCGTGATGTCGATGCAACAATGTGCCGCTTCGCGGCGCACCACCAGATCTATCATCGAATTCGGCCACGCATGACGGACCGCATTTGACAGAACATTGTTGATCGCACGCTGGAACAGAATGGCATCAGCGACCAGGGTGGCATCCCCGCTTACCCTGATTACGACGCTTCGCTCCTCTGCAAGCACCGAAAAGTAGGCGGACAACTTGCGAAGTTCTGCATTCAACTGGAGTTCCGTCAACTCGAGCGCCACATTGGCACTGTCAGCTCGCGCGAGGAACAACATCGCATCGATCATCCTCGCAAGTCGCTGGTATTCGACCAGGCTTTCCTCCACCAAGGCGACATACTCGGGCCCGGTGCGGTCTCGTGACAAGGCGACCTCGGCATGTCCAATGAGGTTGTTAAGCGGCGTGCGCAAATCATGGGCAAGATCGGCGGAGAACCGCGACAGCTTCTGATAACCATCCTCGAGGCGTTGCAGCATCGCATTGAACGCAGAGGCGATATCACGCACTTCGGTGGGCTTGGGTGGCATGTCCACCCGGTAGCTCAGCCGTTCCACACTGATCCGGTTGATCTGCTTGATAAGTACGTGCGCCGGCTCCAGCTCACGGCGCGTAATGGCCGCCCCCACCAGGGCCGTCAATATCACACCGACGGTGGTACCAAGCACGAGCGTCGTCCGGAATCGCGCAGTCACCTGCTTCCTGTCCTCGCCAGACTTCGCCACGAACACCGTCGCCCGCGTACCGTCTCGCCCCAACACCGCATCGGCGGACTGGAACATGAGCGATGACTTTCCCGTGACCGCCGCTTGGTCAGTGCCTTCCAGCAATGCATCGTTGCCCGTGCGAAACAAAAGCCGGCCATCCAGCGCCGTGACGCGAACGATGAGGTCCGAGTAACCTCGCACCAGATCATCGAAGCGATGCTGCGCCGCCGGGACGCCCTGCACCCCGTCCACCTCGCGCAAGAAATGCTCGACCTGTTCGAGTTTTCCCTTTACAACCTCATCGTCTCTGGCCTCGAGTTGCGCGGCGAGCGAGTAGTAAGCAAAGGCGCCCATGCTGGCCAGCGCGATAGACAGTACCAATGCAAAGAAGAGCCCAAGCCGCCTCGTCAGTGACAGCGGGGTTATCGAAGTCCCGGGCCTCATTCCGTCACCGGCCGCGCTCTGGGTCGAGGACATAGCCCATTCCCCGTACGGTATGGATCAGCTTTTGATCGAAGGGATCATCCACCTTGGATCTCAGGCGCCGGATCGCGACGTCAACGACATTGGTATCCGTGTCGAAGTTGACGTCCCAGACCTGGGACGCGATCGTGGTTCGCGACAGCACCTCCCCTCTCCGGCGCATGAGCAGGTGCAACAGCGAGAACTCCTGATTCGTCAATTCAATGCGGGTAGTTCCCCGGAATACCCGCCTTCCAAGCACGTCGATGTCCAGATCGGCAATGCGCAATCGCTCGGACTCCTTCGAGGTGCTTTGGCGCAAGCAACGCCGGATACGGGCAAGGAGCTCGGCAAAGGCGAAGGGCTTGACCAGGTAATCGTCTGCCCCCAACTCGAAGCCTCTGACACGATCCGCCACATCATCCAGCGCCGTCAGAAACAGTACGGGTGTCTCGGACTTGGATCGAATGGACTTGATGACCGTCCACCCGTCCATACCTGGCAGCATGACGTCCAGGATGATGACGTCGTAGTCGGTCTCTTCCGCCATGTGGAGCCCATCGCCACCATTGTTCGCGATGTCGACCACGAAACCCGACTCCGACAATCCCTTCTGCAAATACTCCGCAGTACGCGGTTCGTCTTCTACAACAAGTACCCGCACCTTAGTTTCCTCCTGCAGCAAGCGACTTCGATCCGACCAGTGCTGGCGATGCATTGAAATGCTGAGCTGCATCCGCTTGTTCGCATGGTGCCAGTTCGAACTGAATGGTCACGTGCGTGATATCGAATTTGTCAGCCAGCATCTGCTTCAATTCCGGTAGCACTTCCATTTCCGGGTTGACGGCCGTGTCATTCACGACATGAACCGTCAAGCTCGCCTTGCCGCTGGTAAGTGCCCAGATGTGGAGGTCATGGAAGCTTTTTACCCCGGGCGTCGCCAGAATTTGCTTCTCAACCTCTGCCAGATCCACGTCATCGGGTACGCCTTCGAGCAGCACATTCAGGCTCGACTTCAGCAGGATCCAAGTGCGAGGCAGTACCCAGAGGCCGATCAGCACCGCAATGGCGGAGTCGACCCACGCCCAGCCCGTGAAGCGGATGATGATCGCACCGGCGATGACGCCAACCGACCCGAGCAGATCGCTCCAGACTTCCAGATAAGCACCCTTCACGTTCAGGCTGCTGCTTTGCCCGGAGGACAGCATGCGCATGCTGATGAGATTGATGATCAGGCCCAGCACAGCCACGACGAACATGCCGGTTGACTCAATCTGAGGTGGCGATTTCAGCCGCAGGTAGGCTTCGTACAGGATGTAGATAGCCACACCGAACAGCAGCAATGCGTTAAAGGCCGCGGCAAGAATCTCAAAACGGTAGTAGCCAAATGTCCGCTTCTTGTCCGCGGGTCGCTTGGCGATCGCAATAGCAGCCAGTGCGATGGCCAGTGCGACGGTGTCCGTGAGCATGTGCGCGGCGTCGGAGATCAACGCCAGGCTCTTCGTCATGACACCACCGACCACTTCGGCAATCAGGAACGTACCGGTCAGCGCAAGGGCGATCTTGAGCGATCGCTCGTTGCCACCGGGATGGTCGTGTGAGTGACCTGCGCCCATAGAAACTCCTATAAAAATTGGGCGGTACGATGACCGCCCAAGGATTTACGTCATGCAGGCTGGCGGCCTTGATCCGGTTGATGCGTCTGAGTGACTGGCTCGCGAGTATCTTCCGCGTCCTCATCCTTGCGGTGAGCAAGTCGATAGAGCACCGGCAACACCAGTAGGGTCAGCGCCGTGGACGACAAGATGCCACCGATTACCACCGTTGCGAGGGGACGTTGCACCTCAGCGCCCGTACCGGTGGCGATGGCCATCGGCACGAAACCCAGGGATGCCACCAGGGCCGTCATCAGCACCGGACGCAGTCGCGTCAGGGCGCCAACTCGGACCGCGCTGTCGAGGGAATGCCCTTCTTCGCGCAGCGATCGGATAAACGACAGCATCACCAGACCATTGAGCACCGCCACCCCGCACAGCGCGATGAAGCCCACCGCTGCAGTAATGGACATCGGAATGCCGCGTATCCACAGGGCAAGAATCCCGCCAGTCAGCGCAAAGGGAATGCCCGTGAAGACTAGCAAGCCATCCTTGATGTTGTTGAACATCGCAAACAACAGTACGAAGACCAGCAACAGCGCCACCGGCACTACCACCTGCAGGCGGGTGGTGGCGGACTGCAGTTGCTCAAAGGTGCCACCCCATGTCATCCAGTAGCCAGCCGGGATCTTGACCTGGCTTTGGATAGCCGCTTCCGCCTCGGGCACGAATGAACCAATATCACGTCCACGAACGTTGGCACTGATCACGATGCGGCGCTTGCCGTTCTCGCGCGAGATCTGGTTCGGGCCGGGCGCCATTTCCAGCGTCGCCACCTCGCTCAATGGGATAAACGTCGTTCTCGCGTCCACTCCTTTTGGCAACGGAATCGGCAATCGGCGCAGAGCCTCGACCTCGCCGCGCACAGCTTCGGGCAGGCGGACCACGATATCGAAACGACGATCGCCCTGGAAGAAGGTTCCGGAATCACGGCCTCCGACGCCCGTTGCCACCGCGTCTTGCACGTCGCTCATGTTAAGCCCGTATCGCGCCGCCTTCTCCCGATCGATCTTGACCGTCAGCATCGGCAAGCCGGTGGTCTGTTCTACCTTCACCTCCTGCGCGCCGGGGATGCCCTGCAGCACGGCCGATACCTTCTTCGCCGTCTCGCTGAGCACGTTGTTGTCATCGCCGAAGATCTTGACTGCGACGTCCGAGCGGACCCCGGAGATCAGCTCGTTGAACCGCAGCTGGATCGGTTGGGAGAACTCGTAGTTGTTCCCGGGGATCTTGCCGGCTTCCTCCTGGATGGCGGACAGCAGTTCGGCATGTGTTTTCTTCGGCTCTGGCCAATCCTTCTCAGGCTTGAGCATGATGTAGCCATCCGAAATATTCGGCGGCATCGGATCGGATGCAATCTCCGCCGTACCTGTCCGCGCAAACACGCGCTCGATTTCGGGGAATTTTGCCTTGAGGGTCGTCTCGATCGTCTTCTGCATCTCCACGGACTGCGACAGGCTCGTGCCAGGAATGCGCAGCGCCTGGATGGCAATGTCGCCTTCGTTCAGATTGGGGATGAACTCGCTGCCCAGGCGGGCCGCAATGGCCACGCACAGAACAATTGACACCGCGGCAAACGTCAATACAACGGCCGTGTTCGCGAGCGACTTTTCCAGCAGCGGCTCGTAGCGACGCTTCGCCCAGAGCATGAGACGATTTTCTTTCTCGGCCACCCGTTCGCCGATGAACAAGGCGACCGCAGCCGGAACGAACGTCACGGACAGAATCATCGCGCCCAGCAGCGCCAGGACGACCGTGAACGCCATCGGGTGGAACATCTTGCCTTCCACCCCCGTCAGCGCAAAGATCGGCAGGTAGACGATCATAATGATGAGCTGACCGAAGATCAGTGGGCGACGCGCCTCCTTCGCTGCGGCAAACACCTCATGGAACCGCTCGGAGCGCGTCAATGGCCGGCCATGGTGTTCCTGCGCATGCGCCAGTCGCCTCACACAGTTTTCGACAATCACCACCGCGCCATCGATGATGATGCCGAAGTCGAGCGCGCCCAAGCTCATCAGGTTCGCACTGATCTTGTAGTTCACCATCCCCGTGAAGGTGAACAACATCGCCAGCGGAATGATCGTCGCGGTAATCAGCGCCGCGCGGATGTTACCCAGGAAAAGGAACAGAATTACGATGACGAGCACCGCGCCTTCAAGAAGGTTCTTCTTGACGGTCGCAATGGCCTTGTCGACCAGACGTGTCCGGTCGTATACCGTTACGATCTTCACACCTTCCGGCATCGTACGGTTAATGGAAGCGACCTTTTCATCGACCGCTTTTGACACAGCCCGGCTGTTTTCGCCGATGAGCATGAATACCGTGCCCAGCACAACTTCCTTGCCATTCTCGGTTGCCGCACCGGTACGCAGTTCCTTGCCAATCTCCACATCCCCGATGTCGCGAATGCGGATCGGCTGCCCCTGCGCTGTACCGACAATAATGTTGCGGATGTCGTCTTCGGACGCAACCTGACCCGGCGCACGAACCAGATACTGCTCGCCCCTACGCTCGATGTAGCCCGCACCCACGTTGTCGTTGTTCTTGTTCAGCGCATTGACGACGTCGGTCAGCGTCAGCCCGTACGACGCTAGCCGTTCAAGACTCGGCGCGACCAGGTACTGCTTGTTGAAACCACCGATAGTATTGATCTCGGTGACACCGGGCACGTTACGCAGTTGCGGCCGTACCACCCAATCCTGGATTTCGCGCAAATCTGTCGGCGTATAGGCAGTCCCGTCAGCTTTGCGAGCACCCTCTTCGGCTTCAACGGTCCATAGATAGATCTCCCCGAGGCCGGTCGAAATAGGCCCCATCGCCGGCACAACGCCTTCAGGCAGATTGTCCTTGGCTTCCTGGATGCGCTGGTTGACGAGTTGGCGCGCGAAATAGACGTCCGTGCCATCCTTGAAGATGACCGTCACCTGCGACAAGCCATAGCGGGACAGGGAACGCGTCTGTTCGAGTCCCGGCAGGCCGGCCATCACGACCTCGATCGGATACGTAACACGCTGTTCGGTTTCGAGCGGTGAATAGCCTGGTGCCGAGGTATTGACCTGAACCTGAACGTTGGTAATGTCAGGGACCGCGTCGATCGGTAGTCGGTTGTAGCTGAAAATCCCTAACCCGGCCATTCCAAACACGGCGAGCAGGACCAGCCATCGCTGCTGGATGGCGAAACTAATGATACGTTCAAACATTGCTGTTTCCCCCGTATCAATGGCCGTGTTCGGCGCTGGATTTGCCAAGTTCGGCCTTCAGAACAAAACTGTTGGCGGCGGCGTAACGTGCGCCCGGCTTCAGGCCCTCGACAATCTCGATGACCTTGCCGTTTGTCCGGCCGACCTTCACCGGCTGCGGCACGAATCCACCTTGAACCGCGACAAAGACTACGCTCTCGCCATTGACGTCCTGGACGGCCTCGGTCTTCACCGCAACGGGCACCTCGACATCAGCACCGAATACGTCGACCGTGACGAAGAGACCCGGTCGCCAAGCCATCTGTGGATTGGTCAATGTTACGCGGGCCTTCGCCGTCCGCGTCTGCTCGCCCAGCAGCGAACCCACGTATGAAACGGTGCCATCTGCCTTCACATCGGACGATGCCGAATTGATCGACGCCTTTTCGCCGATGCGCACCCGCTCGACATCCTTGGCAGACACCACGAACTCGGCCCAGACGGACGACAGATCCGACAGCGTGAACACGTTGGCGTTGTCCGCCACCGCTTCCCCAAGCGAGATATGCTTTTCAACGATCATGCCGTCGAACGGTGCGCGCAGCTCGTAGCGATTGAGTGCCGTCGAGCTGTTGCTGGCGCCAATGGCGGTCAGCTTCTGCTGCGCGTTCTGGACACTGATCTGCGCTTCCTGCAGCGCGTTGCGGGCGCTCAGATAATCTTGCTCCGCAGAGATCTTCTGTTCCCAGAGCTTCTTCTCGCGGTCATAAGTGACACGCGCCAGATCCAGACGTTTCTGTGCTGCGAGCAGTTCGCTGCGCTGGTCAGAAAGTCCGGTGCTCGCGATGACCGCGAGAACCTGTCCCTTCTTAACCTGTTGCCCAATATTGGCCGGAACGCTCTCTACGACGCCAGCCAGTCGCGGCACCACGTGGGCTGTCTTGTCTTCGTTGAAACGGATTTCGCCGGGGAACTGGACGCCAGCCTGGACCTTTGCCGAGCCCGCGGTTTGAACCACTACCCCTGTCTTGGCCAGCTGGTCCGCTGTCAACTCAATCTTGCCTTCCTCTTTCGAGAGCCGCACGGCGAGTGGCGAAGACGAACCGGGCAAGGTCACATTTGCGGTCACGTCAAAGACATGGGGCTCGGCAACTGGCTGTTGGCTTTCCAGCGCGTCGCCAGACACCACGAACTTGAGCGCTTGAGACTCGCCCGTAGCCCGCACGAGCTGGCCTGTCGCTGCCACGCCATTTGCCACCGCCTTCCCAGACTTGCTAACCCAGAGCCGAATACGGGCCTCGCCCTTGGATTCGGCCGTGCCAATTTCGACGTCATAGCCATCACGCGAAAAGAGCGCGCCACCATTGGGGCCCTTCTTGACCTCGTGATGCTCGCCGTCGCCGTGTGACTTGTCATCCTTGTGGTCGGCTTCCGCCGCCTGCTTGCCATGGTGCTCGGTGTCGCCATGCCCCTTGGATTCCGAGTGCCCACCCTGCTCTTCCGGCGCAGAGCGCCCGCTCAGCAGAACGCCACCAGTCGCGACGCCGCCCACCAGTACGATGGCCGCAATGGCAGCCTTTTGTTTGTTCGAAATAGCCATGTTTTATGAATCCCGTCTTAACGTCCCAGAATGCGATCGATCGTGGTCGCCGCCTGATAGGTTTGTCCAAGCACGCCGAGATAGCGGATGCGTGCCTGGAACAGCGTGCGCTGGGCATCCAGGACGTCCAGATAATTGAACTTGCCGGCCTCGAAGCCAATGGTCGCCGCGTTGAAGGCTTGCTCGGCGCCTGGCAAGACGGTCTGCTTCAGCGTTTGTGCCGAGGCGCGCGATACCGACAGCTGGTTCGATGCCATCAGGAGATTTCGGGTCAGGCTGATGCGATTGGCCAGATATTCATCCTGGGCCTTGTCCGCCTGGCGAATGGCCGAATACAAGTTGCCCTGATTCCGGTCAAAAATCGGCAACGGGATCGCCACACCGATCACCGCCATGTTGCGGTTGGCTTCTGTATCTCGCTTGGCACCCAGACTGACTGTCAGATCCGGATACTGGCGGCTGCGCTCAACGCCCACCAATGCCTGGCGGCGGTCAAGTTCAGCGCGGCTTGCGGCCACCAGCGGTGAGTTTTCCAGCTCCTTCAGAAGGAGTTCAGGCGCCGGCCTGGATGGCAGCGCGTCCAGATTGCCCTGTGCTTCGGTAAACTGCGGCGATGCATTGCCCCACAACGCCGTCAACGCCTGACGGGCGGACTGCAGGCTCGCCGTTGCTTCGGCCAATTCAAGTTCGGCGTTGGCCTGTTCGACACGTGCCTTAGTTTCGTCAACCGGGGAGATCTTGCCGGCCGCGACGCGGCGTGAAGCGGCTTGCGCGCCCCTCGCAGCGATATCCGCGGAGCCAGTTGCCAGCTTGACGCGTTCCTGTGCGATCAAGACGGAAAAAAAGCTCTCGATTACCTGCGCCCGAATGTCACCGCGAACGCCAGCCAGCGTTGCCTGCGCCAGTTCGCGCGTCCTTTCCGCGGCATTGATACGAGCCGAGCGCTTGCCGCCCAGTTCGATGGGGATATTCATCTGGGCGGTGGATGTACGGGTGGATTTCCGCGTGTCCTCGACCAGCGTCTGGAGTTCCGGGTTCGGAATAACCCGGGCCTGCATGATCCCACCTTCTGTGGAATCGAGTTCCTTGGCGGCGGCGGACAGGTTGAAATTGCTTCCTGCCGCCAGCGACAACGCGGCCTCGAGGGTCAACGGTCCCGCCGCTTCCCTTGGGAAGACGGGCACCATGGACGTGCCGGTGTCAGATTGCGCTACGGCAAAGTTTGGGCTGAGAAATGCTACCGCCAGCCCGAGCGGCAGAAATAGTCTTCGCATCGAATTGCACCAAGGTATGTGACCAGGAGAATTCGGCGAGAGACGAAAGGAGAAAAAGAGTCGTCGTCTCGCCGATCAAGCGAGACGCTGCCACTGAGGACGGTCGGGAGCCCTGGCATTCAGAGACGAGAACTCGGACGCATGTTGAGTATCGGTCACTTCTACCCGATTCGCTATCAACACGTCCTGCGTCTGTCCATAGACGAACGGGAGGGAGACCAGATGGCATACCCCGCAGTCTGTATCCACGAATGGCTTTTTCTCGGCATCCGTTTTACCTTCCGGCTGCTGATGACGATGCTCGTGGTGCCCAAGGTGCCAAGTGGCCGTGGCTTTCTCGTGCTGACAATAGCGTGCCGCTGCCGCCCAGGAAAACTGGAACGGCAAAATGAGCAGCACGAAGATCAGAACGAAACGTCGCATTCCTTGGGAGACTGTGCGGGGGGCTTGGGGTTGAAGTACTAACGGCTGGGCCGTCGCCGAAGTTTACATGAATCCTCGATCACCAGCATTAAGAGCAGATTACGATTATCGCTTTCGCCTGCTCGTTTTGGGGTGCCGCTTTCGCCCCTCATCAGTCTTACGCTTGGGGGCGGGCCCATGCTTCCACCGCAAATAGACAGCGAACCCCACATACAGGATGGTACGTCCCCGGTTCTGTAGACAGTTACAGCGATCGAGTTGGGTGAGCTTCCTCGAAAGCCATGGGAGACAGGCCGCCATTGTGCCCGTGGCGGCGCTGTCGGTTGTAGAACACCTCGATGTAGTCGAACACGTCTGACCTGGCATCGTTCCGTGACGGATAGACCTTGCCCCGGATTCGTTCCTTCTTCAAGCTGCTGAAGAACGACTCGGCCACCGAGTTGTCCCAGCAGTTGCCACGCCGGCTCATGCTCACCTCCAACCCGTGTTCGCGGCAGAACCGCTGCCAGTCGTCGCTTCCGTACTGCACGCCCTGATCGGAGTGGATCGTGACCGTTCGCGTCGGCCTGCGGCGCCAGATCGCCATCAGCAGTGCATCCAGCGCCAACTCCCGCGCCAACGTCGGTTTCATCGACCAGCCGATGACCGCACGGGAGTACAGATCCAGCACCACCGCCAGGTACAGCCAGCCTTCGGCCGTGCGCAGGTAAGTGATGTCCGTGACCCAGGCGTGATCCGGCTCGGGCACGGTGAACTGCCGCTGCAGCCGGTTGGGCGCTACCACTGACGGTTTACCCGTCTTGTAGCGGCGGCGTTGCGGCGACCGCACCGAGCGTAAGCCGTTCTCGCGCATTAGGCGTGCAACCCGGTGCTTGCCGACACGTTCGCCGGCTTCGATGAGATCACGATGAATGTTGCGGCTGCCGTACACGCCGCCGCTGGCCAGATAGGCTTCTTCGATCAGCTTGAGCAAGCGTGCATCCTCAATCGACCTGGCCGAGCGGGGCTTGGCCAGCCAGGCGTAGTAGCCGCTGCGTTCGACCTTCAGGACCCGGCACATCGTCGTGATCCGGAACTCGTGCTGGTGCGCATGCATGAACCCGTACCTTGCCCTTACCCCCTGGCAAAGTACGCGGCGGCCTTTTTTAGGATGTCGCGCTCCTCCTCGACACGGCGAAGTTCGGCGCGCAGTTGTTGGTTCTCGCGCTGCAGATCGGCATCCTGCTGCGTCTTGCGTGCCTGCCGGCTGACCCCGCTGCGGCGAAGCCACTCGTACAGGCTGTGGCTCGACACCCCCAGCCGCTGCGCCACTTCCGCCACCGGGTAACCGCGTTCGGTCACCTGCTTGATCGCCTCGGCCCGGAACTCATCCGTATATCGCTTGCTTTTCATGCTTCCTCCAGTCTCAAAAACACCCTATCAGGTGTCTACAAGACCGGGGACGTACCAGGACGATCAGGCCGACCAGCATCACGAGCATGCTCTCGACAACAGAATCGGAGACGTGAGCGTAGTGCATGGCTGTACGTGTATGCGGAGTTGCCCGCATCAGGCAAGCGTCACGACCGCCCGGAGGACGCCGGCGTCATGGAACAAATCAAACGACTCCACGACCACCGACAGGCCGAGAAACCAGACCGAGTCCGCAATATTGCGTTGAAAGGAAGACACATGGACCGTCCATGTCGACTCCCCCCTATACAGCGACAGACGGGGAAAGAACGCTGGTGTACGGCGTGCGTATTCGGCGAATTCCGGGAAGGCGGAAGCCAGAAAGCGGTCTTCCGTCCGGATGACAGCCGGGTACATCAGCGCAAATGCGAGCGCCAGGACTGCGGTAACCGCCAGCGACTCGGTCATCGCCCCTAGTCCGATAATGCCTAGCAAGTTGCAGACATAGAGCGGATGGCGACACAGTGAATATGGACCCGAGGTCACCAAGGTATTGTTCTTGCGCCCGGAAATGTACAACGCGCACCAGAGCCGCCCGACCGTGGCCAGGCTCACCCCCAACATCCCCAGCGTCAGCAGCAGCGGCGACACCCAGGTACCGTCCCAGCGAGAATGGCCAAAGACCAGACTTGCCAGGACAAACGTTACGACAACACGCCAAACGCCGATGCGGTGGCGTGTCAGGAAATTGTCCAGCGCCCTCGAGAGACCAGCGGGTTGGGACGGGGAGATTGAAGAATCGGTCATGCGGTTCGGGGGCTGGAGGAGAATGTCGCGCACTTCGAGTGGACACACTGGCGCGAAAACGAGCACTAATGGCCGGCATTCTAAGGTTGCCCTTCCGTTGTCAGGCTTTATTGCCGAAATGTAATACGTTGTTAATCTTGCCCCCGGGCCAGCGAATCCGGTTGTGTCATAGCTCGGCAATCTGACAGTCATCTTCTGCGACATAGACTGTCTTGGCCATTTTCAGGACACACCCAGAGACGCTCCGCAATGAACGACATCATCCGCACATTGAGCTCGGAATTCTCCGATCTCGCTAATGCTGCCGAGGCAGTACGTGCCGTCGTTCGAATGACCGTCTCTATCGTTTTGGGGGGCTTGCTGGGGTACGAGCGGGAGAGCTCGGGAAAATCCGCAGGCGTGCGCACTCACATGCTCGTCGCGCTGGGGGCATGCGTTTTTGTCGTGGTTCCCCTCCAGGCGGGCGTGCAGCTTGCCGACATGAGCCGCGTGCTTCAGGGTCTCACGTCAGGCATCGGATTCCTTTGTGCAGGGGCGATCCTGAAGCCGGACAATGAGACACACGTCAGGGGGCTCACAACTGCCGCGAGCATCTGGATTGCTGCCGCGATCGGCGTGGCCGCCGGCATGGGCCATGCGGTGACGGCCATCGTCGCGACTGCCTTCGCACTCATCGTGCTCAGAATCCTTCAAATGTCGAAGAAGGGGTCGTCTCAGAAAACGGAAAATAAAGCACGCTAAGCCATTGCCAACAATCTCCGACGATAACGGCGACGGCTCAGCTCAGTAGCAGCTAAGTCTGCCTGCGTAACTTCTCCACCGTGCAAATCCCTGCACTCTTCTGGAGAAGCATCATGTACCGCTACACCAAACTTTCCCTGCTGGCCATCGCCATTGCTACGACTGGCGCTGTCGCCTATGCCGCCAAAGGCGGTATGGAAAACGACGCCCTGGCGATCACCAAGGCCAAAATTCCGCTCGCCCAGGCCGTCACCGTTGCCGAGCAGCACGCCAATGGCAAGGCATCGCGCGCCGAGTACGAAAACTCGAAGCAAGGCTGGGTCTATGACGTGGAAGTTGTCAGCGGGGCCAAGGTCTTCGATGTCCGGGTCGATGCCGACAAGGGCACCGTCATCTCGTCTGCCGAGGACAAGGCGGATCACGATGACGACCACGACAAGCAAGACTGACCGCCTGCCAGTGTGGCCGGATTGCGCATGACGCCGTGATCCGGCCCGGAGACTTCATGGAACATCTCAACCAAACATTCTTCCTGTGGCTCAACGCGCCTGAACACCCGAACGCTCTGGTGGTGACGCTGGCCACCTTCTTTGCGGAATGGCTCATCTGGGCCGTCCCGATTCTGATCGGCATCAGCTGGCTGCGTGGCAACGAGAACACCCGCAAAACGCTGCTGATCGCTACCGCATCCGGCCTGCTTGGGCTGCTGACCAACCAAATCATCGGTCTAGCTTGGTCGCACCCCCGGCCTTTCATGATCGGGCTAGGTCATACGCTCATTCCCCATGTTGCCGACTCGTCATTCCCCAGCGATCACCTGACACTGTGGTGGTCGGTTGCCTTCAGCTTTCTGCTACAGAGAAGACTACTAAGGGCTGGCGTAGCTTTGGCACTGTTTGGCATACCAATCGCCTGGTCACGCATCTACCTGGGGGTTCACTTTCCACTGGACATGCTTGGTGCCATCGCGGTCGCATCGCTCGGTGCCGCGCTGACATTGCACGCAGCACGCTGGTATCTGGGGCCGGTCTACCGGCAGGTGAGCCGTATCCATTGCCTGTTGTTCGGCAAGCTGATCGCGCAGGGATGGGTGCGCGAGTGAGCCTATGGATGGGCTAAGTCTGCCTGCTCAGACTGGCGGCAGTCCCTTTCACACCGGCAGGAGAACACTATGAACAATTTGCCCACGGTCAGAGCAAGCGACTGGCTCAACAAAGTCCCTGAAGTCACGCTGTCGTTCTGGATCATCAAGATCATGTCCACGACGGTGGGCGAGACGGGGGCCGACTTCCTGGCGATCAACGCGGGTTTTGGCCAAGGCTTGACGCGCACCGTCATGGGGGCGTTACTGGCAGTCGCCCTGTTCACGCAACTGCGCACCCGCCGCTACACCCCTTGGATTTACTGGCTCACGGTTGTGTTGGTCAGCGTGGTCGGTACCCAGATCACCGACCTGTTGACCGACGGCCTGGGCGTCAGCTTGTACATCAGCACTTCGGCGTTCGCCGTCACGCTCGCCGTGATTTTCGCTGTCTGGTATCGGGTCGAACGTACCTTGTCCATCCACGACATCGTGACGCAAAACCGAGAACTGTTCTATTGGTCCGCCATCCTCTGCACGTTTGCGCTGGGCACTGCTGCCGGTGATCTGGCGACCGAGGCGCTGGGCTTGGGCTTTACCTGGGGTGCTGTCGCCTTTGGTGCGCTAATCGGCATCACCTATGCCGTGTGGCGCATGGGTGGCAACGCCGTGCTGACCTTCTGGATCGGCTACATCCTGACCCGACCCTTCGGCGCTGCGCTCGGCGACCTGCTGACACAAGCCAAGACTTACGGTGGCCTCGGAATGGGGGCCATGTGGACCAGCACCCTGTTCCTCTCAGTCATCGTCATTCTCGTGGCCGTTGCGCAGATCGGCATGAGCGCAGGCCGCTCCGCCCAAGCCGCCGAGTAACCATCTTCCCAACTTCCAAGGAGAAATCATGCCCAATCAGCACGCTATCGCCCGCCTTGTCGCTGCCGTGTCGGCGGTGGCGCTCGTGGCCCTGGCCACCGGCTGCTCCAAGCCTGCCGACCAAGGCCGCGCGAGCACCGCCCCTGCACCGACTACTAACGCCAGCACGGTATCGCCGGGCAAAGCCGCTTCCAAGCTGGGCGACTTGACCGCATTTCGCAGCATCGCCACTGACGTGTCCACCATCGTAGACAAGGGTGATCTGCCCGCCGCCAAGACCCGCATCAAGGATTTGGAGGTGGCCTGGGATTCGGCTGAGGCTGGACTGAAACCGCGCGCAGCCGACGACTGGCATCTGCTCGACAAAGCCATCGACAAGGCGTTGTCTGCGTTGCGTGCCGATGCGCCAAGCCAAGCTGACTGCAAGGCTGCGATGGGTACTCTGCTAAAAACCTTCGACACGCTCGAAGGACAGTGAGCTTACCCCATGAAAACATCCACTGAACACGCTCTGGCCAAGGTGCCAGAAGTCACGCTTGGCTTTTGGCTCATCAAGATTGCCGCAACCACGCTTGGCGAAACCGGCGGCGATGCCGTCTCGATGTCCATGAACCTGGGATATTTGGCCGGCACCGGCATCTTCGCCGTGATCTTCCTGGCTGCCGTCATCGCGCAAGTCAAGGCCAAGGGCTTCCATCCCTTTCTGTACTGGACCACCATCATCGCCACCACCACGGTCGGCACGACGTTGGCCGACTTTGCAGATCGTTCGCTCGGCATCGGGTACGCTGGCGGTTCGAGCCTGCTGCTGGCCTTGTTGCTCGGCTCGCTCTTCGTTTGGCATCGCACCCTCGGCTCCGTATCAGTGAACACCGTCAGCTCACCCAAAGCGGAAGCGTTCTACTGGCTGACGATCATGTTCTCCCAGACGCTGGGTACGGCGCTGGGCGATTGGATGGCGGATACGGCAGGCCTGGGCTACACCGGCGCGGCTGTTGTGTTCAGCGGGTTGCTCGCCCTGGTGGTGGTGGCCTACTACAGGACGGAAGTGTCCCGCACACTGCTGTTTTGGGCGGCGTTCATCCTGACCCGCCCGCTGGGAGCCGTGGTCGGCGACTTTCTGGACAAGCCGCTGAGCGCTGGCGGTCTGGCGCTGAGCCGCTATTCGGCATCGGCCGCGCTGCTGGCCTTCATGCTGACCGCGATCCTGCTGTTCAGGCAAAGGGCAGCCCGGACCGCGCATTGAAAATACGGTCATCCCAGCCAATATGGAGGAAACAATGCCATGAGAAATAGTCCTGATCAATATGACAAATTAAGCAAAGCCTTTCATTGGATTACGGCCGCAATTGTTGTCACAGCATTCGTGTTAGGGCCTGGCGACTTCGGGCGAATAGTTGATGGTGGAGTCGATCCAGCCACACGAAATGACATCGTGTGGCATGAATCTTTGGGTGTCGCCGTATTTGTGCTCACATTCTTGCGCTTGATTTGGGCTGCAATACGTCCGGGTGCTCCACGGCATCAGATGTCGGTATGGATGTTTGGCCTTTCCCGATTGGCACATTTTGCACTGTGGGCTTTACTTCTTTTGCTGCCGATTTCTGCGCTGCTGGCTCTGGGAAGCGAATCTCATCCTTTGACGCTATTGGGCGGAATCCGAATTAACGTGTTCCCTGCAGTTGGGAATTCTTATTTTTCCAACCTTGCAGATTGGGGCGAGATTCACAAACTGCTTGGTGATGTCATCATATGGTTGGCAGGCATTCATGCGATGGCTGCTATATATCACCATATCAGACTAAAAGATAAGGTTCTTGTCTCGATGTTGCCGTAATGCGGGCGTAATAATTTCAAGAGGAGGGGGAATGCGGGTATTGCTGGTTGAAGACGATCCCATGATCGGTGACGCGATCCAAGGCGCATTGAAGGATGCGTCCTACGCCGCCGACTGGGTGAAGGACGGGCAGACCGCCCTCTCGACACTAGGTTGCCAGCACTATGACCTGGTTCTGCTCGATCTGGGCTTGCCCGGCAAGGATGGACTGGAGGTGCTGGCCAGCATCCGCGGCAAGGACAACCCGGTTCCTCTGCTCATTATCACGGCGCGTGATGGACTGAATGACCGCCTGCGTGGCTTGGACGGCGGAGCCGACGATTACGTTTCAAAGCCCTTTCAGATGGCAGAGCTGTTGGCCCGGATGCGCGCCGTTCTGCGGCGCAAAGGCGGCACGGCTACGCCAGTGCTCACCAATGGCGTGGTGTCGCTCGATCCGGCCACAAAAGAAGCCAGCGTTAACGGTGGCTCCCCGGTGCAACTGTCCAACCGGGAGTTCTCGCTGCTGCAAGCCTTGCTGGTTCGGCCCGGAGCCATCCTCTCGCGCAGCGAGCTGGAAGACCGCATCTACGGCTGGGGAGAAGAGGTCGAAAGCAACGCCGTCGAATTTCTGATCCATGCACTGCGGCGCAAGCTGGGCAGTGAGGTCATCAAAAACGTCAGGGGGGTCGGATGGATGGTCTCAAAAGACGCCTGAACGAATCGGTTCAGCTCAAGCTGTCCTTCACCTTGTCGCTGGCCATCCTCGTGGTAGCCATCGTGGCGGGCATCTTCTCGTTCCTGTCGGCTTTTGACGAGGCGCACGAGCTACAGGATGACGTTCTACGCCAGGTGGCGCAGCTCATGGACCGGCAGCGCCTGTCGCCGGCCACGCCGACGCCCGACGCGCGCCCCAAAGATGTCGATGAAGAATCGCGCGTTATCGTCCAGCGCTTGAATGAGGCTAACCCATCTGAGGCAAGTGTGGATGCAGGCGGTACGCTTTCCCTGCCCACAACACCGGCTGATGGGCTGCACACGCTGGAGATCGGTGGAGAGTCGTTCCGCGTGCTGGTCAAGACCACGGCAACCGGTGAACGCATCGCCGTGGCGCAGGAAGCGGGCTTCCGCAATGAAATTGCCCGCGATGGAGCGCTACGCACCGTGATGCCTTTCCTGATTCTCGTGCCGGTACTGCTATTGATCGTCGCTGACCTGGTGCGCAAGATGTTCCGCCCCATTGCGGCACTTTCCAAGGAAATTGACCTGCGGGCCGAGCAGGAACTGCACCCCGTCGAAGACCGTCACCTTCCGGTCGAGGTGCGCCCATTTGCCGTGGCGATCAACCGGTTGCTCGCCCGCGTCGGCCAGTCAATGGACTCTCAGCGCCGCTTTGTGGCGGATGCCGCGCACGAACTGCGCTCGCCGTTGACCGCCCTTTCGCTGCAAGCAGAGAGGCTGGCAGAGGCAGAAATGTCCGCCCTGGCGCGCGAACGATTGACGGTGTTGCGCCAAGGAATCGAGCGCGGCCGAAGCCTTCTGGATCAACTCCTAACCTTGGCCAAGGCGCAGTCGGCTGCCGACTCGCCGAAGTCACCGATATCCGTTCAGGCCATCTACCGTCGCGTGCTGGAAGACCTCATGCCGCTGGCCGAGGCCAAGCACATCGACATCGGGGTCGAAGGCACGCAAGACGCCGAAGTGTGGGCCAGCGAGCTGGACATGATCGCCGTGGTCAAGAATCTGGTCGATAACGCCATTCGCTACACGCCAGAGGGAGGGCGGGTCGATCTTTCCGTGGGAATATCAAAAGGGAAAGCCGAGCTGCGTGTTCAGGACAGCGGGCCTGGCATTCCGTTGACAGAACGGGATCGGGTTTTTGATCCCTTCTACCGCACACTGGGCAGCGAGCAGATTGGTTCGGGTCTAGGACTATCAATCGTCCAAACGATTGCCCATCGCATCGGTGCAGAAATCCGCCTCGACTTCGTGGACGAAATTCAGCAAACCGGCTTAAAGGTATCCGTTATCGTTCCCATGAAGCAATGACTTGAGAAATGAGGGAGTGTAGCGAATTGGTTAGTTCAACTGGTTGGTTCTACTGGGCACTACTATCGGCTGTATTTGCGGCGCTGACGGCGATTTTTGCCAAGGTGGGCATTCAGGGAGTTGATTCCGATCTGGCTACTTTGATCCGAACGGCCATCATCATCGTCGTCCTGTCGGCGTTTGTCGCCTACACGGGAAAATGGGCCAACCCCTTGGATCTGTCCCCCAAGACATGGCTTTTCCTCGGGTTGTCCGGCTTGGCGACCGGAGCGTCATGGGTCTGCTACTTCCGGGCGCTCAAGATCGGCGATGCATCCAAAGTCGCGCCGGTAGACAAACTCAGTCTCGTACTGGTGGCGGTGTTTGCGTTCACGTTTCTTGGTGAACGCCCGTCGCTCCGCGAGTGGTCTGGTATTGCGATGGTCGCTGGTGGTGTTTTGTTACTGGCGTTCAAGCGCTAATGCGTCAACTTGAGCTATACCCTATCCTGATGTCATTTTCAGAAGACGACTGCACCATTCAGCGCGGTTTGAAGCCTGTTGTGCATACGGATCCTGATAACCCGATATCAGGATTCCTCTGCACAAAACTCGTCTATGCTCAATACTCGTGTGCACCAAAGCGAGGTGAGCATGGCGACCGATACCGCACCGATTACCGAGCACGGCGTGGCCACCCTGCCAGAACAGGCATGGGAGCGTGCGCGTCGTCGTGCGGAGATCATTGGGCCGTTGGCGCAGTCGGAGACGTTGGGCATGAAGCGGCCGACGCGGCAGCCCAGGCATTGGGGCTGTCCCGGCGGCAGGTCTACGTCCTGATCCGCCGTGCCCGGCTAGGTTCGGGGCTGGTCACTGACTTGGCTCTTGGGCAGTCGAGCGGTGGCAAAGGTAAAGGCCGCTTGCCGGAGTCGGTCGAACGAATCATCCGCGAGTTACTGCAAAAGCGCTTCCTGACCAAGCAGAAGCGTAGCTTGGCGGCGTTCCACCGCGAAGTTGTGCGGGCGTGCAAGCTGCAAAAGCTGCGGGTGCCGGCGCGCAACACGGTGGCACTGCGGATCGCCGGCCTCGATCCGCGCGAGGTCACTCACCGCCGGGAAGGACAAGATGCCGCCCGCGACCTGCAAGGTGTTGGTGGTGTTCCGCCACCCGTCTCCGCGCCGCTGGAGCAGGTGCAGATCGACCACACAGTCATCGACCTGATCGTGGTGGACGAGCGCGACCGGCAACCGATTGGCCGTCCGTACCTGACCCTCGCCATCGACGTATTCACCCGCTGCGTGGTTGGCATGGTCGTTACGCTGGAAGCCCCGTCCGCCGTCTCGGTCGGCTTGTGCTTGGTGCATGCCGCCTGCGACAAGCGCCCTTGGTTGGAAGGGTTGAACGTAGAGATGGATTGGCCGATGAGCGGCAAGCCCAGACTGCTCTACTTGGACAACGCGGCTGAGTTCAAGAGCGAGGCGCTGCGCCGTGGCTGCGAGCAGCATGGCATCCGGTTGGACTATCGCCCGCTCGGGCAGCCGCACTACGGCGGTATCGTGGAACGGATCATCGGCACGGCGATGCAGATGATCCACGACGAATTGCCGGGGACGACCTTCTCCAATCCTGACCAGCGCGGGGAATACGCCTCCGAGAAGATGGCCGCCCTGACACTGCGCGAGCTGGAGCGCTGGCTCACATTGGCGGTCGGCACCTATCACGGCTCTGTGCACAACGGCCTGCTCCAACCGCCGGCCGCGCGCTGGGCCGAAGCTATCACGCGGACCGGCGTGCCAACCGTCATCACTCGCGCTACGGCTTTTCTGGTCGATTTTCTGCCCATCATCCGCCGCACGCTGACCCGCACCGGCTTCGTCATCGACCACATCCACTACTACGCCGATGCGCTCAAGCCGTGGATAGCTCGGCGGGACCGCTTGCCTGCGTTCCTGATCCGGCGCGACCCGCGCGACATCAGCCGCATATGGGTGCTGGAACCAGAGGGGCAGCACTACCTGGAAATTCCCTACCGTACCTTGTCGCACCCGGCTGTCACCCTCTGGGAACAACGACAGGCGCTGGCGAAATTGCGGCAGCAAGGGCGCGAACAGGTGGATGAGTCGGCGTTGTTCCGCATGATCGGCCAGATGCGCGAAATCGTTACCACCGCGCAGAAGGCTACGCGCAAGGCGCGGCGCGACGCGGATCGACGCCAGCATCTCAAGGCAACGGCACCGCCTGTCAAAACCACGCCACCACCGGGCGCTGACATGGATGGGCAGCAGGCAGACAACCAGTTGCCGGCCAAACCGTTCGACCAGATTGAGGAGTGGTAGCCGTGGAAGAATATCCCATCATCGACTTGTCCCACCTGCTGCCGGCGGCCCAGGGCTTGGCCCGTCTCCCGGCGGACGAACGCATCCATCGCCTTCGCGCCGACCGCTGGATCGGCTATCCGCGAGCAGTCGAGGCGCTGAACCGGCTGGAAACCCTGTATGCGTGGCCAAACAAGCAACGCATGCCCAACCTGCTGCTGGTAGGCCCGACCAACAACGGCAAGTCGATGATCGTCGAGAAGTTCCGGCGCACGCATCCGGCCAGAGCCGACGCCGACCAGGAGCACATTCCGGTACTGGTCGTGCAGATGCCATCCGAACCGTCGGTAATCCGCTTCTACGTCGCGCTGCTCGCGGCGATGGGTGCGCCATTGCGACCGCGCCCACGGCTGCCAGAAATGGAACAACTGGCGCTGGCACTGCTGCGCAAGGTCGGCGTGCGCATGCTGGTGATCGACGAGTTGCACAACGTCTTGGCCGGTAACAGCGTCAATCGCCGGGAATTCCTCAATCTCCTGCGCTTCCTCGGCAATGAACTGCGCATCCCACTGGTCGGGGTCGGCACGCGCGACGCCTACCTGGCCATCCGCTCCGATGACCAGTTGGAAAATCGCTTCGAGCCGATGATGCTGCCGGTATGGGAGGCCAATCACGATTGCTGCTCACTGCTGGCCAGTTTCGCCGCTTCGCTTCCACTGCGGCGACCCTCGTCGATTGCCACGCTGGACATGGCCCGCTACCTGCTCACACGCAGCGAGGGCACCATAGGCGAACTGGCGCACTTGCTGATGGCGGCGGCCATCGTCGCCGTGGAGAGCGGAGAGGAAGCGATCAACCACCGTACGCTCAGCATGGCCGACTACACCGGCCCCAGCGAGCGGCGGCGGCAATTCGAGCGGGAACTGATGTGAAGCCAGCGCCACGCTGGCCACTGCATCCGGCCCCCAGAGAAGGCGAAGCCTTGTCTTCGTGGCTCAACCGCGTGGCCCTTTGCTATCACATGGAGGTGTCCGAGCTGCTGGAGCACGATCTTGGTCACGCTCAGGTTGATGACCTGGATACCGCGCCACCACTGGCGCTGTTGGCGATGCTCTCCCAGCGGAGCGGCATCGAGCCGGACCGGCTGCGTTGCATGAGTTTCGCCGGCTGGGTGCCTTGGCTACTGGACAGCCTTGATGATCAGATTCCAGACGCATTGGAAACCTATGCGTTCCAGCTCTCGGTGCTGCTGCCGAAACTCCGCCGTAGGACGCGATCCATCACGAGCTGGCGTGCCTGGCTGCCCAGCCAGCCGATACATCGCGCCTGTCCGCTCTGTCTGAACGACCCGGCAAACCACGCCGTACTGCTTGCATGGAAGCTGCCCCTGATGCTGAGCTGCCCGCTGCATGGCTGCTGGCTGGAATCCTATTGGGGCGTGCCTGGGCGGTTTCTCGGCTGGGAGAACGCCGACACTGCGTCGCGCACCGCCAGCGACGCGATTGCAGTGATGGACCGGCGTACCTGGCAGGCACTGACGACCGGCCATGTGGAACTGCCGCGCCGACGCATCCACGCTGGTTTGTGGTTTCGACTGCTACGCACGCTGCTCGATGAGCTGAACACCCCGCTTTCGGCGTGCGGAACCTACGCGGGGTATCTTCGCCAAGTCTGGCAAGGCTGCGGGCATCCGCTGCGTGCTGGGCAAAGTCTGTGGCGACCGTATGAAACCCTGAACCCGGCAATACGGTTGCAGATGCTGGAGGCAGCGGCAACGGCAATCAGCTTGATCGAGGTGAGGGATATCAGCCCGCCAGGCGAGCATGCAAAGCTGTTCTGGTCCGAGCCCCAAACCGGGTTCACCAGTGGTCTGCCGGCGAAAGCGCCGAAGCCCGAACCCGTCAATCACTGGCAACGGGCGGTCCAAGCTATCAGTGAGGCGATCATTGAAGCGCGGCACGACCCCGAGACGGCACGCTCGCTGTTCGCGTTGGCTTCCTATGGTCGGCGCGATCCCGCTTCCCTGGAACAGTTGCGCACCACCTTTGCAAAGGAAGGCATCCCCCCGGAATTTTTGTCACATTACGAGCCTAATGGGCCCTTTGCATGTCTTAAACAGAGTGACGGGTTAAGTGACAACTTTTGACGGTTAGAACTTTCCGGCGCATACTGTCACATAATCGAACGTATATGTGACAGGTATGACATGCTAATCGGCTACATGCGGGTATCGAAGGCGGATGGCTCCCAGGCCACTGACTTGCAGCGCGACGCGCTGATCGCCGCCGATGTCGACCCGGCGCATCTTTACGAAGACCAGGCATCCGGCAAGCGCGAGGATCGTCCCGGCTTGGCGAGCTGTTTGAAGGCGTTGCGTTCAGGGGATACCTTGGTCGTATGGAAGCTCGACCGGCTCGGGCGCGACCTTCGGCACCTGATCAACACCGTGCACGATCTGACTGGGCGTGGCGTCGGTCTCAAGGTGCTGAGCGGCCACGGTGCGGCCATCGACACGACGACCGCTGCTGGCAAACTGGTCTTCGGCATCTTCGCCGCACTGGCCGAATTCGAGCGCGAGCTGATCGCAGAGCGCACAGTAGCGGGCTTGGCCTCGGCGCGGGCGCGCGGTAGGAAAGGTGGTCGGCCTTTCAAGATGACCGCCGCCAAGCTGCGCCTGGCGATGGCGGCAATGGGGCAGACTGAAACTAAGGTCGGCGACCTGTGCCAAGAGCTCGGCATCACGCGACAGACCTTGTACCGGCATATTTCTCCCAAGGGGGAATTGCGCGCAGATGGAATACGACTGCTGTCCAAGATGTAAAAGAAAAACTGGCCTCTACATGGTCAGCACGGATTCGAGGATGACGGCGCTCATCGCGGCATCAATTCACCTATTCACGCCGTCAAATCAGCTTTTTTGTACTGCCATTTGACGCGATGACCGCGAATTGATCGTAAAAACCACCACAATGATGAATAACACAGCGAATTGCGCTGAGAGTGTTTGCCACGACGGATAGATGCCCAGCAGATCAATGCGTGGGATCGATATTGGGCTGGTATGCAATAACCCTGCTTCTTGCAGACCTGCGATGCCCTTGCCTGCCAAGACCACGGCAAGTATGGCCACCAGCAGTGAGCTGGCAGCGAAGAACTGGCCAATCGGCAGGCGCGCACTGGTGCGCAGCAGCACGACTGCCAGCAGGGCCAGGATTCCCATGCCAGTGCCCAAGCCCGCCAGCAGGGGCCAGCCATTTCCTTCTGTCCAGAGCGCTGCGTAGAACAGCACCGTCTCGAACACCTCACGGTAGACGGCGACGAAGGCCAGCGAAAACAAGAACCATGCCGTGCGCTTGTTGAGCGCCGAAGACAGCTTTTCCTTGAGGTAGACCTGCCAACGACCGGCAACGCTCTTCTGGTGCATCCACATGCCCACACCCAGCAAGACCACGGCGGCAAAGAGTGACGAAAAGCCTTCCGTTAGCTCCCGGCTTGCCCCACTGACGCCGACCAAGTAAGTTGCCACTGCCCATGTAATGCCGCCTGCGGCCAGCGCGGATGCCCAGCCTGCATGCACGTAGATCAATACGTCTTTCCGTTCGGCTTTCTTGAGAAACGCCAGCATGGCAACGACCACCAGCAGGGCTTCCAATCCTTCACGTAGCAAGATGGTTAACGCACCGATGAAGGCCGCCACGGCATCGTCGTCGGAGGGGGCAAGCACCTTGTCCGCTTCATCCAGCAAGCCGCGCAAATGCAGCTCCGCTGTCTGCACATCGGCAGGCGAACCATTGGCTATCAATGCCCGGTAGGACACCATCGCGGCTTCGATCTTCTCGAACAGCGGCCGATTGCGAGTGGCCAACGCCGGTTCGACCGGCTCGAAGCCATCGAGGTAAGCAGACAAGGCTAGCTTGGTCGCACCTGCACGGTCGTCAGCCAGCAATGCCGTCACGCTCTCACTGAGTTTGGCTTTGGCAATCGCGGTGCCCTTCGGACTGCTGATATTCAGCGCGCTCGGATTGGCGCGCAAATAGGCCGTCAGGGCTCTGGCGGAAGGCTCATCCAGCCTGTCCGCCAAGACATGCTCAGATGTTTGCGTCAGCACATCCAGACTGGCGAGCGTCTGGCGAACCTGCGCGTTGGCTTGCCAGAGCTTGGCTCCTTCGTCCTTGTCGCTTTGCGTATAAGGTAGCGTGCCAACAAAGAACGCCAATGCCCATCGGTCTTCATCCGACAACGCGCCAAAGCCCTGCATAGCGGTGCCCTGGACACCGTTGCTGATAATTTGGTGTAGCGCGAATAAGCTGCGCTCGCGCGCCCGCATGTGATCGGCCAGCGCGGTCGGCTTGGGGTTGAGGGATGCCGCTAGGGGGCCATCACCGCGCCCTTGCTGACCGTGACAGGCCGCACACTGGGCCTGAAACAACTGCCCTCCCTTCGCTAAGACCGGCATGGCAGTCGGTGCGACTGGAAACGGGTACGCCTTTTGCACCGCACTGGACAGCGCGTGCGCCAGTTTTGCTACGCTGGCCGGATCGGCTTTGGCAGCTACCGCAGCACGCAAAGCGGTCGCTTGTTGCAACAAGCGACCCTTGTCGGTCTGGTCAGGTAATTCTCCCAGTTGACGTTCGGCTGTCGCTGAAAATTCCTGCATTTCAGCGTACTCCGACGCTTTCAGGACAGCACCGTTGGCGACCGCGCCGCCGTAATCGACGGCGACGTAGTCCAGAAGCTGCCAAATCTGTTTGGCTTTGAGTTCGGTGGTGTCGGCTGCGTAGCTTGGCCCGCCAATCAACGCGCAAGTCGCCAACAGCAAAGTCATCAGCCAGCGATAGGTTGCTCGGCAAGTCATGGAAACTCTCGGATTATATCATTGTGAATGATTATAATTCCCATTTACACCGGTGTCCACCGCCTTGCCTTGGGTTAGCATCTGCATGATGAGCAAAGCAGCACCCGATGTGATCGCCACATCTGCGAGGTTGAAGGCGGGCCAGTGCACAAGCTGCCAATGGAAGTCGAGGAAATCGACAACCGATCCACGCAGCACACGATCCGCGACATTGCCGAGCGCACCACCAAGGATCAGGCTGTAGCCCATCGCTTCGAGACGTGGCCGTTGCTGGCACAGCATGCGCCCCAGCCAAGCAGAAACAGCCAGACCCAGCGTGATGAAAAAGTAACGTTGCCAGCCACCAGCGTTCGCCAAAAAGCTGAATGCCGCACCCGGATTCAGGACATGAACGAGGTTGAAAAACGGGGTGATTTCGACTTGCTCACCGTAGGCAAACGTGCGGATGATGGCGAACTTCGTGAGCTGATCGGTCATGACAGCACTGGCGGCCACGGTGAACCAGACCCAAGCCGATGTGCGGCGGGCCGATTGCCACACAGGGGCGGCCAACGGCAGCAACCACCCGGCGAGTGCCGTGCAGCTCCATCCCAGCGCCCACCCCGCCAACACATCGGCCGGAAAGTGCATTCCGGCCGCGATGCGCGACCAGCCGACCAATGTGGCGTACAGCATTAAACTGAGACGACCACGGCGGCCCATCAAAGGCCAGAGCGCGCCGACCACCATCGCGGCATAGGTGGCATGCCCGCTGGGCAGGCTGTAGTGAAGCTCTTTGTCCCCGATGACGCGCGCCAGGTCGCCAAGGACGGCAGGCGGGCGTGGAAAGTCGAACCATAGCTTCAAGGCGGTGGCGACCAATAACGCCAGCAAGAAGGCCGCGCTAAAACCAATAAGGCGATGCCGAACGGCCGTACCACGCGCCGGGTTTGTAGCCGATTTCGACCACCACCACAGACCCAACAGCATCAGCGGCGCTGTCCAGTAACTTCCCACGAGGCCAAAGAACCATGCCAGTGGTTTCAGCGTGGCGGGCGTGCCTGTGTTGATGGCTTGAAACAACGCGATGTTCAGGCCACCCCAGTCATAGAGAAAGAGTTTCCAGCTCATCGGCGCAACAACCTCAAGCCGTTGCCGACAACAAGCAAGCTGGCACCCATATCGGCGAACACAGCCATCCACATGGTCGCGTGACCCGTGAAGGTGAGCACCAAAAATACCGCCTTGATGCCAAGGGCCAGCACAATGTTTTGCATCAGCACCTGTGCTGTCGCACGCGACAGGCGCACGAAGGTCGGAATCTTGCGCAGGTCATCGTCCATCAGGGCCACGTCGGCGGTTTCAATAGCGGTATCTGTGCCCGCCGCTCCCATTGCAAAGCCAATGTCCGCACGCGCCAAGGCCGGTGCGTCGTTGATGCCATCACCGACCATGCCAACCTTGCCGTTTCTGGACAATTGCTCCACTTCGCGCAGTTTGTCGTCGGGCAGTTGGTTGCCTTGCGCGCGGTCAATGCCGGCTTGTGCGGCGATGGCCTGTGCCGTGTGGGGGTTATCGCCGGTCAACATCACGGTGTTGATGCCCAGAGCATGCAGCTCGGCGATGGCTCTCTTGCTGCTGTCCTTGATGGTGTCCGCAACGGCGAATAAGCCATGTACCCCTTTTGCGCCCACCAGCATCACGACGGTCTTGCCTGCGGTTTCCAGCGCTGCGATGCGCTGCTCCAGCTCTGGTGTGCACTGCCCCAGCTCTTCCAGCATCCGGTGGTTGCCCAGATGGTAGGTCTCCCCGTCGATTTGGCCTTGCACACCCCGACCGGGCAGCGCGCTGAACTCGGCCACGTCGAGCAAGGCAACCCCATCCCGCTGCGCAGCCTGCGCCACCGCTTTGGATACCGGATGGTCTGAGCGGGCCGCCAGACTGGCAGCGATGCTGCGGCTATCCGAGGCGAGTGCATGACCCCATGCGACAAAATCGGTCTGAGCAGGCTTGCCGTGCGTGATTGTGCCGGTCTTGTCCAGAGCCAGCCAGCGCAGCTTGCGGCCTTCTTCCAGATAGACACCGCCCTTAACGAGAATGCCGTGGCGGGCAGCGGCGGCCAAGCCGCTGACGATGCTGACCGGCGTGGAGATCACCAAGGCGCATGGGCAGGCAACCACCAGCAGAACCAGTGCACGGTAAATCCAGTCCATCCATGCCGCGCCCATGAAAAGCGGGGGCAGCAGTGCGACGGCGATGGCTAGGGCGAACACGAGAGGCGTGTACCAACGGGCGAACTGATCGACAAAACGCTGGGTCGGCGCACGGCTACCTTGTGCAGCCTCTACCGCGTGAATGATGCGGGCCAAAGTGGAGTTGCTGGCCAAGGAGGAAACGCGGTACTCGAAGGAACCGGATTCGTTGATCGTGCCCGCAAACACCGGATCGCCGGGGGACTTCTCGACCGGGAGGCTTTCGCCCGTGATCGGGGCTTGGTTGACCGTGGAGCGTCCGTCTAGCACCTCGCCATCGAGCGCGATGCGCTCACCCGGTCTGACCCGGACTCGGCTGCCAATGGCGATTTGCTTGGCGCTTGCCTCTCGCCAGGTGCCGTCAGGCTGTTGCACCGTGGCCTGCTCCGGGGTCAGGTCGAGCAGTCCACGGATGGCGTTGCGGGCGCGATCCAATGACTTGGCCTCGATCACCTCGGCCAGCGCGAAGAGCACCATCACCATCGCAGCTTCGGGCCAGTGGCCGATGAACATGGCACCTGTGACAGCAATCGACATCAGGGCGTTCATGTTGAGGTTACGGTTCTTGAGCGCGATCCAGCCCTTCTTGTAGGTGGACAGGCCTCCCGTCAAGACCGCTACAAGCGCCAGAATGACGACCGACCAATGATTGCCGTTGTGGAACCAGTAGACCGCTTCGGCCGCTGATGCGGCGATGAGGGAAATACCGAGTGGCCACCAGTTGGTCTGCGTTGTCACAGGGGACGCCGATGGCGACGCGGCCATGGCCTTGTCCTCGACCTGCGCCTCGAATCCGAGCGCTTGTAGTGCCACAAGCACATCCGGCAGAACCCCGTCAGCATGGCGTACCGACAACGTGCGCTGCATCAGGTTGAAATCGAGACCGGTAACCCCGGCCACGGTGCCGAGCTTGTTGCGGATCAATGCTTCCTCTGTCGGACAATCCATCTTGGCAATGGACAGCTTGGTTGTCTGCCCAGCCGACGCCTCATCCATGCGCACAGCTTGCATGCCGATGGCCTTCAGTGCCTGTTCAACGGGAGACAGCGAAGGCAATTCGTGCTGCACGGTCAAGGTACGCTGCATCAGGTTGAACTCAAGACCAACCACACCCGCCAGCCCAACCAGCTTGCCTCGGATCAGCGCCTCTTCCGTGGGGCAATCCATGTTCTCGATGCGGTACACCGCTTGAGCCGATCCGGTTGTCGGCGGGGCTTGTGTCGTGGGTTGCATGATCGGCCCAGCCGAGCAGCCACACGCCTTTGAAGCGCATTCACTCATGGATAACTCCTTCAAATCTTCTGTACAACCTCCATTAAAAACTCTATAGTTACTATAGAGTCAAGTGATAAATGGAGATTGAGGCATGGAAATCAGAATTGGCGATCTAGCCAAGCGCTCTGGGTGCGAGGTCGTGACCATCCGCTACTACGAAAAGGAAGGGCTGCTGCCAAAGCCAGCGCGAAGCGGTGGCAACTTTCGGTTGTACAGCGATGTGCACATCGAGCGTTTGCAGTTCATTCGTCATTGCCGTTCGCTTGACATGACGCTGAGCGAAATCAGGATACTGCTGGGCCTACGAGATAACCCTGCTCAGGACTGCGGCGACGTCAATACACTACTGGATGCCCATATTCGTCAGACCGAAGATCGCGTCGAAGCGCTGTTGCAATTGAAGCGGCACTTGCTCTCGCTGCGTGAAAAATGCTCGGGCGCTCGACGAATAGAGGCATGTGGCATCTTGCAAGGTTTATCAGATTGCAATCATCCGGGATGCAACGCATAGCATGAGTTGTTTCGCACGCCGACATTGGCCTGCGATTTTGGATTCGTGAGCGGCCTGCCTAATTGGCATCGGAGAAGGTCGTGCGGCTGACTTCTGATATTCCGTGCAGTCGTCTTCTGAAAATGACAGTTGAGCACAAACAACGTCAGAGTAGAGTGTGAATTTATATTTATTGACACATTCAGTCAAGGGTAATAGATTTCATCCTGACATTTTTACCTTTGGAGGCATCTTGCAAGGTCAACGTATCGGCTACGTCCGCGTCAGCAGCTTCGACCAGAATCCTGATCGACAACTGGAACAAATAGAAGTCGGCAAGGTATTCACCGATAAGGCTTCAGGCAAGGACACACAACGTCCCGAACTTGAAAGGCTGCTGGCCTTCGTCCGCGAGGGCGACACCGTGGTGGTGCATAGCATGGACAGGTTGGCACGCAACCTTGATGACCTGCGCCGCATCGTCCAAGGGCTGACACAACGGGGCGTGCGCATGGAGTTCGTCAAAGAAGGGCTGACGTTCACCGGCGAGGACTCACCGATGGCCAATCTGATGCTGTCGGTCATGGGAGCCTTTGCTGAGTTCGAGCGCGCCCTGATCCGCGAACGTCAGCGCGAGGGAATCGTGCTGGCCAAGCAGCGCGGTGCCTACCGGGGACGAAAGAAATCGCTGAACAGCGAACAAATTGCCGAGTTGAAACGGCGAGTTGCGGCAGGCGACCAAAAAACCTTGGTGGCCCGTGACTTCGGCATCAGCCGCGAAACCTTGTACCAGTACCTGCGGGAAGACTGACCATGCCACGCCGCTCAATCCTGTCCGCCACCGAGCGCGAAAGTCTGCTGGCACTGCCAGATGCCAAAGACGAACTGATACGGCACTACACGTTCAACGAAACCGACCTGTCGGTGATCCGTCAGCGTCGCGGCGCCGCGAATCGATTGGGCTTCGCCGTGCAGCTTTGCTACTTGCGATTCCCTGGCATCTTCTTGGGCGTCGATGAACCTCCATTTCCGCCCCTGCTGCGCATGGTGGCCGCACAACTCAAGGTGCCGGTGGAAAGCTGGAACGATTACGGCCAGCGCGAGCAGACACGGCGGGAGCACTTGGTCGAGCTGCAAACGGTGTTTGGATTCAAGCCCTTCACCATGAGTCACTACCGGCAAGCCGTGCATACACTGACCGAACTGGCCTTGCAAACAGACAAAGGCATTGTGCTGGCCAGCACCCTTGTTGAAAACCTGCGGCGGCAGAGCATCATCCTACCCGCCATGAATGCCATCGAGCGCGCAAGCGCCGAGGCCATTACCCGTGCCAACCGGAGCATCCATGCGGCATTGGCCGATTCCTTGATACCTGTCCATCGCCAGCGCCTGGACGAACTGCTCAAGCGCAAGGATGGTAGCAAAATGACGTGGCTAGCGTGGCTGCGCCAATCGCCCGCCAAGCCGAACTCGCGCCACATGCTTGAACACATCGAACGCCTCAAAGCCTGGCAGGCGCTTGACCTACCTGCTGGCATCGAACGGCAGGTACACCAAAACCGCTTGCTCAAGATCGCCCGCGAGGGCGGCCAGATGACGCCCGCCGACCTGGCCAAGTTCGAGTCGCAGCGGCGTTACGCCACCTTGGTAGCACTGGCCATCGAGGGCATGGCCACCGTCACTGATGAAATCATCGACCTTCACGACCGCATCATCGGCAAGCTGTTCAATGCGGCCAAGAACAAGCATCAACAGCAGTTCCAGGCTTCCGGCAAGGCGATCAACGACAAGGTGCGGATGTATGGGCGCATCGGTCAGGCGCTGATTGAAGCCAAACAAAGCGGCGGCGATCCGTTCGCCGCCATCGAAGCGGTCATGCCGTGGGACACCTTCGCCGCCAACGTCACCGAGGCGCAAACGCTGGCGCGGCCTGCCGATTTTGATTTCCTGCACCATATCGGCGAGAGTTACGCCACGCTGCGCCGCTATGCGCCGCAGTTCCTGGACGTGCTCAAACTGCGCGCCGCGCCCACCGCCAAGGGTGTGCTCGATGCCATCGACGTGCTGCGCGGCATGAACAGCGACAGCGCGCGCAAGGTGCCCGCCGATGCGCCAACCGCATTCATCAAGCCGCGCTGGGCAAAGCTGGTTCTGACCGACGAGGGTATTGACCGGCGTTACTACGAGTTATGCGCCCTGTCGGAGCTGAAGAACGCACTGCGCTCTGGTGATGTTTGGGTGCAGGGTTCGCGCCAGTTCAAGGACTTCGACGAATACCTGGTGCCGATCGAGAAGTTCGCCACCCTGAAGCTGGCCAGCGAATTGCCACTGGCCGTGGCCACCGACTGCGACCAATATCTGCATGACCGACTGGAATTATTGGAGGCGCAACTCGCCACAGTCAACCGCATGGCGGCGACCAACGACTTACCGGATGCCATCATCACCACTGCATCGGGCCTGAAGATCACGCCGCTGGACGCAGCGGTGCCAGACGCCGCGCAAGCCTTGATTGACCAGTCGGCGATGTTGCTGCCGCACCTCAAGATCACCGAGTTGCTGATGGAGGTCGATGAATGGACGGGCTTCACGCGCCACTTCACACACCTGAAGACCGGCGACACGGCCAAGGACAAAACCTTGCTGATGACGACGATTCTGGCTGATGGTATCAATCTTGGGCTCACCAAGATGGCCGAGTCCTGCCCTGGCACCACCTACGCCAAGCTGTCTTGGCTGCAAGCCTGGCACGTTCGCGACGAAACCTATTCGACGGCGCTGGCCGAGCTGGTGAACGCACAGTTTCGACAACCCTTCGCCGGAAACTGGGGCGACGGCACCACGTCATCGTCGGACGGCCAGAACTTCCGAACCGGCAGCAAGGCAGAGAGCACCGGGCATATCAATCCGAAGTATGGAAGTAGCCCTGGGCGGACGTTCTATACCCATATCTCCGACCAATACGCGCCCTTCAGCGCCAAGGTGGTCAACGTCGGCTTGCGCGACTCGACCTATGTGCTCGATGGCCTGCTGTACCACGAGTCTGACTTGCGTATCGAGGAACACTACACCGACACGGCGGGCTTCACCGATCATGTGTTCGGCCTGATGCACTTTCTGGGATTCCGGTTCGCGCCGCGCATCCGCGACCTGGGCGACACCAAGCTGTTCATTCCCAAGGGCGATACTGCCTACGATGCACTCAAGCCGATGATTAGCAGCGACAGGCTGAACATCAAGGCTATTCGCGCTCATTGGGATGAAATCCTACGGCTGGCCACTTCGATCAAGCAGGGCACGGTGACGGCCTCGCTGATGCTGCGCAAGCTCGGCAGCTATCCGCGCCAAAACGGCTTGGCCGTCGCCCTGCGCGAGCTGGGGCGCATCGAGCGCACGCTGTTCATTCTGGATTGGCTGCAAAGCGTGGAGCTGCGCCGCCGCGTCCATGCGGGGCTGAATAAGGGCGAGGCGCGCAACGCGCTGGCCAGGGCGGTCTTCTTCTACCGATTGGGTGAAATCCGCGACCGCAGTTTTGAGCAGCAGCGCTACCGGGCCAGCGGCCTCAATCTGGTGACGGCGGCCATCGTGTTGTGGAACACGGTCTATCTGGAGCGTGCCACCAGTGCTTTGCGTGCCCACGGCAAGGCGCTGGACGACACGTTGCTGCAATATCTGTCACCGCTGGGGTGGGAGCATATCAACCTGACCGGCGATTACCTATGGCGCAGCAGTGCCAAGGTCGGTGCGGGGAAGTTCAGGCCATTGCGACCGCTGCCACCGGCTTAGCGTGCTTTATTTTCCGTTTTCTGAGACGACCCCTATGTGACCCCTTCGGCCGCATGTTTTTTGACCAGCGCGACATCTGCGTCACGAAACATGAATTACAATCATTCTCATTTAAAGCCATTTCTCCCGCTTCGCCGGTAGGCTCTTCATGCAACTGCAGCGCGTCGTCACCCTCATCCTGTTCTACCTGCTGACATCGGTTTCAAGCGCGTACGCCGACACGCTGTCCACTCAAGACAAGACCAAGCAGGTCTGGCAATTACTCGACTATCTGGCGGTCGATTACGGTCGCTCCGTCAAGGACGGCCAGGTGGCCAATGCCGATGAGTACGCCGAAATGCAGGAGTTTGCGCATGCGGCGCAGCGCCAGATTGCCGAGTTGCCGGCGGGGCCACAGACGCAAGCCTTGCTCAAGGATGCTGGCGCGTTGCGCACGCTCATCGCCGACAAGGCCGCACCCACCGTCGTCGGTGAACAGGCGCATAAGCTCGCGGACAGCTTGCTGGCCGCCTACCCGGTGCCGATGGCGCCCAGCAAGGTGCCCGACCTGAAGCATGGAGCTACGCTGTATCAAAGCCAGTGCGCGTCCTGCCATGGCAACACCGGACACGCCGATGGTCCGCTGGCCGCCAAGCTGAGCCCGCCCCCCATAGCCCTGGCCGATCATCAGCGCGCCCAGGAGCGCAGCGTCTTCGCCCTCCAGCAGATCATCACGCGCGGTGTCGAGGGCACCTCGATGCCGAGCTTCGCGCAGCTCACTGACGATGATCGCTGGGCACTGGCCTATTTTGCGTCGACCTTGTCCTATTCCGATGCGGACCGGCAAGCCGGCGCCAAATTGTGGGCATCCCGCCCGGAGCTGCATAGCGCGGTGCCGACGCTCGCCAAGCTCAGCCAGACGCCAGAAGCGTTGCTGGCCAAGACGATCAGCCCGGATGCCGCGCGGCAATTGACCGCCTATTTGAGAAGCGCGCCGGATGTGCTGAACGCCTCCAACGCAGACAGTCTCGCAATCGCCAAGGACAAGCTCAAAGAGAGCGTAGCCGCCTTCGACCAGGGCGACAAAGCGACTGCCTCGCGCCTGGCGCTCTCCGCCTACCTCGACGGCTTCGAGCCGGTCGAACCGGCCCTGGCCGCCAAGAACCAGTCGCTGTTCCAGGACATCGAAAAAATGATGGGCCTGTATCGCAACGCGATCACTACCGGTCAGGCCGAGCAGGTACGGGACATCGCGCAGCATCTGCAGACGATGCTGACTGAAGCCCAGGATGCACTGGGTGGCACCAACGACCCGCTGTCGACGTTCCTGGGCGCCTTGACGATCCTGCTGCGCGAGGGCCTGGAGGCACTGCTTGTCGTGGTCGCCATGATGGCCTTCCTGAAGAAGGCCGAACGCACCGACGTGCTGCCATACGTCCATGCCGGCTGGATTGTTGCGCTGGCCGCCGGTGGACTGACGTGGGCCGTCGCTACCTACCTGGTGGATTTGAGCGGTGCCAGCCGCGAGATGACCGAAGGCTTCTCGGCAATCTTTGCGGCCGTGGTCCTGCTCGGCGTGGGCATGTGGATGCACCAGAAGAGCCTGGCCGGTCGCTGGCAGGCCTATGTGAAGCAGAAGCTGTCCTCCGCGCTGAACAAGCGCTCGGCGATCATGCTGTTCGTGCTGTCATTCGTGACGGTGTACCGCGAGGTGTTCGAGACCGTGCTGTTCTACGCCGCGCTGTGGAGCGAAGGGAACGGCATCTACCTGCTGGCCGGCTTGGGCTCCGGGATTGCGATCCTGGCGATCATCGCCGTCGTGCTGCTGCGCTCCTCGGCGCGCCTGCCGATCCGCCAGTTCTTTGCCTTCAGCTCGGCTCTGGTCGCGGTCCTGGCAGTGGTGCTGATCGGCAAGGGCGTTGCGGCGTTGCAGAAGGTTGGTTTTCTGCACATCACGCCGATTTCGATGCCGCGTATTGACGTGCTGGGGATTTACCCGTCCATGCAGACGGTGATCGCACAGGTGGCGATCTTGCTGATCATTGTGCTCAGCTTCGCGTATAACCTCCGATCGCAGAAGGCATCGAGCAAAGCGTAGTCGCTACCTTGATTTGAGAGTTCAATGGCGGATATCGACAGGTATCTGCAGGCAGCGACCCGCGATCACACACGGCGCAGCTATCAGTCCGCCATCCGTCATTTCGAGCAAGAGTGGGGTGGCTTCCTGCCGGCCAGCGCCGACAGCGTTGCACGCTATCTGGCTGAGCACGCACAGACGCTTTCCATCAAGAGGGTTGGCCGGGATTCGTGTATTTCTCGCCAGAATGATCCTAAGGCGATGATTCAAAAGGGAATTTCCGATCAAGATCGGATTTTGCGGCGTCATGCAGCACGAATCCGTATCAGATCGCCAAGCGCATCGGCGTCGCCCATTACAGGGCAGGAACGCTACTGAATCAGCAAAGGTGGCTGGTTGGTGCGCTGAGAGGCAGCTGGAGTTGACGAGACAGTCTTTCTGAGAGAGCTAACGGAACACGTTGAATCCCATCTACCGGGCTTGCAGAAACGTGGCAACCGAAAAAAATGGAGAGGGGCTATAGAGGGGAGCTCTTCACGGATAGGTTCGGTTGCCTCGTGGGTCAAAGGTGCGTTTGCCGTTCGCCCCCACATGGAGAACCTTCAACGGCAACAAGTCCTCCAGGTCTTCTGGCGTCATGAATTGTGTCCATCAAAATAGTGATGGACACAATCATCTGCCGCCTCCCGACTGGGGGCTACGTTTGGCTAAATTCGCGCTTACGTTGTACGTTTGCGTACGCCTTAGTACGGCAGCATCTCCCATCAGTACATTCAACGCGATGCCATGCGCTACAATGCGCGCATGTCACGTGCAACCCTAAGCATCTCGCTTCGGGCTGTGTTGCTGCTTCTTATCGTGTTGCTGCAGCTGCTGAGCCCACTTCTGCACGGCCATTTCGGAATTCCGAAACAGACTGGCCTGCACGTGCACACCGCGCTTTCTGGCGCGGTTGATTCTCATTTTCAATCCCTCGGATCTTCCCATCATCGAGCCTCCGCGCATGAGGGGTATGCTCTTGATCGCGAGCTGGCTCTGACGAGCAGGGAACCCTTTGAGGTTGATGTAGAGCCCTCGATCGGTCCATCGGATCTCGCCGGATTTCTTTGGGCTGCTGCGGGGCCTGGGTTATCGGCACTCACCTTTCTTCTGCTGGCAGCGCTTGCCTGTTCAGCCATATCACGCCCAGTCTTTCGGCCAGCACCAATTCGCGCGCGCTGGCGCGATCGCATCAATCGAACGCCTCCAGCGCAGGCTCCCCCACCGGCCTGCTGATCCTAAGCAGGCGGACGGCACGCGCGTCACGGTGCAGCAGAACACTCGTTGAGTTGATCTGCAACAGCCCCATCACGCCCACCGTAGCGATCATGAATTCGTTAGGAGCATTGGCTTCTGACCCATCACGTTCGCTCGACGCCACAAGGCGGTAGCTGCATTGCTATCCGCTGGCCATCCACTGTTCCTACATTCTTGTTCGCGTCGCCTCGAAGCGCCACGCCGCAGTCGGTGTTCGTGCCGCTTCGGGAGGCGACGCAGTTGGAGGATGACGCCGACAGCGTTGCCTTCGTGGATTGGAGTCAGGCATGTTTCTCAAACGAATTGTGGTGGTTGGCGCATCGATTGCACTGACCGCATTTCCTGTGCGTTGGGCTACTGCTCAACCGGCGGCACAGGCAGTGTCTCTGTCGGCCGAACAGGCGCGCGCACTGGGTGTGCGCTTTAGCTCGGTCGCAGCTTCTGGGGGCTTGGAAGTCGGCACCCACGCACGTGTCGTGTTCAAGCCGGATGCGCAATATGTGGTGGCGGCTCCGTACGCGGGCGTGGTGCCTCGCGCGCTGGTGTCACTGGGGCAGACCGTCCGCCCGAGTCAACCGCTGGCGAGTTTCCTGAGCCCGCAGCTCTTTGAAGCGAGCCGCGCGCTCACGGAGGCCAACTCGCAGGCGCGTTTGGCGCAGCAATCGCTCGCCCGCGATAAGGCGCTCTTTGATGACGGCATCATCGCCGGAAGCCGCTGGCAGGCAACGCAGGCGCGGGCCGCTGAGGCCAACGCCATGGCCATGGCGCGCCGGGCCGAACTGGCTTCCGCAGGTATCGCATTCGCTGGCGCGGGCGGCGAAGCGCAACTGATCGCGAATCATGGCGGCGTGGTGTCGGAGGTCAACGCTGTTCCGGGGGCGCGAGTTGAAGCGGCCGCGCCGCTTTTCCGGATCGTTGACCCGGCTGCGCTGGAGCTGGACCTGCTGGTTGGCCGCGATGTGCCTGTGCCAACCATAGGCGACCGCATCGAGATCGTGGCGCGTGGTGCAAGCGGTACGGTCATTGGCGTTGCGCCTTCGGGTGACGGTACGGCAGGGGTGCGCGTGCGGGCGTCGCTGGAGCGCTGTGGCGATCTGCGTGCCGGCGAGAGCGTCAACGTCACGCTCAAGCTGCGCGGCGCTACCGGCGCGGGCGCCTCGGGGCTGGTGCGGGTTCCGGCGGCCGCGTTGGCCTACGTGTCCGGCGTTCCGGGCGTGTTTGTCGCCACCGACAAAGGCTTCCGCTTCCAGGAGGTCGCCGTTGCCAGTACGGATGACGCCGTCGCTGTCGTGCGCGCCAATCTGCCCACAGGGACACGCGTAGCGGTTGCGGGCGTCGGTGCACTCAAGGGCTTGCTGGCGGGAGAACAATGATGCTGTCCCGCCTGATTGAGTTTTCTTTGCGCCAGCGTGTACTGGTGCTGATCGCGGCCGGCGTGCTTGCTGCCGCTGGCGTCTGGGCTTACCTGAACCTGCCGATTGATGCGTTTCCCGATATCTCGCCGACGCAGGTCAAGGTCGTGCTCAAGGTGCCGGGCATGACGCAGGAAGAAGTCGAGCAGCGTGTCTCGACGCCCATCGAGCAGGAACTGCTCGGCCTTCCGCATAAGACGATCGTGCGCTCGGTGTCCAAATACGGCATCAGCGACGTGACGGTCGATTTTGAAGAGGGTGTGGACGTCTACTGGGCACGCCAGCAAGTGTCGGAGCGCCTGGCAGGTCTTGCCCGCGACCTGCCGTCGACAGCCGTGGGTGGCCTAGCGCCGATCACCACGCCGCTGGGCGAGATGTTCATGTTCACCGTGGAGGGCGACGGCTACTCGCTGGCGGAGCGGCGCCGAGTGCTGGACTGGGTCATCCGGCCGGCGTTGCGCACCGTTCCTGGCGTGGCCGATGTCAACGCATTGGGTGGCGAGGTCCGCAGCTATGAGGTAACGCCCGATCCGGCACGCTTGCGTGCACGGGGGGTGACGCTGGAGCAGCTGCGCCAGGCGCTGGATGCCAACAATCGCAACGATGGTGCGGGCCGGCTTGATCGCGGTGACGAGCACTGGGTGGTCCGCGTGGAAGGCGGCGTGCGCGGGCTCGACGATCTGCGAGCGATTGTCGTGGTGCCAGCGCAGAGTCCGGCGTCCAACCCTGCCGTCACCGTGGGCGATGTGGCCACCGTGCAGCTGGGTGAGGCGACCCGCAACGGCGCCGTCAGCAAGGATGGCAACGGTGAGGTAGTCGAAGGGCTGGTGCTGGGCCTGCGCGGCAGCGATGCCCGCAAGCTGGTCGAGGCGGTACAGGAACGGTTGGACACGCTTGGCCCTCAACTGCCCAAGGGCATGTCGGCACACGTGTTCTACAACCGTGGCGAGCTGGTGACACGCGCAGCCAACACGGTGGTGCGTGCGCTGATTGAAGCCAGCGTGTTGGTGGTCATCACGCTGTACCTGTTCCTGGGCGGTGTGCGGGCGGCGCTGGTGGTGGCGGCCACGCTGCCGCTGTCGATGCTGGCGACCTTCCTGCTGATGCGCTACGTGGGCCTGACCGCCAACCTGATGAGCCTGGGTGGACTGGCCATTGCTCTGGGCATGCTGGTGGATGCGGCGGTCGTTGTGGTGGAGAACATTGAGACCGCCATGGCGCGTGCCCAAGACCACAAGACCGATCCAGCGCTGCGCGGGGCCGTGATCCGTCACGCAGTGGCTACCGTTGCGGTGCCGATGCTCTCCGGCGTTTCCATCATCGCCATCGTGTTCCTGCCGCTGTTGTCATTGCAGGGGCTGGAGGGCAAGTTGTTCGGGCCGGTGGCGCTGACCATCATGCTGGCACTGGCCTCGTCTGTGGTGATCGCCTTTACGGTCGTGCCGGCGTTGGCCTCCATGCTGCTGCTCGCGCATGCGGATGAGGCGCCTTGGCTGATGCGCAAGGTGGCGGGTGGCTTTGCCCGCCTGCAGGCCTGGACCACGGCGCGCCGCCGCATCGTGTTTGGCGTGGCGGGGGCGGCGCTGGTCGTGGCCGTGGTGCTGTACATGTCAGTCGGCAAGACGTTCATGCCGACCATGGACGAAGGCGATCTGATTGTGCTGTTGCAAAAGGCGCCGTCTGTTTCCCTGGCAGCATCGCTGGACCTGGACCAACGCGTGCAGCAAACGCTGCTCAAAGAGGTGCCCGAGATCCGCTCCATCGTGGCGCGCACCGGCTCCGACGACCTGGGCCTGGACCCGATGGGTCTGAATGAGACCGACACCTTCCTGGTGCTCAAGCCCAAGGACCAGTGGCGCGGCAGCAAGGAGGACATCGCGACAGCCATTCGTCACGTGATGGAGCGCTTTCCCGGCGTGATCTATGGCTTCACGCAGCCGATCGAGATGCGCGTGTCGGAGATGCTGACCGGTACGCGCGGGGATATCGCCATCAAGCTCTTCGGCAGCGATCTCGCCGCTATTGACGCGGCCGCACAGGCCATTGCTGCCAAGGTGCGCTCCATCCGTGGCGCCGCCGAGGTGATCGCGCCCAGCAACAGTGGTGTGCAGTACCTGAAGGTCTCGCTGGATCGCGCGGCAGTCGGCCACGCTGGCTTTACCGGAGATGCCCTGCAAACGCAGTTGCGAGCCCTGATCGAAGGTGACCGGATTGGCGTAGTGCCCGAAGGCATTATGCGTACACCGCTGATCCTGCGCGGCGGAGCGGGCCTGCGCCAAGCGCCGGAGAACCTCACCGGCCTCCTGGTGACGGCGCCAGATGGCAAAACTTGGCCGCTCTCGTCTCTGGCCCGCATCGAACGCGTGGACGGGCCGGTGCGCATCAATCATGAAGACGGAGCCCGGTTTGCTGTGATCCAGGCCAACGTTGAAGGCCGGGATCTGGCCGGCTTTGTGCAGGAAGCACAGGGTGCGGTTGGCAGCATCAGCACGCTGCCGAAAGGACTGCGTGTTGTCTGGGGCGGCCAGTTCGAGAATCAGCAACGTGCGGCGGCGCGTCTAGCACTGGTCGTGCCGCTGGCCTTGGGCGCCATCTTTCTGCTGCTGATGCTCACGTTCCGCTCGGTGCGGCAGGCGGTGCTGGTCGTCGCGAACATTCCGTTTGCCCTCGTAGGCGGCATCGCCGCGCTGCGGATATCGGGCGAGTACCTGTCGGTGCCGGCCTCCGTCGGCTTTATCGCGCTGCTCGGGATCGCGGTGCTCAATGGTGTGGTGCTGGTCTCGCACTTCAACACCTTGCTGGAGTCGGGCTCAAGCATGGCGGAAACCGTGCGTGTGGGCGTGCAAGACCGCCTGCGGCCGGTGCTGATGACAGCCTGCATTACCGCACTGGGAATGATTCCGCTGCTATTGGCCAGCGGGCCAGGGTCGGAGATTCAACGCCCGCTGGCGATCGTAGTGTCGGGCGGGTTGCTTTCTTCGACGGCACTGACGCTGCTCCTGCTCCCCTTGCTGTTTGAACGCTTTGGTATGCCCCGGGCCCGGACGGCCGACGGGCAGGGAGATTTGCAATGAGGTTGAACATGTTTCGCTTCGCATTGGCCGGAGCCGGCGTGATGCTGCTTTGCGGCACCGCCGCGCAAGCGCAGAACACGCCGGGCTACCTACCCGCTGAGAGCTCGGTGCGTGAAGCGGTGGCGCAATCGCCCGAGGTGATGACGGCCGAAGCCCGGCGCGATGCCACGCTGGCCCGTGCCGAAGGCATTCGAGCGGGGACGGCCGAGACTGTGGTGAGAGCGATCGGACAGGGGCGTCAGGTCCGAGATCCATCTGAGCGACATGCCGAAGGGCAGATCGCCGTGGAGCGGCCGTTGAGGCTGTGGGGCAAGGCTCAAGCCGATGGCCAGCTTGCTGATGCGGCGGCCGAGGCTGGGCAACTTGCGGTGAAGGACGCACGCCACGAAGCATCGCGGCAGATCCTCTCGCTGTGGTTTGCTGCTGTGCGGGCAGGGCAAGCACGCCAGGCCGCTCAGGAGAATGCCCGGGCTGCGGCCGAGTTGGCGACGCTGACGGCCCGCCGGGTCCAGTTGGGTGACGCTTCGCGCTTGGACGGTGAACTGGCAGCAGCTGACCAGGCTCGCATGCAAGCCGCACTGGCGACGGCCGCTGCAGCCGAACAGGCCGCGCAGGCGGAACTGCAGGCCCGTTTTCCGGGGTTGCCCCGGCCCATGATGGCCGCTGACACCGCGCTGCCTGTGTTGCCGCAGGACCCACCGGAACGATTGCGCACGCAGTACATACAGGACAGCCACGAGTACCGGCTTGCCATGGCGGAAGAGGTGCAGGCACAGCAGATGGCCAAGCGTGCAGATCTGGAGCGCCGGCCCGATCCCACCGTCGGCATGTTCGTATCGGTGGAGCGTGGTGGTGCGGAACGCATCATGGGAGTGAGCGTGGCGATGCCGCTCGGCTCTGCGCATCGCCGTACTGCCGCAGCAGCGGCCGCGGCCGATGCGGAAGCTGCAGCTCGCCGCAGACTCGGTGCAGAACGACGCCTGGGTGCGGAATTCGACGTGCTCTATCGTGACTTGCAAGGCAAAGGGGGAGCCGCGCAGGCACAGATCGAAGCGGCTACGTTACAGAGATGCGCAGCCGATCGCGCCACCCGCGCGTTTCGCGCCGGCGAGTCCGGCTTGACCGAGCTGTTGGTGGCACGCCGCAGCCTTGCCGACGCAGTGTTGGCCGAGCGGCTCGCTCGGGTGAACGTACTGGAGGCGGACAGCCGGCTCCAGCTGGATCTGCATCGCATGTGGGATTTCGATGACTGATCTTGAGCAACACCTTACATGCCCCATGAATAGATAGCGATAACCATCAACGTGGGTGCGTTCGCAACGACCGAAGCAGCGGCGTACTCCACGTGTCCTAACGTAGATGAATCATGCGACATCCCGAAGACCTCGATCTCAAGATCGACCTGGATACCGAAGACAGTGCGACCAACCAGGCAGCCGCACGGCGCACCACGCTGGTGAGCGTGGGCGTCAACCTGAGCTTGACCGTTGCACAAGTCGTGGCGGGCATCCTGGCCGGCTCCCAGGCGTTGGTGGCCGATGCCATCCACTCGTTGTCCGATTTGATCTCGGACTTCGTTGTGCTGTTTGCCAGCCACCACAGCCAGAAAGGACCGGATGCAACTCACCACTATGGCCACCAGCGCTTCGAGAACGCCGCGTCGCTAGTGCTCGGCTTGCTATTGCTGGCCGTCGGCGTCGGCATGCTTTGGAATGCAGTGGTGAAGCTGGAGCACCCCGAGGCCATTCAGCCAGTCAAGCTCATCGGCCTGTGGGTCGCTCTCGGGGCGCTGGCGGCAAAGGAGCTGCTGTTCCGCTACATGCTGGCCGTTGCCGAGCGTGTGCGCTCCAGCATGCTGGTCGCCAACGCCTGGCACGCACGCTCGGACGCCGCCTCGTCGCTGGTGGTGGCGCTCGGCATTGTGGGCAATGTGTTCGGCTACCGCCTGCTTGATCCTGTGGCTGCCCTGATCGTCGGCCTGATGGTGACGCGCATGGGTTGGCACTTCGGGTGGGAGGCGCTGCACGATCTCATGGACCGTGCCGTCGACCAGGAAACCGTTGAGGCGATCCACCAAACGATGCTGGAAACGCCGGGCGTGCACGGCGTACACGACGTCAAGACCCGCCGCATGGGCGACATGATCCTGGTCGATGTCCACCTGGAAGTCGATGCGCGTGCCAACGTGAGACAAGGCCACGACATTGCATTGGAAGCGCGGCGCCGCGTCATGCTGCGCCGCGATGTGCTCAACGTAATGACCCACGTGGACCCTGTGGAGGCACCGACCTAAACGTGTTTTCCTTTTTGATCTGCAACAACTGTTTTCCGTATCGCGGCGGCGATCGATCAGAAGTCGCTGCTCCGTAACGGGGCATGCGAGTACATAGATGTTGTACTGCGCAGCCATGATTCACACACTCCAATTTCTAGGTGGTTTTATGCGCTCTGAACAGAAGTACTCCCTTGCCATGCGATCCCTGCATTGGCTGGTATTCCTGGCCGTCACGATTGCCGTGGTGGCGATCGAGATCCACGACTTTTTTCCCAAAGGCAGCACCGCGCGCACCGCGGCATTTGCGGTTCATCAGACCGCGGGGCTGTCCGTGCTCGCGTTGATGGTGCTGCGTTTATTTGTCCGCTGGGGAACCCAGCCGCCGGCACCGGTCCCTGGCCCACAACTGCTGCAGCGTGCAGCATGCCTCACGCATGGCGTGCTCTACCTGTTGATGGTCGGGATGCCCATTCTTGGCGTGCTGGCGCTGGCCTGGGGTGGTAAGCCGATTCAGCCGTTCGGGCTGACTTTGACGCTCCCCCTTTTGCAGGACAAGAGCTTGGCGAGCCTCAGCAAGGAGGTGCATGAGTCAGGTGCCACGCTCGTGTACATCTTTGTTGGGCTGCATGCGGCCGCAGCGCTCTGGCATGAGTTCATGCTGAAAGACCGATTGTTGCGTCGCATGATCTAGCGCAGCAAACGGTTCTTCCAGGTCGCTATTCGTGCAGGCCCATCGTTCATGGAATCCGGCTTCCGTCATCTCAATATAGCGCTGCTCGCTGTCTCGGCCGCGACGCTGGCGGCCGGATTGTTGGCGCGCTACCTGCGGGCCGACCAAGATAAGCCGACCCGCTATCATAAGCCTCTCGGTGATGAAGGCGGCGCTTGTTATTTCGTTTGGTAATTAGGCGTCAGGCCGGTTTTGGCCGCTGGCCAGCGCGTCCAACTGGCGCTTTCTTCAACACATCTACCAACCGGCGCGTCGTTGCCGCCTCGGTCTCGGCGCGCTCAGCGCGTCGCAGCGCTTCCTGCAGCTGCAACTGAGTCTGCGCCAGTTGATCGGCCGCCGCGCGCAGCTGAGCCACGGCGGCGTCTGCCTGCTGCTGCGCCCCGCCCAGTTCCGCGCGCAAGGCGCCGATCGCGTTGGCGTGCTGAACAGCCGCCTGCTGTATCTCGGCCCGAGTGGCCACAAGCTGCGCGCGCAGTTCTTCCGCCAGCTTCTCGCTCTTCTGGCGAGCGGTACGCTCCTGGTCGATCTCGCGCAGTGCTCGCTTCTCGTGACTGGCCGCGCGCATGTCGGCTGCGTCAGCACGTTCCCGTTCACGCTCAAGCTGAGCGCCGAACTCGGTCCGCAGCTCCGTCAACTGCCGTGTCGCTTCATCCAGTTGCCGGCGGGCCTCCTGCAGACGGGCATCGGTCGCGGCATGGGCTTGGCGTTCGGTGGACAGCGCCTCCTGCTGCTCCGTGAGCTGTGCGCGAACGGCATCGAGCTGCGTCTGGGTCGCTGCCGTCGCCTGCCGGGCAGCTTCCGATTCGGCGGCCGCCTGGTCACGTGCCGTCTCGGCAGCGTGCACCTGGTGGCGCGCTTCGGCCCGTAGCGCGGCAAGTTCACCGGTCGCGGCCGACGAGGCGGCCTGCCAGATCGTCAGCACGGCCTCGGCCGCGACCTGCTTCATGGCGTCGGGGAGCTCCGGGTGGTCGATCTTGACGCGCGTCTTTTCCCGCAAGTCCTGCCAGAAGCGGTTCAGCACGTCGGTCGGCGTGCTCATGCTGCCCTTGCGCACCAGGCTGTAGAGCTTGTTGGCCGTCGGCGTGACGCCGTAGCGAAAAAACAGCAGCGCACAGACCTCCCGGTAAAGCTCGCGGGTATCGGTGAAACGGCCGCGCAGCGCGGCGATATCGGCTTGCAGGGCTTGGTCTTCCACAGTGGAAGCGGGGTCGAGCGTCATGGTCGCGGGCTTTGTTTGCGTCTTGGAAGAAAAATAATACAACGTAAACCGATTGATTCCCTATTATCCGCCGCAGTCTTTAGACATAATGGCGCTTCTGTCTAGTGATCATGTCACAGTGGCCCGGCCTAACGCGTCTCGCTCAAAGTGACTTGGCGGACAGTTGATTGCGCGGCGTTCAATCACTATGATTGGTTTTTAATCACAATGATTTGCCTGTGCTATAGCCGATGAGCCTCAACATGCCCTCCCCAATGAAAGACACTGCCTGGGATCGCCTTGAGAACGCCATCAAGGAGGACCGTCCCCTGCAACCGATCCGCAAGCTCGTCATCAGGGGCTCGGTCGATGTGGTGTTCCGGCGCGCGGACACGCCCGCACTCGTGGTAGCCGGTGAAAGTGCCGACGCGGTGGCGGCGGTCCGGACCGAGTACAAAGGCGACAAGCTGGTCATCGAGCGCGAAGGCGTATCGATCAGCTTTGGCAGCGGCCACATGACTTTCCACGGCACGGTCGGCTCGGTGGTGATGGGCGACATCGTGAACGGCCAAGCCACCGGGCAGACGGTTTCGCTTCGCCAGCCTCGCGCGGTGGTGAGCCTCGCGCTGCCCGAGTCCCCCGCGGTCAAGATCAAGGGCAGCGGCGACGTCACCTTGCTCGATCTGCGGCAAGATGCCCTGGACCTGGAGATTCAGGGTTCGGGCGACATCACCGTCTCCGGCGAGGTCACCCGCCTGCACGTGCAGGTCGCGGGCTCCGGCGATGTCGATGCCAGCGAGCTGATCGCCGAGTCGGCCGACCTGTCAGTAGCGGGTTCCGGCGACATCGAGGCCTTCGTGCGCTCCGACGTGCGCGCCCGCGTCGCGGGCTCCGGAGACATCGTCGTGCGGGGCAACCCGCCGCGCCGGGACGACCGGGTGGCCGGCTCCGGCAAGATCAAATTCCGCTGACGGCGCCGGGCACTTCGCCCGACTGTATTGACCCGATTTCAGGAGGACGCCATGTCCAAGACCGAAACCCGCGTATTGACCGCCCACGTCCCGGTGCCGCTGGCCGAAAAGGTTGACCAACTGGCCGACCGCCTCGAACGCTCGCGCGGCTGGATCATGAAGCAGGCGCTGTCTGCCTGGATTGCCCAGGAAGAGGAGCGCGATCGCCTCACCCGTGAGGCACTGGCCGATGTGGACGCCGGCCGCGTCATCGGTCACCAAGCGGTGCAGGCCTGGGCGGACAGCCTGGGCACCGGTGAACCGCTGGCGGTGCCGCGCTGATGGAACTGCAGTGGACTGGAAAGGCGCAGGAAGACCTCGCACGCCTGTACGAGTTTCTCGCCCCGGTGAACCAGCCAGCGGCAGCGCGCGCAGTGCAGGCGTTGATCAAGGCGCCAGAGACCCTGTTGACCAATCCGCGCGTGGGTGAGCAACTGTTCCAATTCGAGCCACGCGAAGTACGGCGCATCCTCGTCGGCCAGTATGAGATGCGCTACGAGATCCAGGGCGACACCATCTACGTGCTGCGGCTGTGGCACACCCGCGAAGACCGATAACAGGAGGCAAGACCATGCTGGAGTACCGGCTGACGCCGAACCATGCCGGCGTCGCGTTGTGGGGCGATTTCGCGGCGCTGGAACGGCTGCATGGTTTCATCCACTACGTCGTGCAGGAAAGCGTCTACATCGAGGACAAGGAGGGTTTTGTGCTCGGCCTCGCGTACGACGTACGCAAAGCCTACTCGGGGCAGCGCAGCGTCGACCATCGCGGCGACACCAAGGACGACCGCTGCCGCATTTACGGCGTCGAAGTCCTGTGGCCGGTGCTCCTGACCCAGGTCGGCGTGCTGCGCCAGGCCATGGCCTTCGTCCCGACCAACAAGCTCGACCAGGCGATCATGTTCGAGTTGGAGCACGTGGTCGAATCGGCAGTACGCGCCGCCACGCCGGTGTTGGCCGATGAAGTCATCCACCGCACACGGTCCGCCTCGAACGCGACCTACGTGCACCTGGAGAGCGTGCTCGATAGCCGCTGTCGGTACTTCATTGCGCTGCCGCCCAAACAGCGCCTCAAGATGCTGCCCAAGGTGATGGCGACATTCGATCCGATGTATGGATACCTGGCCAAGTCGGATGTCACGATGCGCCCCGATGTCATCCCGCCCACCGCCTTCATCGACAGCGATGAAGACTGGCCGGACTTCGAGTGGTGATGCACATGCAGTCCATTCCGGCTGACCTGACCGCACCTCTTCATTGATGACCCAGCTTGTTCCTTCGTTCAACGGCCCCGCACAGGCCATCGAGCAGTTGCGCATCCCGCCGGTACTATCGGGGGCCAACGGCGGCAACCGTGCGCGCGCAGGCACCCGCCAAATCACGGCGGACGATGATCTGTCCGCCGTTGCTGCGTGGCTCGCACGCTATGCCGCGGTTCCAGGCACGGTTGCGACCTATCGCAAGGAAGCCGAGCGCCTGATGTTGTGGGCGATCCTGCAGCACGGCAAGCCGCTGTCCTCGCTCACGCACGAAGACCTGTTGGTGTATGAGCGCTTCCTGGCCGACCCGCAGCCGGCATGGCGCTGGGTCATGGCCTCGCGCAAGAAGCTGGCGCGAACATCGCCCGATTGGCGCCCGTTTGCCGGCCCGCTGTCGCCCACGAGCGTGCGGCATGCGATGACGATCCTCAACGCGCTGTTCGCTTGGCTCGTCGAAGCGGGGTATCTGGCCGGCAATCCGTTGTCGCTCGCACGCCGGCGCGGCACCAAGGCGCCGCCGCGCGTGACGCGGTACCTGACGCACGACCTTTGGGATACCGTTCGAGCCACGATCGAGACGATGCCCGTCACGACCGAACGCGACCGGCTGCATGCGGCCCGTTGCCGGTGGCTGTTCTCGGTCTTGTACCTCGCCGGCCTGCGTGCGGCGGAAATCGCCAGTACGCCGATGGGCGCGGTGTTCTGCCGACGCGATGCCACTGGCGTCGAGCGCTGGTGGATCGAGGTCAAGGGCAAGGGCGACAAGACACGACTGGTCCCTGCCACCGACGAACTGATCGCGGAACTGGCACGCTACCGGCGCATCTGTGGCTTGCCGCCGTCGCCGCAGGCCGGTGAAACGCGCCCTTTGCTGCTGCCCGTGATCAGACCGGAAAAGCCGCTCTCGCGCGCGGCGATTCACTTGATCGTCAAAGAGGTGTTCAAGCTGGCGGCTGACCGGCTGCGGTCTCAGGGGCCTGAGTTCAACGTGCAGGCGGATCGGCTGGCCAGCGCATCGTCCCACTGGCTGCGCCATACCGCCGGCACCCACATGACCGACAGCCATGTCGACCTGCGTTTCGTGCGCGACAACCTCGGCCACGCGTCGCTCACCACGACCAGCATCTACCTGCACACCGAAGAGGATCTGCGCCACGCGGCGACGCAGGCGAACCACCGGCTGGGCTGGGGCACCTAAGCGTACCCAGGTAGGTACCGTAGAGGGACAGCCTGAGTCATCCAGCTTTGTCGTCGGGGTGCGTCCAATCCGACAAGGCGATCAACTCGTTCAGTTCGTCGTCTGGGATCGAGAGCAACCAGGCACGTAGCTCATCCTCATTCATCTCGACCGGGTTCTTGTCGAGGTCTACGATGCGCCAACGCAACCGCTCGCGGGCTTCCACGTTGAGCGGTGGCGGAAGAATCGGATGCGAGTGCGAACCGCTCGCACCCGATTTCGGCCTCAGACGGAACCCATAAAAGGTCTTCATTGCACTACCGACGGGCCGAGGTCAGTCCGTGAAACCGACCAGCCACTGATTGTCGTGGTCGAACAAGTAGGCCACCACGGTCCTATGCTTTTGGATCTGGGCCGCCTGCTTGGCGGCGCCGCGATAGTCTGCGAACACCTTGGCCAGGTCCGGGTTGGCACCATACCGATAGACCGTGACCCCGCGTTGGGACTCCATGGCATCGGCCAGGAATTCGTCGCTATCGGGCAGGTGCACGACGTAGCCCACGAACTTCGCGGACGCCGCAAAACCCATACTTTCGCGCATGGCCTCGGGGCTCGGTACCGCGCCAATGGCAGCCTCCACACGTTCTGTCTGACTGCCGCGCCGCTTGGCCTCACCCATGGTGAGTACCTCCGGACGGGCCGTCGAGCGGGAGGTAGCGCCCATCGGACGATTGGCTGCCGACGACGCCTTCGCTGCCAATCATGTCCTGCCACGCAAGGATGGAATCGGCCACCGCATCGGAGTCGCCCTTGAATGCGACGACCGACTCCCCGCACGTCGGGCACGGCCCGCCAAAGGCCGCATCGATACCGGCCAGGCCGCGCGTGCCCAGCGCCTCAAACTCGGCAAACGCCGTTTTGCAGCTGCCGCACACCAGCGTCTCCGGGCGCAGCGCCGCCAGTTTGGCGTGCGCTTGCGCCACCCGTTGTTCTTTGGTCCCGCGTTGTTTTGCTTGTCCCACCATTTCTCCCTTGTTGATACGGCCTGAGCCGGCAAAGTCAGAGCGCGGTCAGCGGGCCGCTATTCTTCAGGCATCCAGTAAAACTCACCCGCATCCACGTCTTCCAAGATACGCGGCTCCGGCGCTCCCTTCTGCTCGACCGAGACAATCGTGCCGTGTCCGTACATGCGTTGGCCGACCTTTGGAAACTCCACGATCGCGATCACGGGTACCGCGAACGATGTTTCTTGGTTGTAGGCGTAGGCGTCCCCTGAAACCTCAATCCTCAGAATATCCGGCACTTGATCTTCGGCGCAATGGCAGCGGCTTGAGGTCGCTCTCTTGACATCCGGGTAACCGACCAATCGCTGGATGGCGTGGATTCGGGAATTGGACGTGTCCTCGAAAACAAGTTCAGCCGCGTTGTGCATGCCGCCGATGGTGGTCAGCCAAAATGGCGTAATGCCGCTGGGTCGAAGCGCCAAGGAAACGTCTCGCCACTGCGCTTCAGTCACGGCAAGTCCGAGGTCCTCCGCGCGTGCGAGTCCCGCCGCATCGTCGAACAGGACATAGTGGGGCTTGCCATTCAGGGTGTCGAGATCCGTCGCGCGAAGCGACGCGTACGTTCGGTGGCCGAGGCAGGCAGCGAGGAGCTGATGCACTTGGCCGAGTTTGATTTTGGGAGCTTGCTTGACAAGGAGGGCGTGCGCGATGCCGCTCCAGCGGGAGAACTGGTCCATGGTTGTCTCTCAGAGCACAGCGAACGTTGAGCGTTTAGCGTCCGCCGCCTTTGACAATCATGCGACGCGGAAGGAAGAGATGAATTCGTGCCAGTTTAAGCCGCTCAAAACTTGGGCTGGGAGCCCAGGCGGCGATGCGCGCCCGTGATGATTCTGCCATTGGTCCGAACCAAACGCAAACGCAGTCACGAAGATGGCAACGATGGTCTGCCCTCGGGCGGATCTAAACGACTACTGCTCGATATAGGTGCCGAGCACCAGCACCTGTCCCGCCTCGGAAATCTCGAAAACGACGTTGCGACAGTTGAATTCAAAGCCGGTCCCATCGACGCCGTGCAGGTAGGAAACAACTCCGCCGCCTGCGAAGTGCACCGTATGGGACACGGTGTCGTAGAGGCGGATGATGCTGTGTTTCACAACCTTCGAGAGATCGGCGATGGTGACTGCGCGGATAGCCGGCGTCCGCCCGTCGATGTCACCGTCGCGTGAGCAGTGAACCGTGGCGACGCCTGGCAACGTGACCATGAAGCTACCGTCGGGGTAGTCCATCCGCTGCCCACCTTGGCAGTCGACAGCGGCGCGGGAATGTGGCGAAGGTGGGTCGGATCGGTCAGGCATGGAGGTCTCTCGAAAACAGGACGGAAATGCTGTTTATGCGATCAAGGCGCCCCGGAGATTCCGACAACGCTGAAGACCAGCAACGGCAGCAGCATCAACCCTCCGATTCCCATGAAGACATAGGCGATTGCACGCAATACACGTCGCTGTGCGGCCATAGAGCGCAGCGCCTCCTCATCCGTGGAGGCACCCGTATCAGTCATCCCCATGGAAGCGAGCAGGCTCGCGATCCCGAGTCCGAGCAGGACGATTGGGAGGTCGAAGTCAGCTGAGGAAATGCCTGTTTCCTGGCTGCGTCAAAGCATGGGGACCCCGCCGCCTGAGTACTGCTCCAGGACGCGCTTCGCACCACGTTCCAGCGCGTCTTGGCCGGCAGACAAGAGCTTGCGAGCTGTGCTCGCTAGACCCTCTTCTGCGCTATGCGCGACTTCGCCGACCTTCTGGGAGACTGTGTCCGCTACCTTGCCAGGCACCGCCGCCACACGGTCCCACGCCGCTTGCGCACGCTCGCCCAGCGTCAGCTCCGGCGCGAAGTGTGTGCGCCAGCGTAGATACCCCCATACTGAACTGAACTCGCGTCCGGTTTTCTCCAACGGCAGCGTGCCGTCCTTCAGATAGCGGTCCAAATCGATGCGATCCTGACCCATAACTGGTGGCGGTGGCGGCGCGACTTCACCCTTGCCGCCGTCAGAAACCGGCGCATAGCGCTCGATCGTTCCGCGCGGGTCCCGCTGGAGGTCCGCGCTCATCTTCTGCCACTCCGCCTTCCATCTGGCGTTCCACTCGGCATCTTTGCGCTTGAGGTCTTCCAGCCGGTTTTTTTCCCTCAGCTTCCAGACCCCTTCATTGGTGGCGCCCATTGGCTTGAACCACGCACGCGAGTCGTGCACGTAGTCGTCAAAGAACTTGACGATCCTCGGGTCCAACGGCGACGTGTCATTCCAATACTCTTTGACCTCTCGCCACTGTGCAACTTTGTCGCCCCATATGGCACGGTGGAGTCTGATCAACGCCTCAGCGGCCACACCTGACCTGCGGAATACCGCCGCCATCCAGCCATCTGAGTACAGGATGGAGTTTTCCATCTCCGACATCGTCTTGGCTTCTTCGCGCAATTCTTCGTTTGCGCCGCTCAGATCCTGTGCGCACTGAGCACTGTAATTCTGTGCTCGCCTGAAAAAGGGTTGGTTCTCAAAGGCATCGGGTCCGCTGCCCAGGCGCAGCCGACGCCAACGCAGGTACAAGCCGTATTGCACGTGTGCTGCGCCAGTAGTTCCTCCGCCCTTCTTTTTGATAAGCGGATTCACCGCATCAACGTACGCGTTGTAGTCCTTGATCAGTTGGGGCGAGATCTTGAGTGCATCCAGAACCCGAGGTGGAAGATCCGCTGACGGCTTCAACGGCACGCCGGCAGCAACGGCTTCCCGATACATCTTGGCAAGTGTCACTTGCGAGAGCTTGGTGCTGTCGTCGGGTGTTCCGTCGGCCCTGCAACCACGGCCTTGGTCCCCTGGCCGGTATGCCCCGCCCACATCCGTGTGGACGCCTGGATAGGCGATTTCGAGCAGATCCCTGGCGACCGCCTTGTCCAACGGGAACGAGCCACGTATTTCGTGTGAGGAAATCAAGTGGACCGTCCGATTGACATATTTCGGAATGCGTAGGAATTCCTCTTGGCCCCACCCGCCGTGGCCGGTGGAGAACATGGAGCTTTGGGCGAACCCCACGGACGCGACAGTATCCAAGATTCCGAGGAAATCGAAGCTCACCTCGACACCAGCCAGCGTCATACCTGGGTCGAACGCATCTTCCAGCCAGTTGCTGAACACCCGAGCTTCCGCCGCGCCGCGTGAGAATCCGAACACGTACAGGCGAATGCGCTGGAGCTTCGGCTTGCGGTCGGCGATGAGTGCCTTCAGCTTTTGCGAAAGGAACTCGCGCCGCCGTTGCAACTCCTGCTTGCGCGGAATGGCATTGGGAATGTTGTCCGCCGTGTCCAACGCGACGGCGAGCGTGCGCCCCGTCCCTGCGTCATTCAGTTGCTCCACTTCGTCTTTGATCTTCTGCGCCTCGTCGCGTGCGCCGGCTTCCGCGCGCTTATGTACAGGGAAGCTCAAATCGCCCGAGATTTTGCGAAGCACCTTCAGATCTTCGGTGCCCATCGCCCTACTCAGATCATCTCCGTAAAACAGCTGGTAAAGCGCATCGGTTAGTTTCAGCAATGCCCAATTGATGCGGGCTTCACCGCCCCAGCCCGCCATCAGCCCCGCCCGTGCGTCATAGCCGCGGCCGGTGTCGCCGATTTCTTTCTCGAACGGTGTCCCGATGCCGGGCACATAGAAGGCCACCTGATTTTTCTTCCGCTCAAAGATGTCGTACAGCCGCGCTACGTTACTGTGGGCGTGCTTGGGTGCGTCCCGATCCTTGTTGTTGTTGGTGCCATCGAAGAAGATCCCGATTCGCAATTCCTCGGTGCATTGCCCTGAGAAGGCCTCAATGTTGTTCGCCATGCACCGTCCCTTCTCGTCCAGCGTTAGGGCGAAGGGATTTGGCTGCAGTCGTTCGAGTTCGGCCATCTCATCGCTCCTGGCTGGATGACGCCATGCGCTCGGGATAGAACTTGGCGGCGCACGCCTTGTCCGCCATGCAAGCGTCTTCTGGATACTTCAGTCCGCCTGGAAATTTGGGATTGAGAGGCGTATAGCGCGAAGCAATGGCTCTTATCTTCTTGCCTGGGTAAAACGCTAGCCAAAGCGAACTTGGATCGCCGTCAGGATACGGCTCGACGGGGACCTGTGCCTTGTATGTCGCATCATGGTCCTTCCGGTAGAGCGTGTCGTCCTGCCATTCAACTTCTACTGTAAGACCTGGATGCCACTTGCGTGGCACACCGATTGCCCCTGCAACACCAAAACCCCCTGCATGGCGCTTCTCACTTCCTACCCAAACGCCGTTTACATAAACGATGTCGAGTCCCTCATCCATGTAGTTGAGCACTCGGACCTCAAGGCCGAGGTCTTCATCTTGCTGGGCAGCATTCGCCTGCTCCGCAGGCTTGCAGCCGGCGCTGAGCGTGGCCAACACCACCAACACGAGTGCCATCCATGTTCGAATTTTCATGACTGTTCCGTCGTTTCTTGCGACTGCAGCAAACCAGCTTCACTCAATGCACCGGCGACTACTCGAAAAACCACTGCGTCATGCGCGCCCGCGTTGAACTCGGGGCTATCCAGCGCCATCCGAATGCAGCTATGCGCCTGAGATGGTGTACCTGTTAGTTCTCCCCACCAATGCACGTTCGTCTGAATGAGTCTCAGCAGGCCATCCGGGCGAGCCAGCGCATCAAGACGATCCATCTGCTCCCGACTGAAGACATAGGGTTCGTCAGTCCGGTCGGCTGAAGCATCGTCAGGGTGACCGACAGCCTGCAACCTGCCATCGCGTCGGAAGTACCACCACCGCAACCCATTCAGGAAGCGCTCACGCTGCGCGTCATCAAACACCTGCAGCAGCGCATCCAACGAGCGGGTATCCGCGAAGCGGATCAGGAACGCCTTCCCCTCATGGTCCACAGCTTCCATCTGGTCCTGGAGGTGCGCGACTGGATCAAGAGCCGACGCGATGCGATGCAAGAAGCTCAGCATCGGCTTGCCCGAAGTCTCATTCAGAACGAACTCAAGGAACGTACGCCGTTCGGATTCTTCAACCGGTATGCGGACCACGGAGGGGGCGATTTCTGCCAAGCCGGGCCCGTCATAGCGCCCCTCGTAGAGTGACTGCGGATGCAAGCCCGGAAACCGCGAGCGTAGCCGCTGCGCGAAACCGGTATCGAACGCGTTGTCGACCAAGGCATACACGTTCGCCTCCGGCAATGCGCCAAAAAGTTGTGCCAGAGCGCTATCCGGGAAATCGTTCACCCAAGCAGGTTCATCCGAGCGTCTGCGTTGAATCTGGAAACGGGTTGCCATGGTGCCAATGACCTCGATGTCTGCTAAATCAGCCGTTCCTGCTACCGAGCGAATGACCGCCAGCCATTGCGCGCAACATGCATTCGACACAGATGCTCTGTGGAAACGCCGGCAACGGATACGACTGGTTCACCGGCCCATCAAAGGTGCGCTGCGCGGCCTTGTAGGTAATCGGCCCGGAGCACTCGACGGTGATGTTGCCGTCCTCCAGCGTAATGGCTGCACCGGCCGCCGTCGCCAGGCGAATCCGCTTGGCCGCCGCAAAATCCACGTTCATGTTGGCCGACACTAATTTCAGGTCATCCTTGGCCATGAGCTTCAGCGTGTCGTGCTGCGCCTGAACGTCGATGTTGCCCTGGCCGGCGGTCAGTTGCAGGCCGATGTTGTTGTCACCCGCCTTGGACAGGCCCGCCGCCACGCCGATCGCTTGCCCAGCGTGCATGCGCGCCTGTTTGCCGACGGCGATGTTGGTGTCCTGGCCGCTGCCCAGGGCGATGCTCTCGCCGTTGGCCAACTGCAGATCCTGACCGGCCACCATGACCAACCCGGCGCGGCCGTTCGCATGCACCATCGCCTCGCCCTGGTGTGGCACCTTGCCCGGCGTGCTGGTGTTGCCGGCGCTGGCATCCTGCTTCGCCGCATCGAGCGCCTTGCCGTCCACCATGCCGGCGGCGGCCTTCTCCTGCTTGGCCAGCGGCGCATTCTCGTCCTTCGCCGACGACAGGCCAGCGGTCTGATGGGTGACGGCCCCTTGGCCCAGCGATTGGGTGAGCGCCTTGGCCTGCTTGATGAGGGCAATGCCGGCGGCGTTGTCGCCTGTGGGCACAGCTTTGCCGCTGGCGGCGTCGCGGTAGGTGGTCAGCAGCAGTCCGGCCTGGCCGCGCACGGCGGCGTGGCCGTCGGTGCGCAGCTCGAAGCCCTGACCACGGAAGCTGCCGCGCCGGTTGTCCTGTTGGTGAACGAGGTGGCCAAGGTTGATCTGGCTGTGTAGCTGCGTGGTGGCAAGCTGCGTGCGCAACTGACCATCGCTGTCATCGAAGACGAGCTGGTTGTAGCCGCTGCCGCCGTGTTCGGCGCTCTTGAAGCCGGTGTGCGCAGCAGCGTTGCGGTGTCCGTCCGCGTCGGTGCCCATGCCGTGCCAGGCGGGGCTGTGGCCGCCCGCCACGTTACCCTGGGCGCTCGGGGCCGTATCGCTGCCTTGTTTGTAGAGTGCGGCCGTGTCCATTTGAGCTGCGGTTTGGCCGCCGGGCGTCGGCGCAACGCCGGCCTCGCCCTGACCGTTGTAGAGGGCACCAATGACGACCGGCTGGTCGACATCGTCTTCGCTGAACTTGACGAGCACTTCCTGCCCAATGCGCGGCAGCCATTGCCAGCCCATGCCGGAACCGGCCTGCCGCTGCGCGACGCGTACCCAGCGGCTGCTTCGGTCATCTGCACGCTCGCCTTGTTGCCAGGGAAAGCGCACGCGGATTTCACCTGCGGGGCTGGCATGGTGCTCGCCGTCTCCGCCGGCTTGGGTCTGGCCGTCCGGGCCGACCACGATGGCGCTGTGTACGCCTTGCGCGGTGGGCGCCGCGTAGAGACGGCCGCAATCGGGTTCAGTCACGGCCGGGCGCCAGGGCCGGCGTGCGTCGCCGGCGCGGAAGACGCCAGCGTAACCGTGCGCGCGTGCTGCTTTGAGCAGATCGCCAGTCGGCGTGCTGCGTTCGACGGGGCCTTCTGCTTCTTGGAAACCAAAAACGCCCGGGCCGGATTCCGGCGCGCTGGGCGGCGTATCGAATGCCAGCGCGGCATCGAGCCCGCCCAAACGCTGGCTGAGCGCGTTGTGCGTATCGACGGTCAGGTTGTTGATGCCGCAGTGCTCGACCAGATCCATCAACAGCGGATAGGCGCCTTCCACGTCTTGCGGCAGGTGCGGGCAATCCACCACCTGCAGACGCGTACCGCTGCGCAGCGTGCGCACCGTGCCTCGCCCCGAGAACAGCAGTGCGCGCGCCTCCAGGCTTTCCATGACCTGCTCGGCAATGCGCTGGGCATTGGCGGAATCCGGCGCCAGCGACGGGCTGATGGACAGATACGCGTCGGGGCTGCCGGCGCTGGTGGCAAAGCGCGCGGGCGCATGGGCACGCACGCTGTGCTTGCCTTCCGGGTCCCACGCGGCCACGGCAACGCCGCCGGCAGTTGTGCGGGTGTGGCAGGCCAGTTGCTGGATGGCGTCGCGCTCTTCCAGGCTGTGCGCGCGGTGGAAGCGGATGCCGCCGGCCGCAGCCGACTCCGTGTCTTCCGGCAGCTGCGTGCTGTCGGCAAAGATCACCAGCGTGTGGCCGCCGTGCGCCTGGTCGTCTTCCACCGTGGTGAAGCCGAGCCCCGCCTCGGCGAGAAGGCGTGTGACGAAGTGGTAGTCCGTCTCGCGAAACTGCGCGATGTGCGCGCGTGTACCGAAATCGCTCATGCGTGCTTCGGCACCGGCCGCGTAGCGCCACGAGGCGTACGGCTCGTACGGCGACAGCATCTGCTCAATGATGTCAGCGAGCGGCCGATTCTGGAACACCTGGCTGTGGCGCTGCTGCGTGGTCAGCCAGAACCATGGCACCACCGTCAGGCGATAGCGCGTGAGGCTGCCGTCCGCGCCGAGCTTCTCAGCCAGGCGGATCAGGCCCGTGCGCTTGGTCTGCGTACCATCGGCCAGCGTCGTGACCAGCGTGACCCGCTGGCCCAGCAATGATTTGAGCGCGATGCGCGCATTGGCGCTGACGGCCACCACGCGCCATTCGAACAGTTCGGACAGTGCCTCGCGACCGAGCCAGGCTTCCACCGCCAGATCCGCAAGCGGCCCGTCGCCTTCCAGCGTGTACAGGCGGCGTGTGGGGGCGAAGAGGTTCTGAAGAAGGGTTGTGACTTCCATGCGGCGATCTGCCCGTTACAGGTGCAATGTCCAACCATCCACCGGCGGCTGCACGCGCGCAGGATCTGGGCGGGGGGATTTGTTTTCGAGAAGTTCGGTAATGGCATCGAACGCTGCTAGGCGCGCAGCCTCATCAGAGGCATAGCCCGTTTCTGCCCGACAGATTTCGGTTTGCCGGATGGGGCGAATTTCGTAACGCCATCCGTTCTCCTGCCGCCACACCGTGGTCACATAGCCATCGGCCGGAAGCGACATGGGGCCATCGAAACTGCCGCCGCGCTTCCATGCGCGGGTCAGCCATAAGAGGCGCTTGGTCGCCCGGCTGCGCGGCGGCGGCTTCGGCTCGCTCTGTTGCGGTTTCACCCGCAACTCGCGGGAACAGTCTTCGTCGACGCGCAGCACGCCGTGGTAGTTGTGATGACGTAATACGTGCACCGGCCCCGTGAACACGCCACGGCATCGGTCACACGTGCCGACACCGGCGTCGCCCTCGTCGGCAGCGACGCGAATCCACCCATCGCGCGGCAAGCCGGCCTTGATCCATCGGCCTTGCTCCCAGACAGTGGGCGGTCGGGTTCCGCGGGCTTTGCGGGGTGACCTGATTGACCTCATCGACGACCAGCACGGGTTGACCAAAACCCGGGATGGTAGAGCGGCTGTGGCCCGTTATCGCTGAAAAATATCGAAATCAGACTTAAAAAGAACTGTCCACCAGACCCGATGCTGGCATTGCTTGCATGCGCGCTGACACGGTTTTCAGCCCGAGGCGGGGCCGATATCGCACCGGTCAGCCCTTATGATGCGTAGCCTGGCGTGACGAGACTCAAGACGCAAACATTCTCGGCGGTTGAGACGATGCAGCAGATCCATGACACGGCCTACCCAATGCTGCCGGCCGAACTGGGGGAAACGGGACTGGCCACGGTGTTCACCCCGAGCCCGGCCGAAATCCGCTTTGTTGCCGACCAGTATCGGCAAGCGCCCACGCGCGCGCTGATCCTCGTCCAGCTCAAGCTGTACCAGCGGCTGGGCTACTGCCCGCCAGTTTCGGGCGTTCCGACGGCCATCGTGCATCACGTGTGTTCGGTGCTGCGCATCCGCCCACTGCTGCGCAGCGTGCTGGCACGATACGACCGTTCAGGAAGCAAATCCCGCCACCAAAAGCTCCTGCGCGACTTTATCGGCATTCGCACCACGGACGCGCAGACACACGCGTGGCTTGCCGATGTGGCCGCGCACGCGGCGCGCATCAAAACGGAACTGCCTGACATCATCAACGTCCTGATCGAGGAGCTGATCCGGCACCGCTATGAATTGCCGCCGCTGGCCGCGCTGACCAGGATCGCTGCCCACGCCCGCAGTCAGGTCAACGAAACCATCTACCGCACGATCGTCGAGGCGCTGGGGCCCGACCTGATCGTCAGAATCGATGCGCTCTTCGACAACCGTGGCGGGCGCACCGGCTGGGATCAGGTCAAACGGGAACCCAAGCGGCCCGCGCCACGGGAGATCGCCGGGTTCCTCAAGCACATCGAGGCGCTGCGTGTCTTGGCTGATGGCATGCCGGTGGCACCGGAGATCCTCACCGCGCCAAAGTGCACGCAGTTGGTCACGGAAGCGCGCGCCCTGGATGTCCAGGAAATGCGGTCGCTCAAGCCCACCAAGCGCTATGCGTTGGCTGTCCTGTTCATCCTTGCGCAGTTGCAAAAAGCACTGGACGACGTGGCCGAGATCTTCATCAAGACGGTGCGCAACCTGGAACATACGGCCGAATTGCGCCTGCAGCAGTACCAATTAGCGCACGCGGACCAGCTTGAGGCCCTGGTCGGTCAGTTTCGAGACGTGCTCGGTGTGCTGCAGGACGACACGCTGCCGGCGGAAGCCCGTGTCGCGAAGATGCGCGCGGCGCTGGGCGGCGATCCCGATGGGGTACTGACCCGCTGCAATGAACACATCGCCTACGCGGGAAACCATACGTTTCCCTTCATGCTGCGTCCGTATCGGAACCTGCGGGCGCTGCTGTTCCAGTGCCTCGATCTGCTATCGCTCAGGGCCAGCTCGCAAGACGATGCGCTCCTGCGAGCGCTGGACTGGATGCGCAGCTACAGGACCTCGCACCGCGAATACCTGATGCTCAGCGACCGTGACGCGGCCAACCTACCGCTGGGCTGGATACCGGACAAGTGGGAGAAGCCGATTTTCCCGAATGGCAAGAGCGGCCGGCTGATGCACCGCAAGTACTTCGAGCTGTGCGTATTCAGCCAAATCATGCGGGAGTTGAAATCGGGTGACATCTATGTGGAGAACAGTGACCAGTACGACGATCCACGTGTGCACCAGGTGTCGTGGGAGGAGTTCCGGGCGGAACTACCGCGCTACAGCGAGCTGGTCAATTTCCCGGTCGACGGCAAGGCATTCGTCCAGGCGTTGAAAGAAGAATTGGGTACGCTCGCTGACGCGGTGGACTCTGAGTTCCCTGCCAACGACCATGTGGAGATCAGCGAACAGGGGCTCATCCTGCATCGGCTGGAGAAAGATCCCGATCCGCCCAACAAGCTGCTGATCGATCAGGCCATCACCGCGTCGATGCCACCGGTGAGCATTCTGGACATCCTGATCGAGACCGAGCGGTGGCTCGACTTGCACAAGCTGTTCGGTCCGCTGTCGGGGTTCGAAGCCAAGATCGACGATCCGCGCAAGCGGTTCATCACAACGCTGTTCTGTTATGGCTGCAATCTCGGACCGAGCCAGACCGCGCGCTCGGTGAAGAACCTGAGCCGCAAGCAGGTCGCCTGGCTGAATCTGCGACACGTCACCGAGGAGCGCCTGGACAAAGCCATCGTGCAGGTCATCAATGCCTACAACCGGTTCGCTTTGCCGAAGTTCTGGGGTTCCGGCAAGCGGGTGTCGGCCGACGGCACGAAGTGGAACCTCTACGAGCAGAACCTGCTGTCGGAATATCACATCCGGTACGGTGGCTATGGCGGCATCGGTTACTACCATGTCTCCGACATGTACATCGCGCTGTTCAGCCACTTCATTCCCTGCGGCGTGCACGAGGCCGTCTACATCCTGGATGGGTTGCTCAAGAATGCCTCCAGCGTGCAGCCCGACACCGTCCATGGCGACACGCAGGCGCAGAGCGGGCCGGTGTTCGGCTTGGCACATCTACTGGGGATCAACCTGATGCCGCGCATCCGAAACATCAAGGATCTGGTGTTCTACAAGGCCGACCGGCGCCGGCGCTACAAAAACATCGATTCGCTGTTCCGGGGCACCATCGACTGGGCACTGATCGAGCGGCATTTCCCGGACATGCTGCGCGTGGCCATCTCGATTAAGGTCGGCCGTATGACGCCGTCGACGATCCTCCGGCGCCTCGGCTCCGAGAGCCGCAAGAACAAGCTGTACTTCGCTTTCCGAGAGTTGGGCCGCGTCATCCGTACGATGTTCCTGCTGAAGTACATCAGCAACCCCGACATGCGACGGGCCATCCATGCGGCCACCAACAAGAGCGAGCAGTTCAACGACTACGCGCAGTGGCTGATGTTCGGGGGAGAGGGCGTCATCGCCGAGAACATCCGGCACGAGCAGCGCAAGGTCATCAAGTACAACCAACTCGTGGCCAACATGGTCATCCTGTACAACGTGCAGTGGATGTCGCGCAAGCTCAAGGAGCTTCAGGAGAAGGGGTTGCCGATCGACGCCGAAGTGCTGAAGGTGCTGTCGCCTTACCGGAAGGACCACATCAACCGGTTCGGCGATTACTTGATGGACCTGCACAAGAAGGTGCCGCCGCTTGATCCGACGATCGATTTCTCTTTCAAATCAGCCGCTTAGACTCATTCTGGCGGAAATTTTACGAATCCCGGCCGACCCTCGGTCTGCACCTGCACGGCAAGATCGCCGGAGGCAATTCGGCTGGCAATGCTTGCGGCATAGGCCGGCTCTCCGCCCAACTGGCGCTGGAGGCTGCGCGTCACGGTAACCACCACGAACGTCATGAGCAGGCCGACGCCGAACAGCAGCCCAAGCGCCTTGAACAGCGACGCGCGGAACGCGGTGTCGATATCGTCCATGTACGTGCCCGTGACAAGGCACCAGTCCCACGGCTGGTAGTACAGCACATAGCTCTTCTTCGGCTGCGGCTCCTCGGCGCCGGGCTTGGACCACAGATAATCGACAAAGCCGCCGCCGTTCTTGGCCACGCGGGAGATTTCCTGAAACAGGTGGTTGCCCGACGGATCGGTAAAGCCCGACATGTCCTTGCCGACCATCTCGGGCTTGATCGGGTGCATCAGCATCACGGAATTGGTCAGGTTGATGCTGAAATACCCATCCTTGCCGTAACGCATCGCCTTGATGCGCGCCATCGCCTGGGTGCGCGCGTCGTCGGCGCTCAGCTTGCCTTCCTGGGCCAGTTGGCCGTATTCCTTGATGACGCCAAACGCGGCCTCGCTGACGTTCTGGAGATCCCGCTGGCGCTCTTCCAGACGCACTGTGCGCGTTTCCCACGCGCTCCAGACCGTGATGACCAGCAGGCACAGCCAGCTCAGAACGAGCGGCAGCCACAGCTTCTGCCGAAGCGTGAGTCGATTCATCTTCCTTCCCTCCACCGTTTCTTTTTTATCCGCGTGATGCGTGCGGCGCTCCCCCGGGCGCGATCGCACGCGCCCTGCATGAGCTATCGGGCAAGGAAGCAGAAAACTTGAGGGCGGCGACCCTCCTGGCCAGGTCGCGCCCGTGCCGGACCACCGTTCAGCGCAGGGCGTGCGGATTGATGCTGGGCAGCGCCGCATCGGCGCCGGATGCAGCCACCGGCTGGAGGACCGCAGGCGCCGCTGCCGCGTGATCGTCCTCGATGGGCGACCACGTTTCCCACAAGCCTTGCCGGCGCCAGGCTTCGGGTGTCACGGCCGGCTCGCTCGCGCGCGGCCCCGGCTCAGCCGCCGCCTGGACGGCGATCTCGACATGCGAGCCCGCCATGCGCGCCGCGCGCCCGCCGGCGTCGCGCCACGCTACGCCGTGCGCGCGCACATGGCGATAGCCGCCGTCCTTGTGGCGCATGCGGAACTCCGCGACGTAGGCAGCGGTATTGCCGTCCACATGCGCCTGGATGCGGTTGAGCACCATCGGCAGGTCGTCGGGATGCACGAGGCGCAGGTATTCGCTGGTGCTCGGGCCGATTTCCTTGAGCGTATAACCGAGCATGTCGGCAAACCGCGCGGAAAACTGCGCCGACCGGGTCACGAGGTCGAATTCCCACAGGCCGACCTCGACGCCATCCAGCAGCAGTTGATGGCGCGCCGCCAGTTCGGCTTCGCGCTGGCGGTAGCTCTGCTCCAGGTCATTGAGCGCCTGCATGGCTTCCTTGCGCAGGCGCATGTCGCGCGCGGCCGACGCGGCGGCAACGTCGGCGGCGGCGCGGTCGCGATAGCCGAGCAGGAGCGCCGCCAGCACCGAGGCCACGGCGCCCACGGCAAGCGCCACCCGCAGCCACGCGGGCGCGGCATCCCGGGCCGCCGAAAACGTCCCTGACAGCGATGCCATGCAGGCGGCGTTCACCGTCAAGGCCGCCCCGAACAGCGCACACACGAATACGCTCACGGCAGGGCGGCGCACCGGTGCACCAGCGGCGCCGGGCCGGGGCGACAGCGCAAGCTGCAGCGCCGCCGCACAGGCCACGGCCGACAGCACCATGACGATGCCCAGCAGGCCGGCGTCAGCCCACGCCATCGCAGCAAAGTGCGCCGTGCCCGCGACGAGCAGTACCGCCACCGGCCCGCTCAGGCTGAGCAATGCGCCCAGCAGGACGGCGCGCACGCTAGTGGCACGGCCGCCCAGCACACACCACAGCGCGGCGACGGCCAGGCTCCAGCCGAAGGAGGCCACCGTCATCAACACGACGAGGTTCTCGTCATGCGGCGGCCAGTGCATCAGCAGCGCAAGCAGCGGCACCGTCCAGAGCCCCACCGCGGCAAACAGCGCTGTCATGACGAGCGGCAGGCGCGCATGCGAGGCGGTCGCGCGAGGCAGGCCGTCCAGCACGCGCAGCAGCAGGCTGCCGGCGCCGCACGCCACCAGCAGCGACAGCAAGGCGGGCGACAGCGCATCCGCGAGCACGCGGATCAGGTGCGTGACGAAAGCCTCATCCACGGCCGGACGTCTCCTGCTGCACGGTGTCGTTCAAGGGGCGCCCGGATCAGCCGCGGCTCTGGAAGCCGTCCGGGTTCATGCTCTGCCAGCGCCACGAGTCTTCGCACATGCGCTCGATGCCGTATTGCGCGCGCCAGCCCAGCAGCGACGCCGCCAGCGCCGGATCGGCGTAGCAGGCCGCAATGTCGCCCGGGCGGCGGTCGACGATCTGGTACGGAATCGGCCGGCCGCTGGCACGCTTGTAGGCCTCCACCACTTCGAGCACCGAATATCCGCGGCCGGTGCCCAGGTTGACGGTAAAGCCGCGGCCGTCGCGGCGCAGCGTATCGAGTGCAGACAGATGGCCACGCGCGAGGTCGACCACGTGAATGTAGTCGCGCACGCCGGTGCCGTCGGGCGTGGGCCAATCCCCGCCGTAGATGGACAGCTTCTCCCGCTTGCCGACCGCCACCTGGGCGACGTACGGCATCAGGTTGTTGGGGATACCGCGCGGGTCCTCGCCGATCAGTCCGCTGTGGTGCGCACCCACCGGGTTGAAGTAGCGCAGATAGGCGATCTGCCAGGCCGCGTTCGAAATTTCGAGATCGCGCAGCACCTGCTCGCCCATCACCTTCGTCTGGCCGTAGGGGTTGGTGGCCGACAGCGGAAACGACTCGGTGATCGGCACCGTATGCGGATTGCCATACACGGTCGCCGACGAGCTGAACACGAGTTGGCGTACATTCGCATGCGCCATCGCCGCGCACAGCGTCACCAGGCCGCCCATGTTGTTGTCGTAATAGGCCAGCGGCTTCTGCACCGACTCGCCCACCGACTTGAGCGCAGCAAAGTGGATCACCGCGGAGATGCGCGTGCTGGCAAACAGGTCGTCGAGCAGGCGGCGGTCGCGCACGTCGCCTTGCACGAACTTCGGCGTCTTGGCGGTGATCTGCTCGATGCGGGACAGCACGGTCGCGCTGCTGTTGCACAGGTTGTCCAACCCGATCACCTGATAACCGGCATCCAGCAGTTCAACCCAGGTGTGCGAGGCGATGTAACCGGTGGCGCCGGTCAGCAGAATGGTTTCTGTCATTGGGTTCGAGGTATCGAGGAGGAGCGTGGTAGCGTGCCGCGTTCACGCGCGGCATCGGGTTGTACAGCGCCGGCGTGGCAGCCGGCGCCCGAAACAGCGCGATCATAGCAAAGCGCCCTACCGCATTGCGGCGAACTTGAACCACGGCGCGACTACGCCGCCGCGTCGGGATGGGCGGCCGCCTGCCAGGCGGCGTAGGCGGCGCGCAGGCGCCAGGGTGAGGTCTGGTCGCGCAGGCCGAGGGCATACCCCACTTCAGCGGGGGTCGCGCCCGCGTCGAACAAGGCCGCTGCGTACCCGTTGCGCAGCGTCTGCGGAGACAGCCGTTCGCTGCGGTGCACCAATGCCGGCAGCGCAGCCAGCCACGCCTCCACGCGGCGGTAGACCGACGCGGCATGCATGGCGCGGCCGCTTGCATCGGCGACGAACACCCGTTCGCCCGGCACCTCGGCCTGACGGCGCACCGCCAGCCACGCCGCCAATGCCGGGCGCGCCGCTTCGAGCAATGGCGCCTGATACGCCGGACCACGCAAGCGCTCGATGGTGATGGTGGCCAAGGCCTCATCGACGTGGTGCAACAGCAGCGCCTGCACCTGCGCGACTTTCAGCCCCGCGCCATGGCAGACGGCCACCAGCGCACGGTCGCGTGCGAGCTTGAAGGCGCTGGCATTGGGCGCCGCCTCGCCCGCGCGCGGGCCCACCTCGAGCGACGCTTCGATCGCCGTGCGCTCGGCCTCGGAGAGAAACGTCGTCGGGTCGTTCTCGCCCTCCGCCAGCTTCTGCTGCACGGCTGAACTGGCGGGGTTGTGCGTGCCGGCGCGCAACTGGTCGATCTGATGGAACACGCGCTCGATCAGCCGCGCGTAGCGGTAGCGATGCAGCTTGGTCAGGCCCGATTCATCGAGGAAGGCGGCAATGTCGGCGGCGCTCCAGTCGGCCAGGGCGCGCTGGTGCGATTCGGTCCAGCGCAGCCACTTGCGCCACATGGCGCGATACACCGTGGCGGACGATTCACGATAGCCGCGCGCGGCGAGCCAATGCTCGAAAGCCTGCGCGGGCTGGTCGGTCCAGTCCTGCAGGCTGGGCTGGAACAGGTCGGGGACGGGCGTGGCGGGCGGGGTGAAAGCGGCGGACATGCGGCAAAAATGGAGCGCGTGCGAGCGTTTCGCGTATCCTGCCGAGCGTAACACGCGCCAACCGGACTCCATTGCGGACCCCATCGTGAAGAAAACCGACCTCGAAAAACTCAAGGGCTTGAAGATCGCCAACAACCTGAAGCGCGACAATCAGCGCACCGGCAAGCCTGGCCAGGGCGCCGCCAAGCCGGTGCCGCAGAACAAGCTGCTCAAGGCGCTGCTGAGCAAGCCTGCCGACGGCGACCAGAAGAAGCCCTGACGCGCCGCTCCCACATCTAGAGCCCCGCCCTGTTGTTCCAACGGGCGCTTGGGTGCTACCGTCCGGCGCGTTTCCACAGCCTGTGATGCGCCGGACATGCCTTCCTCCACACCGTCCCCCTACCCCCACCTGCTGCAGCCCCTCGACCTGGGCTTCACCACGCTCAAGAACCGCGTGCTCATGGGGTCGATGCACACCGGGCTGGAAGACGGCAATCACTTCGACCGGCTCGCCGCGTACTTTGCCGAACGTGCCCGCGGCGATGTCGGCCTGATCGTCACGGGCGGATTCGCGCCCAACATTGCCGGGTGGACCAAGCCGTTTGCCGGGCGTCTCGCCACCCACGGCGCTGCGCGCCGGCATCGCGCCGTCACGCGTGCCGTACATGAAGAAGGCGGCAAGATCGCGCTGCAGATCCTGCATACGGGCCGCTACGGCTATCACCCATTTGCAGTGGCCCCGTCTGCGTTGCGCTCGCCGATCAGCCCGTTCACACCGCGCGAGCTGTCGCCGCGCGGGATCGAGCGGCAGATCCGCGCATTCGTGCGCTGCGCCGAGCTGGCCCGCGAAGCCGGCTACGACGGCGTCGAGATCATGGGCTCCGAGGGCTACTTCATCAATCAGTTCCTCGTCACGCACACCAACAAGCGCACCGACGACTGGGGCGGCAGCTATGCCAACCGCATGCGCCTGCCCGTGGAGATCGTCCAGCGCACGCGCGAGGCGGTGGGCAAGGATTTCATCCTGATCTATCGCCTGTCGATGATCGACCTCATCCCCGACGGCAGCTCGTGGGAAGAAGTCGTGCAGCTTGCCAAGGCCGTGGAGCGCGCGGGCGCCACCATCATCAACACCGGCATCGGCTGGCACGAAGCGCGCATCCCCACCATTGCGACGAGCGTGCCCCGCGCGGCCTTCGCGTGGGTGACAAAGAAGATGAAGGGCGAGGTCGGCATTCCGCTCGTTACGTCCAACCGCATCAACACGCCCGAGGTGGCAGAGGCCGTGCTGGCCGATGGCTGCGCCGACATGGTGTCGATGGCGCGCCCGCTGCTGGCCGACCCGGAGTTCGTACGCAAGGCCGCATCGAACCGCGCGCAGGACATCAACACCTGCATCGCGTGCAATCAGGCGTGCCTGGACCACGCCTTCAAGGCGCGGACGGCCAGCTGCCTCGTCAACCCGCGCGCATGCCATGAAACGCAGATCGTCATTCGCCCCGCGCCCGCACGGCGGCGCTTTGCGGTGGTTGGTGCAGGGCCGGCCGGGCTGTCGGCGGCCACCACGCTGGCCGAGCGCGGTCATGCCGTGGACTTGTACGACGCCGCGGCGGAAATCGGCGGCCAGTTGAACATGGCCAAGGCGATTCCGGGCAAAGAGGAATTCCACGAGATGCTGCGCTACTTCACGCGCCGCGTGCAGGCCACGGGCGTCTCGCTTCACCTGGGGACGCGCGTGGATGCGCAGCAACTCCTGGCAGGCCGGTACGACGAGATCATCATCGCGACGGGCGTGTCGCCGCGCAATCCGAAGATCCCGGGGCAGGAGCATCCGAGCGTGCTGTCGTACATCGACGTGCTGCGCCACCGCAAACCGGTGGGCAAGCGCGTCGCGATCGTCGGCGCGGGCGGCATCGGATTCGACGTGGCGGAGTTCCTCGCGCTGGACGGCCATTCGCCCACATTGGATCTGCAGGCGTGGCGCGCCGAATGGGGTGTAGGCGACCCGACGCAGGTGCGCGGCGGTGTCCACGGCATCCGCCCGCAGCCGCCTCGACCGGCGCGCGAGATCACGCTGCTGCAGCGGCGCGCAGGCAAGCTCGGCGCAGGCCTGGGCAAGACCACCGGCTGGATCCACCGCACGAGCCTGAAGCACCTCGGCGTGCGCATGGTTGGTGGCGTCAACTACGAGCGCATCGGCGACGAGGGCCTGCTGGTGAGCTACGGCGAGAAGCGCGAAGACGCCGAATGGCTGCCCGTCGATTCCATCGTGCTGTGCGCGGGCCAGGAACCGCTGCGCGAACTCGTTGAACCGCTGCAGGCCGGTGGCGCGAAGGTGCACGTCATCGGCGGCGCGGATGAGGCGCGCGAACTCGATGCCAAGCGCGCCATCGACCAGGGCACGCGACTCGCGGCTTCGCTGTGACGCCCACGACGCTCCGCATGTGAAGAATTTGCATCACGCGCCCGTTTTTACATACCGGCCGACCGGCCGCCGGCCGCGAAGGGCGAAATGACAACGCCCCGCGCGGTCGGCCCGGTTCTTGCGTGAACTGGCGCATCACGCACATTCACCCTGGACCGGTTTGACCAAGAACGTTTTACCCCAGTCTTCTGCCAACGCGGCGCCCCTGCCCCCGCTCGATCTTGCGCGAACGGCCTTCCTGCTCGACTTTGACGGCACCCTCGTCGACATTGCCCCGCAACCGGATGCCGTACACGTGTCGGCACCGCTGCGCGAAACATTGCGCGCGCTGCACGCAGCCAGCGGCGGGGCGCTCGCCGTCATCACCGGGCGCACCGTGCACGACGTGGAGTCGCGGCTGTCGCTGCCGGGCCTCGTCATTGCAGGCGTGCACGGCGCGGAGCGGCGCTACGCGGATGGCCGCCTTGTCCGCCTGAACACCGATGCCGACGCGCTGGCCGAGCTCGAGCGCGCACTGCGGGCCGACTTCGCGCAGCTGGCTGCGCAGTTTCCCGGCGTGGTGCTCGAGAACAAGGGCATCGCGTTCGCCCTGCACTATCGTCATGTGCCCGAGGCGGAGAACGCCGTCCTCACCGTGGCCGATCGCCTTGCGCACCGTCATGCCGAGCACGTGCGCCTGCAGGCCGGCAAGATGGTCGTCGAGCTCAAGCCGCGCGGCGCAAGCAAGGGCGACGTGGTGCACACGCTGATGACCGAGCCGCCCTTCATGGGCCGGACCGCGGTCTTTGCCGGCGACGACCTCACCGATGAAACCGCCTTCGATGCCGTCAACGCGCTGGGCGGCTGGTCGGTCAAGGTGGGAGCGGGCCCAAGCCAGGCGCGCTGGCGGCTGAACGATCCTGCAGCGCTGCGCGCGTGGCTTGCCGCGCTGGTGACCCCTCACAGCACCGACGGAGGTGCACGATGAGCCGGCTCATCGTTGTTTCCAATCGCGTGGCGCCCATCGCGGAAGGCCAGGGCACCGCGGGGGGCCTGGCGGTGGGTGTGTTCGATGCGCTGCGCGATACCGGCGGCATCTGGTTCGGCTGGAGCGGCGAAGTCGTGTCGGGTACGGCCACCGGGTCGAACGAGCCGAACATCGTCACCAAGGGCAACATCACGTACGCCACCGTCGGCCTGAACCGCAAGGACTACGACCAGTACTACCGCGGCTTTGCCAACGCCACGCTGTGGCCGATCTTCCACTACCGGGTCGACCTCTCGCGCTACCAGCGAGAGGAGTACCACGGATATCGGCGCGTCAACACGCAGTTTGCGCATCAGCTCAAGGCGCTCGTGCAGCCCGACGACGTCCTGTGGGTGCACGATTACCACCTGATTCCGTTTGCCGCGGAATGCCGCGCGCTGGGCATCACTAACCGCATCGGGTTCTTCCTGCACATTCCGTTTCCGTCGCCGGAAATCCTCACGACGATTCCGCCGCATGAAGACCTGATGCGGGCGCTCTGCGCGTACGACCTGGTCGGCTTCCAGACCGAGACCGACCGCGTGGCCTTCTACGACTACATCGAGCGCGAGGCGCGCGGCTACATCGAGCACAAGGAGCAGAACGGGCCGGTGCATGCCTACGGCCACACGCTGCGCGCCGAGGTGTACCCGATCGGCGTGCACCCGGACGAGATTGCGCAGCAGGCGATGTCGTCGCTGGCGCGGCGCAACCCGTTCACGCGGCACGCCGGCACGCGCGGCGAACGCGCCGGCGGCCACGGGCAGCCCAAGCTCATCATGAGCGTCGACCGGCTCGACTACTCCAAGGGCCTGCCCGAGCGTTTTCGCGCGTTCGAGCAGTTGCTGGACGATTTTCCCGATCACCGCCGGCACGTGACGTTCATCCAGATCGCGCCGACGTCGCGCCAGGACGTGCAGAGCTACCAGCAGATCCGCCAGCGGCTCGAAGCCGAATCGGGCCGCATCAATGGCAAGCTGTCGGAGCTCGACTGGACGCCCATCCGCTACATCAACAAGCAATATGAGCGGCGCGTGCTGATGGCGCTGTTCCGCAGCGCGCAGATCGGCTACGTCACGCCGCTGCGCGACGGCATGAACCTCGTTGCCAAGGAATACGTGGCCGCGCAGGATCCGGAAGACCCGGGCGTGCTCGTGCTGTCGCGCTTTGCCGGCGCGGCGCGCGAGCTCGATGCCGCGCTCATCGTCAACCCGTACGACACGCGCGGCATGGCCGAAGCACTGAACCGCGCGCTGACGATGCCGCTGGAAGAGCGCAAGGCCCGGTACGCCCACATGATGGACCGCCTGCGCGCGGCCAACCTTACCGTGTGGCGCGAGCGCTTCGTTGCCGATCTGCGCAACGCGCCTGCACGCTGATCACGCGCCGCCGCTGCCGCGACGCAGGATGCGCCCGACAGCATCGGCCGCATCGTCTTCGGCGTCGGCGTGCGGCGCCAGCATGCCAGCGAGCACGGCGCTCATGCGCGTCCAGTGCGAGCCCGGCCAGTAGACGCGGCGGCAGACATCGCACGTGCTGAACAGGCGCTGCCGCTCGCGCACGCGGGGCGGCACGCTGGCTGCGGCCTCTTCCGTGCTGAGTTGCCGCAGTGGTGCATTGCATTCCAGGCAGCGCGAAAACGGCCGGGCGACATCGGCCAGCCGGAAGCGCGCGACGACTTCGCGCATCTGCGCCCGCGGCTCGCGTGCGCGGATGAACGCGCCCCGGCGGATGCCGCGCCGCTTGAGCAGCTCCCGGTCTCGGGAGAGGACGATCCAGTCTTCGGCCTGCGCCAGCGCTTCGATGGCGACATCGGCGTAGTTGTTGTCATACGCCGTGTCGAAGCCGGCCATGCGCAGCAGCCGGGCGGTCGCGCCGAGGTGCGCATCGCACAGGAAACGCAGCGGAGGCGACGGCAGCGCGGGCACCACACCGGAAACCGCCACATGACCGGCGGCCGGCAAGATGGCTTCGAGTGCCATGGGCTGACCATCGACCAGCACGCGTCCGACTTCGGTATGGGGCACGCCCAGCGCTTCGATGGCGTGCTTCAGTGTGGCTCCTTCTGCCCACGTGCGTACGATCGGGCGGCCGCGTAGCGCTCGCGGCAGGAGCGGCGTCAGGTTGGTATCGAACGTGAAGATGACGGGCTGCATGCCTGCCACGATACTCCCCGGCGGACAAATCCGCGAATCGGGGGGGGCGACCCCGCGATGAAGCACCGGCGCGCTTCATCGCGGCTCATGGGCGCGGATGTCAATCCGGCCTCCGCACCCCACATCGACCGAAATGAAAACGGCGTGACACTCCGTGCGTCACGCCGTCTACACCGCAGCAGCGGTCGCACACCGACCGTCAGGCGGCGCTGGCAATGTGCAGCCGCGGGTTTTCCTTCAGTTGCAGGCACGGATGATCCGCAAACAGCGTCGCCACCCAGTCCACGAACACGCGCACCTTGGGCGACAGATGCCGGTTGTGCGGATACACCACTGACACCGGCACCGGCTCCGACACGTAGTCGGGCAGCACCTCCACCAGCGCGCCTGACATGAGGTGTTCGTACACGAGGAAGCGCGCGGTCTGCAGCAGGCCGAGGCCGTGCAGCGCGCACGCCGCCGCCGATTCGCCATCGTTGACGGACACGATGCCGCGCACCTTGTGGATCTGCTTCTGGCCGTCGATGACGAAGTCCCAGTCCATGCGGCGGCCATTGCGGGCCGAGAAGTAATTCACCGCGATGTGGTCCTGCAGGTCTTCGAGCGTCTTCGGCGTGCCGTAGCGCGCGAGGTATTCGGGCGACGCGCAATTGACCATCGACAACTGGCCGATGCGCCGCGCGACGAGGCTCGAATCCTGCAGCTCGCCGCCACGCACGGCGCAGTCCACGCCTTCCTGCACGAGGTCGACCGTGCGGTCGCTCATGCCGATCTCGAGCTGAAGATCGGGGTACGCCTCGTGGAAATCGCGGATGCGCGGCACAAGCAACCGTTTGCCAATCGACGCAGGAACATCGATGCGCAGCGTGCCGCGCGCACCCGCCGCGCTTTGCGAGAACGCGGCCTCGGTTTCTTCCAGGTCGCCGAGCAGCCGCACGCAGCGCTCGTAGTAGGCAGCGCCGTCGGCCGTGACGTTGACGCGGCGGGTGGTCCGGTGCAGCAGGCGCACGCCGAGGTGCGCCTCGAGGCTTTGCACCAGGTTCGTCACCGTGGCGCGGGGTAACTGAAGGCTGTCGGCAGCCTTGGTGAAACTGCTGGCCTCCACGACGCGCGTGAAGACCTGCATGGCCTGCAATCGATCCATCTGCGGCTCCTGAAGGTCGGAATCCACGGGCCGTGCGCACTGCCGGAATCCGAACGGCAATGCGCAAGGCAGTGAAATCTCAAGGGGATACCCGGGTGGCGCGATCGGCGGACGGAGGCATTTCCGCAGCGCAACAAGATCGGCCTCAAGCAATGACACTTTGTAGCACAACCGTCAATTTTGATTGTTCGGCTGTGACTAATAGTGATGTCCGATTATAGGCATTTATCCGCGTTCGTCTAATCACCATCATTCAGCCCATCGATATCAGGGTGATCCGCAAAGGTAAGCCCCGCCTGACATCATGGGTTCTTCTCCACCGCGCCTGGTTGTTTCTGAATACTCGCCCGATCGGGATGCGGGTTCGGTTGCTGTTCGTCCGGCGCAATCGTACTCGCGCTCCGACGTTACAAAGGTTGCAGTGAATAACCATTTGCGCAGCGCAACATCTCCTCTGCCTGAGCAAGCATGTCACGCCGACGGGGCCGCCGACATCGCCGCCCTCCCGCGCGACGTGCACGCCGAGGACTACTGGACGCAGGGCTACGCCGGCCGCATCCGCCTGCGCGTGTATCGCCCGGAAATGCGCCCGGACGAGGCGGCCGCGCCACTGCGCCATGCCGCCGTGCTGTATCTGCACGGCGGCGGCTTCGTGCGCGGCACGATCGACGATGCCGATGCGCCGGCCCGCCACCTCGCCGCCACGCTGCCCGCCGTCGTGGTCACGGTGGGCTACTCGCTGGCGCCGGCCGCGCCCTTCCCGGCCGCGCCGGAAGACGTCTACGCCGCGCTGTGCTGCATGGCCGAGCATGCCGCCGCCTGGGGCATCGACCGCCGCCGCATGGCGGTAGCCGGGCACGACGCGGGCGGCAATCTGTCGGCCGCGCTGGCCATGATTGCGCGCGACCGCGGCGGCCCGCACCTGCGCGCACAAGTGCTGATCGCGCCCATGCTCGACCCGACCATGGCGCGCGTGCGCCCCGACCGCCTGGCTGACGCCGACAACTCGGCCGAAGTTTGCGCGGAGTGCTATCGCCAGTACCTGCCGCGCCCTACCGAGCGCGTGCATCCGTACGCCGCGCCGGTGGAATCGCGCCGCCTGCAGGGCCTGCCGCCCGCGCTGCTGCTGACCGCGCCGCAGGACCTGCTGCGCACCGAAGCCGAGCGCTATGCCGCGTGCCTCATCGAAGCCGGGGTCGTCACGCAGGTCGTGCGTGTGAACGATGCGTGCCATGACTCGATCGCCATGAGCGCGGTCGCGCAGGACGAGATCACGTGTTTCCTGCGCTGGCACCTCGGCATGACACGGCAGCCCGCCGGTCGCGCCAGGCGCCGCGCACGTGCGGACCGCAAGGACCGCACGCCCCCTGGCCCCACCGAGGAGACGCCTGGCTGACCCCACACAACAAGAAACGGAGTGCGAGGCCGCGCGCGTGTTTCTACGCTGCGGCCCACGCGCTTTTCCTGAGTCTGTTCTCTTTGCCTATCCCAACGAAATCGAGAGAGTCATCATGAGCCTGTCCAAACGCACCATCGCCATTTCGGTTGCAGCAGTGCTCGGCGCTGCCGCCGTGGGCACATACGGCCTGGTTTCCAATGCCGGTGCCTCGCAGCAACCTGCCGCCGCCCCCGCCGCCACGCCGGTGGATGTCGCGCCCGTCCTCGCCAAGAACGTGGCCGAGTGGGATGAATTTTCGGGCCGCATCGAAGCGGTTGAACGCGTGGAAGTCCGCCCTCTGGTGAGCGGCACCGTCACGGCCGTGCACTTCAAGGACGGCAGCATCGTCAAGAAGGGCGACCCGCTGTTCACCATCGACCCGCGCCCGTATGCGGCGGAAGTGGCCCGCACGCAAGCGGCGCTGACGGCCGCCAAGTCGCGGGTGGCCTACACCACGTCGGAACTCGAACGCGCGCAGAAGCTCGTGGCCGACAACGCCATCGCCCGGCGCGAGTTCGAAGAGAAGGAAAACGCCGCCCGCGAGGCGCAGGCCAACCTGCAAGGCGCCGCTGCCGCACTGGAAGCGGCCAAGCTCAACCTCGAGTACACGCGCATCGTGGCGCCCGTGTCGGGCCGCGTGTCGCGCGCGGAAATCACGGTGGGCAACGTGGTGTCCGCCGGCGGTGCCGCGCCGGTGCTCACGACGCTGGTGTCGGTCTCGCCGATGTACGTGGCGTTCGATGCCGACGAGCAGAGCTACCTGCGTTACTCGGCCCAAGCCGCCAAGGGCACCAAGACGCCGGTCTACATCGGCCTGGCCAATGAAGACGGCTATACGCGCGAGGGCTTCATCCAGTCCGTCGACAATCGCCTGGACGTGCGCTCAGGCACGATCCGCGTGCGCGCCACGCTCGACAACGCCGACGGCCGCCTCACGCCGGGCCTGTACGCCCGCGTGCGCATGAGCACCGGCGCGCCGCACGACGCCATCCTCATCAGCGACAAGGCCATCGGGACGGACCAGGACAAGAAGTTCGTGCTGGTCGTGGATGCCGCCAACAAGACGAGCTACCGCGCGGTCACGCTCGGTGCCTCGGTCGACGGCCTGCGCGTCGTGAAGTCGGGCCTGAAGGCGGGCGAGCGCATCGTCGTCAACGGCATCCAGCGTGTGCGGCCGGGCGACGCCGTGGCCCCCAACGTGGTGACCATGGACAGCCTCGTCACGAAGCGCGTGGTGCTGCCCGGCGCACAACCGGAAGCCCCCGCCACGCCCGCAGAAGCCAAAGCCGATACCCCTGCTGCCCCCGCCGCGAAGGCCGAAGCCAAGCCTGCCGGCGCCAAGACCGCAGCCAACGCACAACGCCTTCCGGCCGACCGCGCCTGATCGCGACTGAAACGCATCGCTGACAGCCATGAACTTCTCCAAATTTTTCGTGGACCGCCCGATTTTTGCGGGCGTGCTTTCCACGCTGATCCTGCTGATCGGGATCATCTCGATCTGGCGATTGCCGATCTCGGAGTATCCCGAGGTCGTGCCGCCTTCGGTGGTGGTGCGCGCGCAGTTCCCGGGCGCCAACCCGAAGGTGATTGCCGAGACCGTCGCCTCGCCGCTCGAAGAACAGATCAACGGCGTCGAAAACATGCTGTACATGCAGTCGCAGGCCAACAGCGACGGCAACATGACCACGACGGTCACCTTCAAGCTGGGCACCGACCCCGACAAGGCGCAGCAGCTCGTGCAGAACCGCGTGTCGCAGGCGCTGCCGCGTCTGCCCGACGTGGTGCAGCGCCTGGGCGTGACGACCATCAAGAGCAGCCCCGACCTGACGATGGTGGTGCACTTGCTGTCGCCCAACGACCGCTACGACATGACATACCTGCGCAACTACGCGGTGCTGAACGTCAAGGACCGCCTTGCACGGATCAGCGGCGTGGGCCAGGTGCAGCTGTTCGGCTCGGGTGACTACTCGATGCGCGTGTGGCTCGACCCGAACAAGGTGGCCGAGCGTGGCCTGACGGCCAATGAAGTCGTCAAGGCCATCCGCGACCAGAACGTGCAGGTGGCGGCAGGCGTGATCGGCGGCTCACCGTCGGTGCCGGGTACGGACCTGCAACTGTCCGTCAACGCACAGGGCCGCCTGAAGACCGAGCAGGAGTTCGGCGACATCATCCTCAAGAGTTCGCCCAACGGCGCCGTCACTTACCTGCGTGACGTGGCCCGCATCGAGCTGGCCGCGTCGGAATACGGCCTGCGCTCGCTGCTGGACAACAAGCAGGCGGTGGCCATTCCGATCTTCCAGGCGCCGGGTTCCAACGCGCTGCAGATTTCGGATGACGTGCGCAAGACGATGGCGGAACTGAAGGAAGACTTTCCCGAAGGCGTCGACTACCGCATCGTCTATGACCCGACGCAGTTCGTCCGCTCCAGTATCGAAGCCGTCACGCACACGCTGCTGGAAGCGGTGGCGCTTGTGGTGCTCGTGGTGATCCTGTTCCTGCAGACGTGGCGTGCGTCGATCATTCCGCTGCTGGCGGTGCCGGTGTCGATCATCGGCACGTTCGGCCTGATGCTGATGTTCGGCTTCTCGATCAACGCGCTGTCGCTGTTCGGGCTGGTGCTGGCGATCGGGATCGTGGTGGACGATGCCATCGTGGTGGTGGAAAACGTCGAGCGGAACATCGCCGAAGGCTTATCGCCACGCGAGGCCACGTACAAGGCCATGCGCGAAGTGAGCGGCCCGATCATCGCCATTGCCCTGACGCTGATTGCCGTGTTCGTGCCGCTGGCCTTCATGACGGGCCTGACCGGTCAGTTCTACAAGCAGTTCGCGCTGACGATCTCCATCTCGACCGTCATCTCGGCCTTCAACTCGCTCACGCTGTCGCCGGCGCTGGCCGCCCTGCTGCTCAAGAGCCACGACGCACCGAAGGATTGGCTGGCGCGCGTGATGGACAAGGGCCTCGGCTGGATCTTCCGTCCGTTCAATAGGGTGTTTGGCGCCGCATCGGAGTCGTATGGCCGCAGCACATCGCGCGTGATCGGCCGCAAGGCGCTGATGCTGGGCATCTACCTGGCGCTCATCGGTGCGACCGCGCTGCTGTTCAACAAGGTGCCCGGCGGCTTCGTGCCGATGCAGGACAAGCAATACCTCGTGAGCTTCGCGCAACTGCCGGACGGTGCCTCGCTTGACCGCACGGAAGACGTGATCCGCCGCATGTCCGACATCGCCCTCAAGCACCCGGGCGTGGAAAGCGCTGTGGCGTTCCCGGGCCTGTCCATCAACGGCTTCACCAACAGCCCGAGCGCCGGCATCGTGTTCGTCACGCTCAAGCCGTTTGACCAGCGCAAGAGCGCCGACCTGTCCGGCGGTGCGATTGCGGGCCAGCTGAACAAGCAATACGGCGCCATCAAGGATGCGTTCATCGCCGTGTTCCCGCCGCCGCCGGTGCAGGGCCTCGGCACGGTGGGCGGCTTCAAGATGCAGATCGAAGACCGGGGTTCGGTCGGCTACGAACAGCTCTTTGCCGCCACGCAAGCCTTCATGGCGAAGGCACGCCAGACGCCTGAGCTGGGCCCGTCGTTCTCGAGCTACCAGATCAACGTGCCGCAGCTGAATGCCGATCTGGACCGCGTGAAGGCCAAGCAGCTGGGCGTGCCGGTCACGGACGTGTTCGACACCATGCAGGTGTATCTGGGCTCGCTGTACGTGAACGACTTCAACCGCTTCGGCCGGACGTACCAGGTGAAGGTGCAGGCAGACGCGCCGTTCCGCGCCCATGCAGAAGACATCCTGCAGCTGAAGACGCGCAACAGCGCCGGCGACATGGTGCCGCTGTCATCGCTGCTGCGCGTGTCGCAAGGCTTCGGGCCGGACATGGTCGTGCGCTACAACGGCTACACCGCTGCCGACATCAACGGCGGCCCGGCCCCCGGCTTCTCGTCGGGCCAGGCGCAGGCGGCTGTGGAGCGCATCGCGCATGAAACGCTGCCCAAGGGCGTGCGCTTCGAGTGGACGGACCTGACGTATCAGCAGATCCTGGCGGGCAACTCGGCGGTGTGGATCTTCCCGATCTGCGTGCTGCTGGTGTTCCTGGTGCTGGCCGCACAGTACGAAAGCCTGACGCTGCCGCTGGCCGTGATCCTGATCGTGCCGATGAGCCTGTTCGCCGCCATGCTGGGTGTGTGGATCTCGCGCGGCGACAACAACATCTTCACGCAGATCGGCCTGGTGGTGCTGGTGGGGCTGGCGTGCAAGAACGCCATCCTGATCGTCGAGTTTGCGCGCGAGCTCGAGCTGCAGGGACGCTCCATCGTGGAGGCCGCCATCGAGGCTTGCCGCCTGCGTCTGCGCCCGATCCTGATGACGTCGATCGCTTTCATCATGGGCGTGGTGCCCCTGGTGGTGTCGACCGGCGCCGGCGCGGAAATGCGTCATGCCATGGGCGTGGCCGTGTTCGCCGGGATGCTCGGTGTGACGCTGTTCGGCCTGTTCCTCACGCCGGTGTTCTACGTGGTGCTGCGTACGCTGGCCTCGCGCCGCGGCGAGCGCTCCGAGAATGCACCGGACCGCGATCTGGACCTCGATGGCGCGCTGCCGGTGCCGTCGAGCCAACACTAATGACAACATCGCTATGAACGCGCTCAAACAACACACCGGTCCGGCGCGGCCGGGCCGCTGGACTCCGCTGGCGCTGGCCGCCGCGCTGTTCCTCGCGGCCTGCTCGCTGGCACCGAACTACGAGAAGCCGGACGTGGGCACGCCCACGGCCTTCAAGGAAGCGGCCGAATCTTCCAAACTGGCCGCCGACGCACCGCTGGCCGCCGGCGAACAAGGCAAATGGAAGACCGCTGAACCGTCGATGCCGGCCGACGGCGCGTGGTGGAAGATCTTCAACGACCCGACGCTCGACAAGCTCGAAGCGCAGGCCGCTGAAGCGAGCCCCACGCTGGCCGCCGCGGCCGCGCGCGTCACGCAGGCGCGCGCCTTCGTGCAGGCCAATCGCGCATCGCTGTTCCCGGAACTCGATGCGGGCTTTGGCCCCACGCGCCAGCGCCCTTCGGCCGCGTCGGCGGGCCTGCCGGTCGGTGCGCCCGTGCAGCCGCAAACGTACTGGCGCGCGCAGGCCACGGTGGCGTATGAAGCCGATCTCTTCGGCCGCGTACGCAACAGCATCGATGCCGCCGGCGCCGATGCCGAACGCGTGGAAGCGCTGTACCGCGCCGCGCGCCTGTCGCTGCAGGCCGACGTTGCACAGACGTACTTCAGCCTGCGCACGCTCGATGCCGAAGAAGCGCTGCTCGCACGCACCGTCGTCGGCCGCGAAGAGGCGCTCAGGCTCGTGCAGCGCCGCTTCAACACCGGCGACATCGGCGAGCTGGACGTTGCGCGCGCCGACGCCGAGCTGGCCACCGCGCGCTCCGACCGCATTGGCGTGCAGCGCCGCCGCGCCGTGCTGGAGCACGCGCTCGCCACGCTGCTCGGCAAGGCCCCCGCCGACTTCAGCATGGACGCGCAACCGCTGACCGCGCTGGACGTGCGCGTGCCGGCCGGCCTGCCCTCCGCCCTGCTGGAGCGCCGCCCGGACGTGGCCGCCGCCGAGCGTTCCATGGCGGCCGCCAATGCGCGCATCGGCGTGGCACGCGCGGCGTTCTTCCCGCAGCTGCAGCTCACGGGCGGCTTCGGTTATGAGTCGCACGACATCGGTGACCTGCTCAAATGGGGCAGCCGCACGTGGATTCTCGGCCCGCTGGTCGGCACTGCGCTGTCGCTGCCGATCTTTGACGGCGGCGCCCGCAGCGCTGGCGTGAAGCAGGCGCGCGCCGCGTATGAAGAGAACGTTGCGAACTACCGCGAAAGCGTGCTGGTCGCCTTCCGCGAGGTGGAAGACAACCTGTCAGACCTGCGCCTTCTGGCCGATCAGTCCAAGGCCCAGAGCGATGCGGTGCGCGCCTCCTCGCGCGCGGCACAGCTCTCGCGCACGCGCTACAACGCGGGGTCGGTCAACTACCTGGACGTGATCGATGCGGAGCGCAACATGCTCTCGGCCGAGCGCATCGGCGTGCAGCTGGCCGGTGCCCGCGTCAATGCCACGGTCGGCCTCATCAAGGCGCTGGGCGGCGGCTGGGGCGATCTGCCCGCGCAACAGGCCCAGCCGGCAACGGTGGCCCAGCAGTAAGACGTTGCTCCTCTCTCGGGAAAGCGAGATTACGCGCGGCTTCGGCCGCGTTTTTTTTTGGCGCTTTGTTCGTGGGCGGTGGCGCTCCATCCTCCTCGTCGAAGCCGGATGCCGCACGGACTCTCCGTTCCGGGCATGAAAAAAGCGCGGCGCCTTCCGGACGCCGCGCACCGTGCACTTGGGGGAAGCACAAGGATTAAATCGCCTCCAGCTCGCGGCCGCGCGTTTCCGGCAGCGTGAGCGCCGCCAGGATCAGCAGGCCATACGCGCCCGCGGCAAAGATGCCGATGGCGTGCCCGAGCGACGAATGCGCGCTCACCTGCCCGATCAGGAACGGAAAACTCGCGCCCACGGCCCGGCCCACGTTGTAGCAGAAGCCCTGGCCCGAGCCGCGCACCGAGGTCGGAAACAGCTCGGTCAGGAACGCGCCCATGCCCGCAAAGATGCCGGAGGCAAAGAAGCCCAGTGGCAGACCGAGCACCAGCATCAGGCTGTCGGTCACGTCCAGCTGCGTGTACACGAGCGCCACCACCATCGACCCGGCGGCAAACAGGATGAAATTGCGCTTGCGGCCCAGGCGGTCCGTCAGCACGGCGCTGGTCAGGTAGCCGATGTACGAGCCGATGATGACCACCGCCAGGTAGCCGCCGGTGCCCAGCACCGTCAGGTGGCGCTCGGTCTTCAGGAAGGTGGGCAGCCACGTGGTGATCGCGTAGTAGCCACCTTGCGCGCCGGTCGTCAGCACAGCGGCCCGCAACGTCGTGCTCAGCAGGCGCGGCGAGAAGATCGCAAAGAAGCTCGAGCCCACGCCGCCGGTCTGCTGAGACTTCGCCTCCTGATACACCTGCGGCTCCTTCACCAGCCGGCGCAGGAAGAACACGAACACCGCCGGCACGATGCCCACCAGGAACAGCGCGCGCCATGCGGTCTCGGGCGGCATCACGCTGAAGAGCCACGCGTACAGCAGCGCCGATGCACCCCAGCCCAGGGCCCACCCGGCCTGCACCATGCCCACGGCCTTGCCGCGGTCCTGCGCGCGGATGGCCTCGCCGATCAGCACGGCGCCGGCCGTCCACTCGCCGCCAAAGCCGAAGCCCATCAGCGTGCGGGCAATCAGCAGCTGCCCGTAGTTCTGCGCGAGGCCGCACAGGAACGTGAAGACGGCAAACCACAGGATCGTGATCTGCAGCGCGCGCACGCGGCCGATGCGGTCCGACAGGATGCCCGCCACCCAGCCGCCCGCCGCCGATGCCAGCAGCGTGCACGTGCCGATCAACCCCGCATCGGCCTTGGAGAGCCCCCACACGCCGATCAGCGTGGGGATGACGAAGCTCAGGATCTGCGTGTCCATGGCGTCGAGCGCGTAGCCGACCTTGCAGCTCCAGAACGTGCGCCGCTCCTGCGGCGAGATCTCCCGGTACCAGCGGAACAGGCCGCCCGGATTCGCGGCGGATGGGGCTGCGGTGTCCGCCTCGGTGGGCGCTCGCGCAACCGATGCTTCGGTCGTCATGGTGCTTCCTCCTTTTTCACTGTTGCTGTCTCGTGCTTCTTTTTGTTTGTGATAGGCCAACGCCTCTGCGTGCGCCAGCGGGAACCCCGACCCGTCCGCCCCTGCTTCTCTCCGTCCTGAAGGCCTGCGATGCGGCAGCGAATCCGATCAGACCAGCGCCGCGGTGCGCAGGTCGGTGATCAGCATGTGCCCCGGCGCGTGGGTGATGCACAGCTCCGGCCGTGCCTGCTGCACCACGGCCTGGGGCGTGACGCCGCAGGCCCAGAACACCGGCACTTCGCCTGGCTGCACGGGCACGGCATCGCCCCAGTCGGGTTGCGCGAGGTCCGCAATGCCGATGGCGGCCGGATCCCCAAAGTGCACCGGTGCGCCGTGCGCACGCGGCATGCGCGAGGTGATCTCGATGGCACGGATGGCATCGGGCACCGACATCGGCCGCATCGACACAACGAGCTTGCCCGCAAGGCGCGACGTCCCGGCCGTGTCGATCGACGTGCGGTACATCGCCACGTTGCGCGCCATGGCGATATGGCGCAGCGGCACGCCGGCCTCCATCAGCGCGTGCTCGAACGAGAACGAACAGCCGATGGCGAAGGCGACCATGTCGTCCGTCCACAGCGCTTCCGCGTCGAGCGGTTCGTCGGCGAGCTCGCCATGGCGGTACACGCGGTAGCGCGGCACATCGCGGCGCACGTCCACGTCCTGGCCCAGGTGGCGGAACACGGGCACACCGGGCTCCGTCACGTCCAGCAGCGGACACGGCTTCGGGTTCAGCTGGCAGAAACGCAGGAACTCGTTGGCCCAGGTGTCGCGCAGCATCACGATATTGGCCTGCACATGACCATCGCACAGCCCGCTGGTGTGACCGCGCAGCACGCCGGAGCGGGCCGCCAGCCGCGCCGAGTACGGGTTCGCGTAAGACACGCTGGCCGCCGTGCGGGCAGGTGCGGAAATCGGCGCCGGTTGTTCCGGCATTCTTTTTGCCTGGGCTGACTCCACTGCCATGTTCATACAAAGCTCGTCCACAAGGTTGTTCGTGCGGCAAATTGTGAAAGCGCGATGAAACCGGGTCCAACGAAAGTTTCGGATGGCAGGCGATAGAAAAAGCTGATTGCCGCGGCCACGACCCAAGCCACACCTGCGCGTGTAGAATCCTTCGCCCCAACCGTTGCCCCCAGCCTCCGATGCGTCACCAAGCGGATTACCAAGCGATCCTGGACACCATCCACCGCGACATCCAGCCGTGGCTCGGCCGGGGCCGCGTCGCCGACTACATCCCCGAGCTGGCCAAGGCCAGCGCGTCGGATTTCGGCATGGCCATCGTCACGCTGCAGGGCCAGGTTCATCGCGTGGGCAAGGCCGATGTGCCGTTCTCGATCCAGAGCATCTCGAAGCTGTTTGCCTGCACGCTGGCCTTCCAGCTGGAGGGCGAATCGCTGTGGCAGCGCGTGGGCCGCGAGCCTTCCGGCAATGCCTTCAACTCGCTCGTGCAGCTCGAATATGAAAACGGCATTCCGCGCAATCCGTTCATCAACGCCGGCGCGCTCGTCGTGACCGACGTGCTGTGCCGGCGCTTCGTGCAGGCCGAGACCGCGCTGGTGCAGTTCATGCGGCGGCTGGTCGGCAACCCGGGCATCGATTACGCGCCGCGCGTGGCCGAATCGGAGCTGGCCCATGCCGACCGCAACCGCGCCATGGCGCACTTCATGAAGAGCTTCGGCAACCTGCACATGCCGGTGGAGACCGTGATCGATGCCTACTGCCGCCAGTGCGCCATCGAGATGAACTGCACCGACCTGGCGCGCGCCGTGCTGTTCCTGGCAAACGCCGGCGTGGTGCCCTGGAGCGGCGAGCGCATCGTCGATGCCAGCCCCGCCAAGCGCCTGTCCGCGCTGATGCTGACCTGCGGCACCTATGATGCCGCCGGCGACTTCGTCTACCGCGTCGGCCTGCCCGCCAAGAGCGGCGTGGGCGGCGGCATCGTGGCCGTGCTGCCGGAGGAGTTCGGCGTGTGCGTGTGGTCGCCGGGGCTCGATGTCAGCGGCAACTCGCTGGCCGGCCTGCAGGCGCTGGAATGGCTGACCACGCTGTCCGGCCGGTCGATCTTCTGACGCGGGCGCCGCGCCACGTTCAGGCGGCCTCGGTGCTGCGCTCGAGGTCTTCGGCAATCGCGTAACGCGGCCCCACCGAGAGGCAGAACTCCCGCGCCATCGTGCGCGCCAGGCCGACGATGGCCTCGTGCACCTCCAGCCCCGCACCCACGCGCCACGACGCGATGACGGGCAACGCCGGCAAGGCCGGGTCCACTTCGAGCACCGTCAGCGCACCGCTTTCGATGCGGTCGCGCACCAGCACGGTCGGCAGCGCCCCCACGCCAAAGCCGTCGCCCACCAGCCGCGTCATGGCGGCCACCGAGTTGACGCAGTTCACGCGCAGCGATTCCACGCCGTTCAGGTGCAGCAGGTTCAGCATGTCCTGGTGCGGCCGCGAATTGCGCACGAAGGTGATGAGCCGCTCTTGCGCCAGTTCGGCAAGGCTCGCGTACGGATGCGCCAGCCGCGAGCTGGTGGCCACCACCCAGTGGATTGGGTACTGCGCCAGCTGCACGTTGCGCACGCTCTCGGCGCGCAGCAGGTCGGTCTGGAAGGCGATGTCGAGCGCGCCCTTCTGCAACTGCTCGACCAGGTGCATCGCGCTGTCGGCCACCAGTTCAATTTCGAGCGCGGGAAACATCTCGGCCGTGCGCGCGATCAGCGGCGAGAGCCACGTGTGGATGACGCTGTCCATGGCCCCCACCCGTACGCGGCCCTCAAAGCCGGGACGCTGCGCCACGGCGGCCTGCAGCTGATGCAGCGTGCTGACCATGCGGTCGGCATATTCGAGCACCTTGTGGCCATCGGGCGTGAGCTGCACGCCCCGCGTGTCGCGGTCGAACAGGCGCACGCCCAGTTCCTCTTCCAGCGCGGCAATGCGCGCCGAGATGGACGCCTGCGTGGTGAACAGCTTGTCGGCCGTGAGACGGAAGCTGCGCAATCGCGCGACCCAGACGAAGGTTTCCAGAAACCGTAGGTTCATGCCCTGCCCCTCATGCTGTTGTGTGCGGCCCTTCTACCGCCTTGCGCGTACGGGGCTGGCCCACCCCGCCGCCGTCATTCTTACCAAGCCCCGTGCCGGCGGCCACGGCGTCTCGTAGTTTCTACAACGCACTGCATCACACGCCGCCGCCGCACTACGTGTTTTGCCAATAGCTGCGTTGCCGACCGGCGTCCAGAATGCCCCTATCACCGGGTTGCTTTCAATCAGGCACACCCCGCATGGGGCGCCGCTGGAGAACACCATGCCCGCCATCGACGAGATCAACGGCCGCATCGTCTACTACCGGCCGCCGCCCCCGAAGCCCCAGCCCACGCCAGAACAGCAGCAGGCCGCCGCCAGCGCCAGGACCAAGACCGACACGGCCATCCAGAACGCCAACGGCGCGGTCAACAACTACATCAAGAATGGCGACGATTCGGACGCCGCAAAGGCAAAGCTCGACCGGCCGCTGTCCGATGTCATCACCTCGGTGCAGAACGAACTGCGCCTGCAGGCGGACCAGGCGGCGCCCGGCAACGAAAAGCAGGCCGTGGAAGATGCCGCTGCCGCCATCAAGAAGCGGGACCCAGACGCCAAATGGCTCGACAAGATCGTCGACGACGCCAAGGAAGCGGTGGAGAAGCAAGACCCGAGCCAGCGCGCGACGTCCGAAGCACGCGACGGCGTGCTCGATGCCCAGGACAAGCTGCACCAGGCGCAGAGCGTCAAGGTCACCAGCCGCATCGCCGCGGAAGACAAGGGCGACTCCGTCAGCGCCGCGCAGGCTGATCTGGAGAAGGCCATACAGACGTTCAAGACGGCCATCGGCAACGAGCTTGCCGGCTACGAGACGTTCGGCTCTGGCGACAACCTGAAGGCGGCCGACAGCGCGGTCGACGCATTGGCCAAGGCGCACCCCGACTGGGACGACGGCAGCATTGCGTTTGCCAGGAACATCGCCACGGGTGACGCGATCCGCTACCAGATCCAGCACGTCGACCCGAACGACCCGACGCTGTCGGCGCAGGACAAGGCGCTTGCCACGAACGACCCCGTGCAGTTTGCGTGCGTGCAGCTTGCCCGGCCGTACGGCAAGGAGAAGAACGCCGAACAGGTCTTCGAGCAGATCGGGGCGGCCAGCTACGACGTGCGCGTGGCCTACACCAAGGATCAGGTCACGCAGCACATGAAGAACGGCGACGCCGAGGGCGCGCTGAAGATCCTTGCCACCAACATGAACGACGTATCGGTTTCCAGCGCCGATACCGAAGCGCGCGACCACCTGTTCCAGGTAGCCGGCGAGCCCTTCTTTGGTGCCCACAGCGACTACTTCGACAGGCAGATCACCAACCTCACGCAGGTCTACAAATACGACCCGAGCGACCCCGACAGCGGCAGGAAGATGGCCGACAGCACCGTCAAGTACGACGCCGTCGGCAAATGGATGAAGGACCTCGCCAAGGTGGCACCGCCTGAGGTGGCGAGCAACCTGCTGTCCACCGTTCAGGACCGTTTCAACGACAACGGCCACTGGTTCCAGAGCAACTCGGGCGATACGTCCGGCTTGATCGCTCATGGGTCGGATTTCTACGGCGGGCTGAGCCTCGCAGCCGCCGTGGCCGACGCGCCGCGCTTTGCCAGCGACCAGCCGAGTACCGACCACGCGCAGCAGGTGGCCAACTGGCTGACCACGAACGCCGACGCCAAGTCGTTCCTCTACAGCATGCAGACCTCCGGCTCGGGAGGCACCATGCCGTCGTGGACGCCCGTGCAGAACGCCGTGGGCGAAGGCAACGGCGGCACGCTCACGAACGCGCTGATCCAGCAGCACGGCAAGGACCTGCCCAACGCCGACATGCTGCAGCGGGCCTTCGAGCGCGGCAACGAGAAGGTCCGGCAGCGGCAGGCGGAAGCGGACTACAACACTTTCCAGGCAGACCAGGACGCGGGCTTGAAGACCCTCTTCGGCCAGATGTCGAAGGCGACCTTCGGCAAGGACACACCGCTCTACAACGACAAGCGCCAGACGTTCACCGGCCCCGACGCCGACACGCAGCTCAAGAACTACATCGGCGGCGCGCTGATGATCCAGGCCGACAACGCCGGCGCGCAAGGCAGCGGCGCCACCGGCACGGCGTGGTTCACCAGCGGCAACAGCACGAAGATCATCAACGAGGTCAGCGACGCGATCCACAAGTACGGCGGCGACAACCCGACCGTCAAGGCCATTCCGATCGCCTATGTGGACAAGAGCGCGGGCGTCATGCCCACGGCACTGTTCGAGGTGAAGGGCACCGACGGCAAGACGCACTACATCGACGACCGCGGCTGGGAGTACAAGGACCTCGACGAATACCGGCGCAACAACGCGCTGTCCGACGGCGGCACGATCTACGTGCCGAAGAACCTGGCGGGCAGCGTCACGGCCGGCCCCACCGGGGTTCCGGACGTCGACCATTTCAGTGCGCACATCACCACCACGGGCCAGAAGATCCGGCACGTGGTCGACATCGTGGCCGGCGTAGCCACGGCGGTGGGCGGGGTCATCCTCTCGGTCGGTTCGGGCGGCACGCTGTCGTTCGTGGGCGGTGCGATGGTGGCGGTCGGCACGGGCTGGATGGTGGGGGAATCGATCGACCACCTGAACACACTGGCCGATCACGGCCGGTCGTGGTCGCCGACGAACCCCGAGGCGTTCAACGACTGGCTGGCGATCGTCACGTCTGCGGCGGGCGAATACAGCCTCGCCGGCAAGGGCCTCTCGGCGGTGTCGGAAGCGGCGGCCGCCTCGAGGATGTTCAGGCTCACCCGCACCGCATCGGACGTCGTCGCGGGGATAGCCGGCGTGGTCATGACCGGCGCGCAGGTCAGGGATCTCCTGATGTACGGCGACCGCATGTCGGGCGAGCAGAAGGCCGAGGCGATCATGTTCCTCGGTCTCGGCCTCGGCCAGATCGGTGCGACGCGCATGCTCCAACGCATGGGCCTCTCGCAAGGCACCGAGCGCACCGGCCTGCTCAATGCACTCAAGAACAACGCCGACCGCTACAAGACCACGGAGATGCCGGCGGAGCCGACCACGATGGCCGCCAACGACCCCGCCAGCGCCGGACGGCCCAAGGGCGATCCGACCAACGAGCCGGTCGTCACGCAGACCGGCGGCCAGCACACCGAGCCCGAAGGCGGCACGACCGGCAACGACGGCAAGACCACCGAGGCCGGCACCGACCCCGCGGCCCCCCCCAAGGGCAAGACCGGACCGGTGGCCGATTCCACGACGGACAAGACCGGCAGCGCAGCCGATCCGCCGGGCACCGGCCCCGCGCGCCCATCGCGTCCGCTGCCCGGTGCGCTCGATGATCTTGCCAACCCGGAGGTCACGCTCACGGGCTTCACCGACACCCAGAAGGCGCTGGATGCGGACCAGCAGAACGCATTGGCGCGGCATGCCAACCTGCTGCTCGACGCCGAGAACTACCGCACCAGCGGCAGCACCGTCGGCCGCCACCCGCGCGGCATCGGCGTGCGGCGCCTGGCGGCCGCGCTGGCAAAGATGAGCGACGAGCAGCGCCGGCTCATCCTCGACAAGGCCGAGTTCGCGCGCGACACCGCCAACATCAAGGACCCGGTGCGCATGAGCTGGCGCCAGCGCATGCAGCTCTATCGCGGCAAGTCGTCGGTGTTCGGGCGGACGGCCGATCGCATCATGTCGCCGGTCGACCGCATCCAGGCCATCTTCGTCGATCGCGGCATCCGCAATTTCTTCGTCAAGGGCGGCACGGAAGACGCGGCGGCGGCGCTGGTCGGCGTTAAGCGCATCCTGATGGTGACCGGCTTCACGGTCGGGCGCGACGCTGAAACGGGCCGCTTGCTGCCGGAAACCGACGGCCCCGTCGGCGCCGCAGAAAAAGCCGCGACGCTGGCGCGCGCCGGCTACGACATCACCATCGCCACCGACTCGGCCAGCATGCCGGTGCTGCAGGCCGTGCTGGACACGTACGAAGGCGGCAACCTCGTCAAGCTCGAGCTGTTCGACGCCAGGCGTGGCCAGCCCGCGCGCGATGCGGCCAACGCGCTGCTCGACCGCGTGCAGCCGGAGGCGGTGGTCGCCATCGAACTGCCCGCGCGCAATGCCGACGGCGACTACCTGAACATGCGCGGCGTCTCGGTGGCCGACGTGAACGCGCCAAAAGACGAGATCGTGCTGGCCGCCAACGAACGCGACGGCATCATCACGGTGGGCGTTGGCGACGGCGGCAACGAAGCCGGCATGGGCAGCCTGCGCAGCAAGATCCCGGCCGTCGCACTGGCCGACGGCAGCCAGGTCGATTTCGCGTCGACGGTGCCGGTGGATTTTCCCGTCACGGCGTGGAACTCCAACTTCGGCGCGCAGGCCATTCTCGCCAACATGCTGCGCCAGATGGGCCGCATGGACCTGATGCCCAAGCCCGAGCAGCTGCACGCGGCCATCAAGGCCTCGGTGGAGGCTGGCGCGGTGGACGGCGTGAGCCGCAAGGGCGAAGCCAGCGTGGACGGCTTCCCGTCGCAGGTACACCAGGGCATGCTCGTGCTGCTGACCGAGGCGATGAACCACATGCCCAAGGGCAAGACGTTCGATCAGGCAACGGCCACCGAGCCCTTCACGTTGGCCGCGTTCGACTCCAGCAACGGCGGCCTGATCGCGGCCAGGAACATGCTGGCGACCATCAAGGCGCAGACCGGCGAAGACCTGCGCGTGGCCATCGTCGTGGACCACGCCAACGCCCCCTACGGACCCAAGGGGCCGGACACACTGGTCCGCCTGGTCGGCAATGGCCTGCAGACCGCGCGGCGCCTGAAGGCGGCGATGGTCGCCATGGCGTGCAACACCGCCTGCACGGCGTTCCCGAAGGCGCTGGAGAACATCGACGTGCCGGTCATCGATCTGATCGATATCACCTCGCGCGCGATCGTGCAGCACGGCGGCGACCGCCCTGCCGTCATCGCCACCGCCGGCACCGTCAAGAGCGGCGCCTACCAGAACACGGTGGCCGAGCTCACCGATGGCGCCATCCGCCCGCAGGCCGTGGCCGCCCACAAGTTCGCGGATTTCGTCAACGCCCTCAAGCACAAGAGTGACGACCCGGCCGTGAAGACCGAGCTGCAATCCGCCTCCGACGCCTATGTGGCCGAGCTGGACCCGAACACAACGTCGCTCTGGCTGTGCTGCACCCACTACCCGGCCATGAAGGATTTCCTGGTGCGCTCGCTGGAAAAGCGTGGCATGGACATCCCCGTCATCGACCCGATGAAGTACCAGGCGGAGGCCGTCCTCAAGGCCATCGACGCGCGCGAATGGAAGGTGCCCAGCGCCGCGTACGCCACCGACCCTTACGTGGTGACCTCGGGCAAGACCAAGGCCGTGAGCGAATCGGCACGCAACCTGATGGAACTGCCCGACGTGCCCGTGCAGCGGGTGCGCCGCTTCGGTCCCGGCAAGACGCTCGACGACGTGATTCCGCCGAACCGGCGCATCGAGCCCAGCCCCATCAGCAATGCCGTGATGGCGATGTTCGACCCCGACATGGCCCGCATCGAGAACCCGCTCGGCATCGACAACGCCGCGGGCGCGCTGCAGAACAGCAACCGCATCCTCGTCCTGGCCGGCTCGCGCAATGCGCACGGCGCCGTGGACACCGACGGCCTGGCCGGTGCGGCGCTCTTCGGCCACGACATGCGGGCGGCCGGCAAGGAGATCGTCTACGTGGTGCCGCATGAAGCGGTGCCCGCGCTCGATGCCGCCCTGCAGGCGCGCGGCGCGGCCGTCAACGACTACAGCATCATCCCGTTCGATGCCGCGCCCGGCGAAGCGGCACGCAACTTCGCGCATGACCTGCTCGGCGCCGAATCGCCGGACGCGATCGTCTCGATCAACGTGCACGGCCGCAATGCCGAGGGCCGCTACATCGACCAGAACGGCGTCGACGTCACCGACCAGACCGTGCCGCTCGATGAAGTGGCCGTGGCGGGCTGGAAGGCCGACGGCGTGGTGACGATCGGCGTGGGCTCGCGCGGGCACGAGGCCGGCATGGGCAACACGCGCCGCACGGCGCCGCGCGTGACGCTGCCCGACGGCACAGTGGTCGACCCGCGCTCGGTGGTGCCGGCCGCCCACCTGGTGACGGCATCGACGTCCAACTGGGGCGCGCACGGCCTGGCAGCATCCGCCCTGAAAGCGGCCGGCCGCACCGATCTGCTGACCACGCACCAGCAGCACATGGACGTGCTGCAAGCCACGGTCGACGCCGGTGCCATCGATGGCGCAACGGGCCGCGCGCAGGCGACCGTTGGCGGGCAGGACCGCAACGCATACGAGACCGTCGTCCGCATGATCAACCTGGCCGCGGGCCAAAAGCTCGAGCCGCCTGCCGCGAGCGCCACCGGCCCGCAGGGCCCGGAAGGTCCGCAGCCCGGCAACCCTGCGTCGAACACGCCGCCCACGAGCGGCAAGACGGGCGAGCCGACCACGTCGGCCGCAAAGCCCGCCGGCGCAGGAGACGACGGCAGCGGCACGCCACCGAAGGCGCCGGACGGCACCGCCGGCAGCGACGAGCCCAAGCGCAAGCCGTGGATCCGCTGGATCTTCGCGGGCTCGCTCACGGGCGCGTTCTCGACGGCCGCGACGTCAGCCACGCTCACGTCCGCGCACATTCCTTCCGCGGCGTTCGACCCGGCCGTCACCAGCCCGCTGTCGTTCATCTATCGCGGCGGCATTGCCGCGCTGCGCGCCAACAAGGCACGTGCGATCAACGAACAGCTCGGCAAGCTGGGCACGGAGGACTCCGCTGCGGCCCTGGCATGGCTCAAGACCAACGTGCGCGGCCAGGCCGGACGCTGGGGCATCTCAAAGGCCGACCGCGCGGCGATCGGGGAAGCGATCGACCATTTCCAGTCGAATCCGGATGCGCTCACCGCCGCCCTCGCGCGCAAGGACGACCCAGCAGCGCAGAAGAGCGACCCGGACGTGCGGCGCCTGCAAGCGCTGCTGGGCGCGCCCGGCAAGCTGCTGTCGCCCAAGAGCTTCACGGGCCGCGCCAACGACACGCTGCAATTGCTCACGCTCGCGCTCAACAACGGCAATACTGCGTACTGGTTTGCCACGCACGGCGCGCATCTCAATACACCGGCCTTCTGGAGCAACGCGCTGTTCCTGACGGCCAACCTGGCGCTGTCCAGCCGCAACTTTGCGGGGCGGCTCGGCGCCACGTTCAACGACAAGGCCACCATGGGCAGCCCATGGCTGAACCGCGCGCAGGCGTTCACGATGTCGCTGTACACGGTCGGCTCGGTGCCGCTGGCGATGAACGATGCGCTCATGCACACCAACAGCCCCGCCATGGGCGCCACCAAGGCCGCGCTGGATCTCGCATTCGGCGCCGGCGCGCTGCGGCTGGCGGGCGACCTGATGCCGAAGGTCGGCAAGCGCCTGCCGAGCAGTGCGATGGTGCCCGGCGGCGTGCTGCTGGGTGTGGCTGCCGTCACGCGCTTCGGCATCGAGTTCTTCGTACCAAACCAGACGCCCGCGCCCGCGGTGTCGCAAGTGCAGGGCAATGGCAAGGGCAAGGGCAAGGGCAAGGGCAATGACAACCAGCAGGATCAGGGCATGCCGCCTGTCGCCACGCTTGCGTTTCCGGACATGCAGGGGGTCAGCGGCGAAGTGCTGCGTGCCGACGCCACGCAGGCGCTGCGGTCCGTGGGCACCGCTACGTCGCCGCAATACGCGATCGTCGGCCCCGGCGACACGCTCTGGCGCCTGAGCGCCGCCGATGCGGCCAGGCTGCTCGGCACGAAGGCTCCCGCGTCGGACGCGCGCACGGCAGCCGCGCTCGCCAAGCTGCATGCACTGAACCACCAGTTCGACTGGGCCGCGCTGGACGGCGATCCGCAGACGCCGGGCGCGACAGCGCAAGACCCGGACCTCGTCGTGCCGGGCGACATCGTGCGGATCGGTTAGCGGACCCGCAGGCCGGCATACGCCGACTGTCCTGGCGCGGTCCCGGCTCAGGACCGCGACGAGACATAAGGCGTGCCCATCGCATCCGCGCCGTCGGCCCAGCGCAGCAGCGCCGCCACATCGCGGAAGAGCGTGCGGCCGATGGTGGTATCCATCGGCACGGTGTCGTGCAGGCGCTCGGCCAGGCCGGCATTTGCGGCCGTGGGCACCAGGTGGTACTCGGCCATCTGGCGGATGCGCTGGACGGCCTCTCCGCTGCCCTTGGCAATCACCATCGGGAGCGTGCCGTCGCCCGGGTAGTACAGCGCCACGGCATGCCGCGCGCTGAATACCACGGCGGTGGCAATGCGCATGCGGTCTTCCAGCGCGCTGTATTGCACCTCCAGCGCCAGCTGCCGACGGCGCCCGACGATATGCGGGTCGCCCTGCAGCTCGCGGTGTTCGCGGCGCAGTTCTTCGGTCGACATGCGGTTCTTCTTGAAGAACTCGAAGCGCACGTGCCAGTAGTCCACCGCAGCCATCAGCACGTACACCACGGCCGCCCATCCGAACAGCACCAGCACCAGGTGCGCCACCACGGCCAGGATGGCCGCCGGCCGCCCGTAACCGGCCTGCAGCGGCAGCGACAACGACCCGCGGAGCACCACGAACAGCATCAGCGCCAGGCAGCCCACCTTCAGCAGCATGATCGCCAGGCCGACCAGGTTGCGCACGGAGAACATGCGCTGGATCCCCTCACCGGGGTTCAGCCGCGACAGCATGGGCGCCAGGCGCTTGGGCGCCACCATGCCGCCCACCTGCGCGAATGCGCCCAGCGCCGCCAGCACGGCCACCATGCCGAACACCGCCACGCTGACCAGCAGCCACTGCCCGCCCGCCGACACCAGCGCCTGCACCACCGCCGCAGACGGATCGTGCGCGCGGGCGGCTGCGGCCACGTTCTGCACCAGCAGGCCGCGCAGGCGTTCGAGCAGCCATGGCCCGCCCTGCCACAGCAACATCAGCACGCCAATGAAGACGAGCGCACCGACCACATCGGCGCTGCGCACCACCTCTCCTTCGCGCCGTGCATCTTCCAGCCGGCGCTGCGTGGGCTTGTGCTGCTTCTCGCTCATGACGCGGGCTGGCGCAGCAAGGCGCGCAGCAGCCAGACCATCTCGCCGTTGCCGGCCAGGAAGGTGCGCAGCGACTCGAACACGAAGCCGAGGAACAGCACCATCATCAGCACCGCCAGCAGGCTCTTCACCGGTTGCGCAAACAGGAACACGTTCAGCTGCGGCACCGACCGGTTGATGAGCCCGATGCCGAGTTCCGCCACCACCAGCACGATGATCACGGGCGCGGCGAGCCTGAGCGTCCAGCCGAGCACGCTGTCGGCCTCGCGCACGGCAAACTGTTCGAGCGCCACCGACGCGCTGGGCAGCATGCGCTCGATGGGCCAGAGCTTGTACGACTCGAAGAACGCGCCGAGCATCACGTGCAGCCCGCCGCCGGTGACAAACAGCGTGATGGCCATGAAGCCGAGGAAGCTCGCCGTCGGGCCGCTTTCGTGGCCGGCCACGGGATCGAAGAACGAGGCGTTGCCCGAGCCCGTCTGGAAGTCGATCAGGTGGCCGATGTTCTCGATGGCCCACAGCAGCGCGCCGAACGCCATGCCGAGCAACACGCCGATCAGTGCCTCCTTGAGCGCCAGCGCCATCCACAGCCCGCCGCCCTGCACGTTCATGGCCGCTCCCGCCATGGACGGCGCCACGAACACCGCGAGGATGGCGATGAACCCGCTGCGCACCATGCCCGTCACCACCCGGCCGCTGAACACCGGCACGATGAACATGATGGGCAGCAGGCGCGGCAGCACCAGCAGTGCCTGGCGGAACAGCCCTTCCATGGAATGCGGATCGAACCCTTGCATCGGGTCAGCCCGTGATGACGGTGGAGCGCGCGAGCTGTGCTTCCAGCGCGGCGTCTTCCTCCTGCCACGCCTGCGCACGGCGCTGCGCGGCCGCTACGCGCTCTTCGGCACGCGCCACCGCTTCGCACCTGGCGTTGGCGCGCGCGACGCGCTGTTGCGCCTGCATCTGGGCTGCCTGCTCGGCCGCCAGCGCCGCGCCCGCGTGCGCCGACTGGCGATGCGCGTCGAGGATGGCGCGGTCGAGCGCCAGCCGTGCCGCGTTGGCCTCGCACAGCAGCACGACGGCGCCGCGCGCATCGTCACGCACGGCCCGCTCGATGGCGGCATCGTGCGCCGACCGCGCGCTGACCACCCGCTGCAGCCCTTGCCGGGCCGCCGCTTCCTGCGCGGCGGCCTGTGCGACCAGCGCCGCCTGCTTCTGCGCCCGGGCCAGCGCGGCAAGCTTGCGTGCCTCGCGCACGCGGGCAAGTTGCTGCAGCACGTCGCTCATAGCGCCCCCACCACGGCCTGCAGGTCAGCCACCGTGCGCTCCAGCGGCACGCGCGTATCGGCATCCTGCTCGAAGAAACGCGTCAGCGCGGCATGCGCGCGCAAAGCGGTGTCGCCCAGGGCATCGCTGCCCTCGCGGTATTCGCCGATCTGCACGAGCAATTCGATCTCCTGGTACTTGGCGAGCAGTTCGCGCACACGCTGCGCGGCTGCGCGATGCCCGGGCGTCGTCACCTGCGGCATCACGCGGCTGATGCTCGCCAGCACGTCGATGGCCGGATACCGCCCCGCCAGCGCCTGCTTGCGCGACAGCACGATGTGCCCATCCACGATGGAGCGCACTTCTTCGGCGATCGGGTCGCTTTCTTCATCGCCTTCCACGAGAACGGTGTAGAACGCCGTGATGACGCCCTGCGCCCCCGCCCCCGCCCGCTCCAGCAACTGCGGCAGCACCGAGAACGTGGACGGCGGAAAACTGCGCCGCGTGGGCGGCTCACCGCTGGCCAGTCCGACCTCGCGCTGCGCTCGGGCGAAGCGCGTGAGCGAATCCACTAGCAGCAGGACGTTCTTGCCCCGGTCGCGGAAGTACTCGGCCACGGCGGTGGCCACCAGCGCGCACTTCACGCGCTCCATGGCCGGGCGGTCCGACGTGGACACCACCAGCACCGTCTTGCGGCGCGTGGCCTCGGGCAGGCACAGTTCCAGGAACTCGCGCACCTCGCGCCCGCGTTCACCGATCAGCGCGATGACGTTGACGTCGCTCTGCGCGCCACGCGCGATCATGCCGAGCAGCGTGCTCTTGCCGACGCCCGATGGCGCGAAGATGCCGAGCCGCTGGCCGATGCCGACTGTCAACATGGCGTCGATCGCGCGCACGCCCGTCGACAGCGGCGCGTCGATCCGCCGCCGTGCCAGCGGGCTTGGCGGCTCGGCATGCGTCGACACCCGCCCGCTCGTGTACAGCGGGCCCGCGTCGTCCATCGGCGCGCCGAGGCCGTCGAGCACGCGGCCAAGCAGCGCATCGCCCACGCCAAACCGATGCGCGCTGCCCGACGGGATCACCTCCGTGGCGGCCGACAGGCCATGCACGCTGCCAAGCGGCGTCAGCAGCGTCGACTGCCTCTCGAAGCCGACGACCTCGGCATAGACGCTGCGCTCGCCCGGCGTGCGCAGTTCGCACACCTCGCCCAGCCGGGCCTGGATGCCGGAGGCATTGAGCATCAGCCCGACCGCTCGGTGGATGCGGCCGCGCATCTGCACGCCGGCGGCTGCACCATCCGAGCGCTCAAGCGCGTCGCGCAGGCTGCGCTCGAGCTTGCTGGCGTCGATGATGTGCGAGGCGACGGGTCCGTTCATGTCTGCTCCCCCACCAGCGCGGCATGCAGCGCGGCAAGCTGCGTATCGATGCCCGCCTCGACCACGCCGGAGGCCGTTTCCACCACCAGCGCATCTTCCGACAGGCTGGCGTCGGGCACCACGCGCACGCGCCGCGTGCCGTCGGTCATGGTGTCGAGCACGCGTTCGAGATCGGCCACCTGCTGCGGGGCAATGCGCACCGTCAGCACGGGCTCGTGTTCGACCAGCGCTTCGATGCGCGCGAAGGCTTTGGCATAGATGGCGTCGCGGGGCAGGTCGGCCGCCAGCTCGCGCACGGTGCGCGTCACCAGTTCGGCCATCAACTGCTTCATGGCGGCCAGCGCGCGCGCATTGGCCAGCGCATCGGCATACAGGCGCGTGGCCGCCTCGCGCTGGCCTTTTTCGTAGCCGGCGTCGTAGCCCGCCTTGAGCTGTTGCTCGCGCTGCGCCTGGGCGTCTTCCAGCAGGCGGGCACGCTCTTCCTGCGCGGTCGCGAGGATGCTCGTGGCATCCAGCAGCGCGGCGTACTCGTGCTGCTTGAGCACCTTGCGCTCGCTCAGGATGTGCAGCTTGTCGGTGGTAATCAGAAAAGCCAGTCCCATGCCGGCACCTGTTCAGGAATCAAGCTCAGTCGCAACAGCTCTCCCAGCTCCGCGCGCTGCGTGCGGCCGAGCAGATACGGCGGACGATCCGCACCGCCTGCGTTGCGCGGAAACTTCAGCGCCAGGCGGCGCAGGACGGCGGGGCCGAACGGCGCGAGGAAATCGGTCAGCAGCCGGCGCCCGCGTGCACGCAATGTCTCGACCGCCAGGCGCGGGTGCTGGCGCTGCGTCTGCAGCGTTTCTGCCACCGCCTCGAAGGGCGGCATGCGCTCGAGGGCAAACGCCATCAGCGGCGCACCGAAGGCCAGGTCGATGGCCTGCCGCGTCTTGCGCGGAACGTCCGCCTCGCGCAGCCACTGGCGGTGCAGGCACAGGCCGCAGCACACGGCCATGTGTTCGAGCGCGTTGCCGGGCAACAGGGCGATGCGCTTGTCCACGGGCGCGAAGTCGTAATCCCATTCCTCATCGAGGTGATGCGCCTGCAGCAGCGCGCGCGCGAGTACCGCGCGGCCTGGCTCCCCGTAGCTGGCCGGGTCACGCAACGGCAGTGGCCAGTCGGCCGGCAGCCATGAAGGATCGATGTACCGGTCGGGCCGCAGGTTGAACGTAGCCACCAGCCCGGCCAGGCGCGCATCGGTCGTCATGAGGCGCGCTCCGCTTCGCGCGTGCCTGGCCTGCCCAGCCCGTCGAACACGCCGCGCCGCCACGCAACCAGCCCCGTCACCGCCAGCGCCGCGACGATGAGCAGGCCGAGCAGCCACACCAGCGGATTGCGCATGCTGAACGTGCCGAGCAGCGCCGTGCCCTTGCGCACGTCCACCGGCACGGGCTGCGCACCCTGCAGGAACAGCGAGACGTTGTCGTAGCTCAACCCTTCGATGCTGTGGGCAACCAGGTCCTTGACCATGGGCGCCATGGCGGTGAGGTTCACGCCGGGCCGGTAGCGGATGTACACCGCCGCCGAAGCGGGCTTGGCCTTGTCCGCCAACGGATCGTTCTCGGGAATGACGACGTGCACGTGCGCGAGCATGACGCCATCCACATCCAGCAGCGTGCGCGAGAGCTCCTGCGACACGCCATAGATGTAGCGCACGCGTTCTTCAGCGGGCGTGGCCACCAGCCCCTGCTTCTGGAACACCTGACCGAGCGACGCCAGGCGCGGACGCGGCAGCCCCTGCGCGCGCAGCACGGCAAGCGATGGGCCCATGTCGGCCTGGTCGACGGTGAGCGTCCAGGTGCGGCCCTCCTGGCCCTGGCCTTCCTGCACCGTCTTTTGCGCACTGATGCCTACCGAGGACAGCGCGGCGACCATCTCGTTGGCCTCGACCTCTGACAGGCCGGTGTACAGCTCTTGCTCGCACCCGGCCAGGCCAAAGAGGCACGCCAACGCGAGCAGCACCCCGAGCAATCGCTTCATGTCAGCCTTCCTGGTTCTTCAGCAGCGAGTGGCTCACGCCGTTGGCGGCCTGCGCAAAGCTCATGTCCATCTGGTACTCGGCCAGCGTCATGGAGGCGAAGTAGCTGAAGTCGGCCAGCTTCACCATCGTCATGGTCACGTCCATGCTGTCGAGCGAATCGAGCATCTCCTGCCGCTTGGCGTTGATGCTGGTGTAGCGCTCGTTGAGGTCGTGGCCGTAGTCGCGCCACTGGCCCATCGCGCCGTCGGCGCCTGGCCCGCGCGTGAACGTGAACGATACGTCCGCCACCGGAGACGGCGTAGCGTTCGGCACCACGGGGATCGGCTGGGCGGGAAGCGCGCCCGGCTGCACGGCGGTGGGCGCGCCGGCGCGCATCATGCTGCCAAAGTGCTGCGCATCGGCAGGGCTTGCCGCCTGCGCTGTCGGTGCACCGATGCCCTGCTCGACCTGCCCCGGCCCCTGCGCGGCATAGGCGGCGGGATTGGTATGGGCGGCCTGCGCACCGCCGGCAGCGTTGCTCGCTTGCGCGGGCGCGGCCTGGCTTGCCTGGGCGGCGCCCACGGCCGCAATCGCATTGGTTTCGATGGACATCGTGGCCTCCTGTATTCGGTGGAACGGCGGCGGGCCGTACCCGCCGCCGCATTGCATCGTCAGCTGGCGCGTGCACCGTCGCGGACGGCACCGGCGGCCGAAGCCGCCGTGTTGCTCAGCGACTGGGCGGCACCGATGATGCCGCTGGCCGCGGCACCCTTGGCTGCGGCGGCCTGCACGGCCGTGGCGATCTTCAGTTGATCTTCGCCGGACTGGTTGATGCTGTTGATGGCGCCATCGACGCCGGTGGTGGGAGCTGCCATGGTCATCTCCTGCTTGGTCAAAAAAAAGGGGTCACAAAGACAACAAGAACTGCATACCAACGCACTGCTCACGCCGACACACCGGGCAGCGCCGGCGCTACGGCGTTTGCGGCTGGATCGGCCAGGTGACCGATTGCCCGCCGCGGTCGAGCACCACACCATCAGAAGCGATGCTCTTCACCTGGAGGCCGCCCTTGAGCCGGGCGCCCTCGAAATACAGCTGGCCGTCGCGCGTCTGCACGAAGCGCGTGCCGTCTTCATCCTCATACGTGCTCACGATCGCGGGCAGGCCGTCGGCACGCGGCGTCTCGGCCACGATGTTCGGCGGCGGCGGGCCATCCCAGGCGACGCGATCGATGATCTCGACGGCGGGCCTGGCATCGCGCGCGTAGTTGCGGATGCGCTGCCACGCCTGCGCGCGGTCGGCCGTGCCGCTCACCACGATGCGGCCGTGCCCGTCGTACGCGACGTTCAGGCCCGCCGTGCCGCTGGTGCCCCCCGCGCTGAAGTACTGCTGTGCAGCCGCCAGCAGGTCGCTCACCACGTAGACCTCGCCGATCGACACATCAGACAACCCGCGCGCGCGGCTCAGCAGCGCCTGGCGGTCGGCCTCGGTCTGCACATAGCCAGACACGCGGGACGTGCCATCCGGCGCGGGCATCACCACGATCTCGGGCAGATCGCCCAGCGCGTGCCGCACCTGCAACGCACGCGCTGCCGGATCCCGGCCCCACAACGACCACCCGTCGTGCCCCGCAAACGCCACCACGCCGCCGGCCAGCAGCACCGCCAGCCACAGCCCGATGCCGGCAACGAGCCACGTCCGCCCCCGCCCTGCCCGGGTCGAGAAGCGCGACAGCCACACCGCGGCAGCCAGCGGCAGCCACGACGGCACGCGTTCGGCCAGTGCGGTGGTGCCCGCGCCTTCCACGGCCGCCGTCGGCATGCGGATCGTGCCGACCTTCTCGATGCCGACGCGGATGTCGCCCATGGCAATCACATCGCCGGGCACCACGCTGCGGCGCGTCTGCCCGAACGGCTGGCCGTTGAGCGTAGGCGTCGCCTCGTCGAGCCGGCGCGCCGACACCGCGATGCCGCCCACCTCGAACATCAGCTCGCGCGGCGCGACGCTGCTGTCGGGCACGATGATGTCGCACGTGGGCGCGGCGCCGACCACGTTGGCGCCCATGCGCAACGGCATCGATCTGCCGTACAGCGGCCCGCTCAGGAAGCACAGCTTCCAGGGCGACTTGTCAGCGTGCGGCGAGGGTGGAACGGCTGTCGGGTTCATGCAATCGAGACACAGGCGGCGTGGGCAGCGTGCCCGGCACGGCAGGCGCCGGAGCGATGGGCGACGGGCCCGGTTTCCAATCGGTCGCACCTTGCACCGGCACCCCGACGCCGGGAATCGACACCGCCGGCACGTCGTTCGGACTGGTGCTGGCGGCGGTGAGGATGCGCGGAGTCAGCAGGTAGAAGCGCTCCATGTGCTGGCCGGTCTTGTTGGTGTACTTGAACAGGTTGCCGATGAAGGGCACGTCCGACAGGAACGGAATGCCCGACTTGGTGTTGTTCACGCTGTCGGAGTTGAAGCCGGCAATCAGCAGGCTCTTGCCCTCCTCGATCATCGCCTTGGTGACGATGGAGCGCTCCTGCACCACCGGCAGCTGCGAGACGCGGTCGTTGGTGAGATTGCCGTCGTCGATGTCGATCGACATCATCACGCTCATCTGCCCGCCCTCGTTGACGATGAGGGGCGTGACCTTCACGCTCGTGCCCGTCGTGATGCCGTACAGCGATGCATCCTGGAAGCCCGACACGGGCACGTAGAAGTGGATGAGGTTCTCGAGGATGGCCTCGGTGTTGTCGAGCGCCAGCACCTTCGGCTTGGCCTGCAGCTGCGCATTGCCGGTCTGCGTGAGTGCGTTGATGCGCGCCAGCAGGTAGTTGCGCAGGCTGCCCCCGATCGATGCCGTAAGCGCCAGCCCCACCGGCGTGGTGGCGCCGGTCTGGCCCTCTTCCGTGGTGCCGAGGTTGAACGTCAGCGGCGGGTTGTTGCCGTTGCCGTACTGGAAATCGCCGTGCTTGGTGTGCAGGCGCCAATCCACGCCGAGGCTGTCGAGCGAATCGGTGCTGATGTCGATGATCGTGAGGTTGATCTCCACCAGCCGCGGCTTGGTGTCGAGCGAGGCGATCAGCCGCTCGTACTGCGCCATGTGCTCGGGCACGTCGCGGATGAGCACAGCGTTGATGCCGGCATCCGCCTCGATGCGGGGGAGGTCCGCCGGTGTGCCGCTGCTTGCCGGTGCCGGGGCTTGTGCTCCATAACCGGAGTCGCCTTGCGCGCCGGCCAGCGGAATCTCGATGCGCGGGACATTGATGCTGTCACCGGAGCTGAGCTTCATCTGCCGCGTCGGCCCCGTCAGTCGCATCGCGCGCGTGGGCGACGTGCCCGGGCTGCTGGCACCCGGGTTGGGGGCGCCGAGCAGGCGGCGCAGCATGGTCGCGATGCCGGGGATCGTCACCGGCTTGCCGGAACGGTTGATCTCCACGTCGCCCGCCCAGGCGTACTTGAGCGGAAACGCGCGGATTTCCGCGCGGTCCATGCCGCGCGACGGGTCTGCAATCGATGCAATGGCCTGGCGCACGAGCTCCACGTAGCGCTTCGGGCCCGAGGCGTAGACGGTGTTCTCCCTGTCGCTCACCACCAGCGGAAAGCGCTGGTCCGTGATCTGCATGGCGCGCAGGATCTGCGCGAGCTCGGGGCCGCTGCCCTTCGGGATCGGGAAGACCTGCGTTTGCGCATCATCGGCGCGGTCCACATAGATGAGCGAGCCGTCGTAGTACCACGTCAGCCCGTAGGTGGCGCACACGGTATTGAGCGTGTTGGCCGGCGGGCCAGAGAACTTGCCGCTGATGGTGCCTTCCACCTTGGGGTCCACCACGGCCGTCACGCCTTGCGAGGCGGCCAGCTCGCGGATGAAGTCGCTCACCTTCTTGCCCTCGGCCACCAGCGTGTACGACCGGTTGCGCCAGCGCAGCTCGGCCGCCTGCACCACAGCGGCGGTCGTCAGCAGCCACAGGCACACCGCCGACGCACTCCACCTCAGGAATCGATAGCGTTTGTTCACGCGTGTTCTCGCTCGGATATGTTGTTGTTCATCGGCGCGCTCTCTCTGGGCTCAGAACGGCGCCGCACCGCCGTAAAACACCTGCTCCAGTGCCATGCGGGCAAAACGCAGCACCTCGCGCCCACCCCAGCCCGCCAGCACCACGATGGTGACCATCACCGCGATCAGCCGCACCGAAAGCCCGATGCTCTGGTCCTGGATCTGCGTCACGGCCTGTGCGATGGCAATCAGCAACGCCGACACCGTCGCTACCGCCACCACCGGCAAGGACACCAGCAGCACCAGCAGCAGCCCCTGGCGTGTGGCTTCGAGAAGGGTGGCGCTCATGTTCATCCGCTTGTCTCCTTCGCCCTGCGTGGTCAGGCCGGGTTGGTGACCCAGCCGACGGTGTTGAGCTCGATGGCCTCGTCGATCTCCTGGTACGACAGCACCGGCAGATCGCCAAACACGGGCTGCAGCATCGTCTTCACATAGCGCCGGCAGTTGAGCGAGACCATCACCGCGAGCGGGCGGCCGTTGCGGTCCTTCTCCAGCGGCCGCGTGCCGCCGAGGATCTTCACCACCTGGTCGGTGATCGCCTGCTTGACGTCGCGCGTGAGGCTCAGCACGCTGCCCTGCTTGGTGTGCACGACGGCCTGCTCGATGCGCTCCTGCAGCGACTGCTCGAACAGCACCACGTCCAGCACGCGGCTGGTGCCGCAGAACTGCTCGGTGATCTGGCGGTGCAGATCCACGCGCACGAGTTCCACCAGGCCGATCACGTCTTCGGGCTCCTTGGGCGACCACGTGATCAGGCTCTCGAAAATGGCGCGCAGGTTGCGGATCGACACGCCCTCCTGCACCAGCCGGCGCAGGACTTCGGTAATGCGCTGCGGCGGCACCAGGCGCGTGAGTTCCGCCACCAGCTCGCCGTGCTCGCGACGCATGATCTGGATGAGGTTCTGCGTCTCCTGGATGCCGATGAGCGACGCGGCGTTGCGCTCGATGAGCGTCTCCACCTCGGCGGCCAGGCGCGCTTCGCCGGGCAGCGCGCTGGCAGGGATGGCATCGCGCCCGGGCAGCGTCCCCTCGGCGGCCGGCACGTCCTGCACGAGCAGCGCGTAGCCGCGGGCCGGCAGAGCGGCATCCCAGTTCAGCTGCACGCGCGGAAACACGGCGCCGAGCTTGCGCTGCACGCGCGATTTGGCCTCCGCCAGGCGCGTCTGCAATGCAACGAGGTCGATTTCGCCCCGCAGGTCTTCGGCCAGACGCACGGCAATGGGCGCCGCAATGCCTTCCATGGGCGAGCCGGTTCCGGGCTCGTCCAGCTGTCGCGTATCGGTGCCCAGCACCAATAAATCCAGCGGCGGCGCTTGCCGGCGCTGCCGCATGCGCAGGAACGCCGCCCCGGCCGTGCCCACGGCCAGCAGCAGGAACGACCACTTGGGAAAGCCGGGCACCAGCAGGAATGCGAGCAGCACGCCGCTGGCCATCAGCATGCCGCGCGGGTGGGCCGTGATCTGCGCACCGATCTGCTGGCCGAGGTGCCGCGCATCGCGGTCGCGCGTGGCCACCCGGGTGGTGACGATGCCGGCGGCAATCGACACCAGCAGCGACGGAATCTGCGAGGCCATGCCATCGCCCACCGTCAGGATCGCGTACCGGTGCAGCGCGTCGCCGATCGACATGCCGTGCATCAACGCGCCCACGGCAATGCCGGCCAGGATGTTGATGACGGCGATGATGATGCCGGCAATGGCGTCGCCCTTGACGAATTTCATCGCGCCATCCATCGCGCCGTGCAGCTGCGACTCCTGCTCCAGCGCCTCGCGGCGGCGCTTGGCCTCATCCGACGTGATGATGCCGGCGCGCAGGTCCGCATCGATGCTCATCTGCTTGCCGGGCATCGCGTCGAGCGAGAACCGCGCACCGACTTCCGCCACACGCTCAGAGCCCTTCGCGATCACGATGAACTGCACCACCGCAATCACGAGGAACACCACGCCGCCCACCACGAAGTTGTTGCCCACCACCAGCTTGCCGAAGGTGTCGATCACGTGGCCTGCATTGGCCTGCAGCAGGATCAGCTTGCACGAGGCGATGTTCAGCGACAGGCGGAACAGCGTCGTGAACAGCAGCACCGCCGGAAACGACGAGAACGCCAGCGCCGACGGCAGATAGATCGACACGCACAGCAGCACGATGCTGGCCGCCAGGTTGAGCGAGATCAGCCCGTCGAGCACAACGGTCGGCAGCGGCAGCACGAACAGCGCCACCACCGCCACCACGAACACGGCGATGGCGATGTCGTAGTTCACCAGCCGCGCCCAGCGCATGCCGGTGAGCGGAATGTCCAACGCTGCAGCAAGATTCCGAGGCTTTGCCATGGGGCGCCTTCGGGCCGTCGGCCCACGATTCTTCGTAGATGGCAGACGCGGCTGCGTCCGCTTTCCCTTGCGGAAAGTGTAGAAGTGGGAGGCAACCCGGCTCAACGCTGAAACTCGTAGTCGTGCAGCCAAACTCCCACGAAGTTCCGGGGGCGACTACGTTTTTCTGTAGTTCATCGCAACGCATGCGTGCCACTACATTAACTGCATCCATGTGCCACGCGAGGGGCGACGGTTGACTGCTTCCAATGTGGGTGCCGGCGATGCCCGCGCGCCAATCCTGTTTGGCGAAGAACACATCGTGGTGGACCCGGATGCCATCCGCGTCGGCCCATCGCATCCCGAGGCCTTCTCGGAAACCGCGCATGACCTGCGCACCGCGCATGGCCCGCAGGAACGTCAGTTGCTGCTGCGCGCCGCGCTGCGCAGCATCGGCTTCGACTGGCTGTGCTACTACCGCGTGACGCGCATCGGTGAATCGATTACGCGCGTGCTGTACTTCCGCGCATATTCCCCGCCCAGCTGGCCCAAGCGCTACGTAGACGAGCGCTATTACGAAGTCGACCCGCGCCTGGCCTTCGCACTGCGCTACGAATGGCCGCTGGTGTGGGACCTCACCGACCTGGGCGCCACGCCCACCGCACCGGCCGATGCCGAGCGTCTGCACCGCCTGCTGCAGGATGCCGAGCGCGCCGGCCTGCGCAGCGGCATCAGCTTTGGTGTGCTGAGCCCGCGCAGCCTCGAGCACAGCGTCATCTGCTTCGGCTCCGGTAACAACGCCAAGGGCTGGATTGCCGACAACGTGGTCGGCCAGGCGTATGCCGTGGGGCTTGGGTTGCACGAATTCCTCATGCAGCACGCCAAGCCGCTGCACGACGACACGCACGCCCGCGCCCTCACGCAGGTGCAGCGGCAGATTCTGGAGTTCATCACCAGCGGCCTGTCGGACAAGGCGATTGCCGAGCAGCTGAACATGTCGCCGCACAACGTCGACTATCACCTGCGCCAGCTCAAGAAGAAGTATGGCGCGCAGAACCGCGTGCAGCTTGCCTACATGGCCGGCCGCGTGCTCATGACATGAACACACTGGACGCGCGCATGCTCTCGGCCGTCGATGCCGCGCTGGCGCGCGCGCTTTCGCGCCTCTACCTGGCGCGTGCGGCGTTGCCGTTTGCCGTGGGTGGACTCGCCTACGAAGCGCGCTGCGAAGCCCACGCGGTGCAAACCATGGCACAGGCGTACCGCTTCACGCTGGGCGACGCGCCGGGCTGGCTGCTGGTGGACGCCGCCGCTGAGCGCGCGTGGCTGGCAGACGCGGCGGACGCGCACGTGCCGCAAGCGCTGCGCTGCGCCGTACTGGCCGATGCGCTGGCCGCGCTCGCCCACTTGGTCGAGCAGCGCAGCGGGCGCGCCCTCGCATGGCTGCCCGATCGCGCACCGCCCGACGTGCGGCTTGAACGGCCGGACGTGCTGCAGCTCGTCATCACCCGCCGTGATGCCGCCCCGGCCGAGGACGGCACCACGCCATGGCAGGCGCGCGTCGGGCTGGTGTTCGATTCGCCGCAGATCCTGCCCGCGCTGTGCCCGCCCGACCTGGCGCCGGAGCCCATCCCGGTGGCGGTCTTCATGGGCACGCAGGTCGGCTTGCGCTTCGAACTGGGCGCCACCTTCCTGTCGCGCCGCGATCTGGCCGGCATTGCGCTGGGCGACATCGTGCGCATCGAGAAATGGCTGCCCGCCGGCGACGCGCTGCGCTGCGTGGCGCGCGTGCGGGGCCGATTGCACCTGCTCGTGTTCGGCCACGTGCATGGCAACCGCATCGTCGTGGATAACGTGGAGGAGAAACCGATGACCACCGAAACCCCAGCCGCCGCCTCTGCCGGGGAGCCCGCGGCCCGACCGCTCCCGACCGACAGCCTCGACGACATCGAACTGGTCACCACGTTCGAGCTGGAAGAGCGGCGTGTGTCGCTGGCCGAGCTGCGTGCACTGCGGCCCGGCACGGTGATGGAGCTGTCGCAGCCGCTGAACCAGGCCGTCATCCGCATCCTCGCCAACGGCACGCCGGTGGGCGAAGGCCATCTGATTGCGGTCGGCAACCGCCTGGGCGTGCGGGTCTCGCGCTTCATCGGGCAACCTTCAACGGCGCAGGGTTGAGCCAGCGCCCCGCCGACCAGAACAACGCATCCACAACACTCGACACGCCCATGGGAAACCTGCCCAATCCCGTCGCGATGATTGCCGTGGTGGCGGCACTGGGGATCGCGCCCTTTGCCGCGCTCATGGTCACGAGCTATACCAAGCTCGTCGTCGTGTTCGGCCTGCTGCGCTCGGCGCTGGGCATCCAGCAGGTGCCGCCCAACATCGTGCTCAACGGCATCGCGCTGATCCTGACGGTGTTCATCATGGCGCCCGTCGGCATGGAGATGGTCGACAACCTGCGCGGTCGCAACTTCAACCTCAGCAGCCAGATGAGCGTGGACGACGTGATCGCCATCCTCGATGCCGCACAGCCGCCGGTGAAGAAGTTCCTGCAGGCCCACACGCTGGAGTCGGAGCGCAACTTCTTCGTCAAGTCGGCCACCAGCATCTGGCCCAAGGAGCGTGCGGCCGAACTCAAGAACGATGACCTGACCGTGCTGGTGCCGAGCTTCACGCTCACCGAGCTGATCAAGGCGTTCCAGGTCGGCTTCGTCCTGTACATCGTCTTCGTGGTGGTGGACCTGATCGTCGCCAACCTGCTGCTGGCGCTGGGCATGCAGATGATCGCGCCGACCACCATCTCGGTGCCTTTCAAGCTGCTGCTGTTCGTGATGCTCGACGGGTGGTCGGTGCTGGTGCACGGGCTCGTGCTGTCTTATCGATGAGGGGGCGACCATGCGCGTAACCGCGTTGCTCGTGTGTGCCATCGTATTTGCCGGCGCAGCAGCCCCACCCGCGATGGCCGGCCCGCGGATCGATGCGCAGTCGTTCGCCAAGCTGGCCGCGACGTGCGCGCCCCACGTCGACCGCCTCACGCTGGAAGCCCTCGTGCGCACGGAATCGGCCTACAACCCGTATGCGATTGGCGTGGTGGGGGGCCGGCTGGTGCGCCAACCGGCCACACTGGAAGAAGCGTTGGCCACGGCGCGTGCGCTCGAGCGGCAGGGCTACAACTTCAGCGTCGGGCTCGGGCAGGTCAACCGCTACAACCTCGCGCGCTTTGGCGAGACGCTCGACACCGCGTTCGACGCGTGCCGCAACCTGCGCGCCGGCGGCACCATCCTCGCCGAGTGCTTTGCGCGCTCGCTGCCGCGCTACGGCGATCCGCAGCAGGCCCTGCGCGCCGCACTGTCGTGCTACTACAGCGGCAATTTCGAAACCGGCTTCCGCCACGGCTATGTGCAGAAAGTGGTTGCCAACGCGGGGCAGGTACCAGCCCTCGCGCCGGAGGCCGGCGCAGGCCGCGTGGAGCCGATTCCGGTGGTGCCGGCCGGTGGCAATGGCCCGGCACCCCGGCCCGCTCGCGCCGCACGGGCCGCTACGCAGCCGAACGTGCTGTCGGGCAGCGCCTGCACCGGGCAAAATGCGCGGCAGGTCATGATCGTTGCGTGCAACCGGGCCGATGGCAGCGCGTGCCTGCGCTGCGTGGCCCTGCCGCGTTGAACACCTCGCGCGGCAGCGGCGCCGTTCAAATCAGGTTGAGGCGGCCCGCGATATAGGCCAGCTGCGCGCGATTCGTGGCGCCATAGCGGCGGCGGACCAGGCGCAGGTGGTAATCCACGTTGTGCGCGGTGGTGTGCAGCTTGATGGCGATTTCCTTGTCGCTCATGCCCGCGGCCAGGCACGTGAGGATGCGCCGCTGCATGGCCGACAGCGGTGCCTCTTCGCTGCACTGCCGCGTGTGGCGCGCGAACGTTTGCATCGGCCCGCGCCAGACTTGGTGCAGCGCCATGCCAAACAGGATGGATTGCCCGATCACGCTGTCGCTGATCCAGTCACGCCCCGCATGCGACGAGGTGAGACTGACCACCGCGTGGCCCGTGCCGTCGCCCGCGCCGAGGCTGAACATCACGCCGCTGCGCAAGCCATGCTCGTCCATTGCCTGCAGAAGCGTGCGCAGCGCGGGCTCCATGCGCGGCTGGCTGCGCGCCAGCGAGGCCAGGTCCCACACGAGCGGCATGCCGGTCGCGAACACCGCCGAGAGGCGCGGATCGACGGCAAACAGGCGCTCCTCGCAATAGCGCTGCATGAAGCGCGGCGCCACGTAGTTCTTGAGCATGGCCACCGTGGGCGGCGCGTTCTCATGCCGCTCGGTCAGGGCGTAGGTGAGCGAGGCAAAGCCCATCAGCCCCATCAGCCCCGACACGATGCGCGCGCGTTCGGCCACGCCGCGCGCCGCCTGCAGTTCTGCAGCCAGGCGCAGGCGGCCGGGCTGCGCCGGTGCCGGGTCGAACGTCAGCGCGTGTTCGTCCACCGGCACAACCTCGGTGCCAGGCGGCAACGGCACGAAGAAGCGGTCGCCGTTGGCGGCGTCGTCGGCAGCAACACGGGAAGTGAGCGGATCGGCGTGCCCAGGTCGGGGCGCGGTGCGCTCGTGGGCGGGGAATGCGTCGAGGTCGATCCGGACGGAAGCGCCCGGGTGGGCGCAGACGCGGGCCTGCGCGCCATCCGCGTCCTGGAGCGTGGTGCGCATGTCCAGCAGGGGCGCCAGCTCTTCGGCGCGGGGAAAACGTACTGCCTGCAAACCATCTGAGCGATGTGCGGCGGCCATTGCCGTCCTCCGGTCATGTTGGAAACACCTGCTCGGCCGCCCGATCTTCGCCGGTCGTGGCCAAGGCTGTTTCCCCCCCGGGGGATGACTCATGCTGTGCGGTGACCCGTCTGCACCGCCGGGCGCGGATCGTGAAAAGCGACGTCCGGCCTACGTTTTGGCGCATTGTTGCAAAGCGGCGGCAACATTGTCCAACAAAACTTTTTAGTGCCCTACCATCGAAGGGGCTTATGTCGCGATGCAGCGAACGACACCCCTGCCACCGCGCGGTGCGAGGTGGCGCCATGCGCTGGGCGGCATGCCGGGCATCACGGTGTCAGGATTGACCTGGCGTTATATCCAACTCTATATTGCGTGTCATTCACCCAATCTGTCGCGAGGCGCCAACGAGGCAACAGGGTCCCCCTGCCGGCCGATGCCGCCTTCGTCGCGCTGCGCCCATGTCTGACTCCATCTGGACGCCTCTGCTGCTCTCCCTCAAGGTGGCCGGCTGGGCTACTGCCCTGAACCTCATCCTCGGCGTGGCCGCGGCCTACGCACTGGCGCGCACGCGCAGCCGGCTGCGCGATGTCGTCGATTCCATCCTGACGCTGCCGCTGGTGCTGCCGCCCACGGTGCTCGGCTATTACCTGCTGGTGCTGCTGGGCCGGCGCGGCACGATCGGCGGATGGCTCGACAGCCTTGGCGTCCAGCTCGTCTTTACGTGGCAGGGGGCGGTGATCGCGGCGACGGTGGTGGCGTTTCCGCTGGTCATGAAATCGGCGCGCGCCGCATTCGAAGGCGTGGATCACCAGCTGGAAAACGCAGCCCGCGTGCTGGGCCTGCCCGACGCGGCCGTGTTCTTTCGCGTCACGCTGCCGATGGCTGCGCGCGGGATCGCCGCCGGCGTGCTGCTGGCCTTTGCCCGCGCATTGGGCGAGTTTGGCGCCACGCTCATGATTGCCGGCAACCTGCCGGGCCGCACGCAGACGCTGTCCGTCGCCATCTACGAAGCCGTGCAGGCCGGTGACGACGCCACCGCCAACACGCTGGTGCTGATCGTCTCGCTGACGTGTATCGTGGTGCTGGTCGTGGCGAGCCGCCTGCTGCAGGGTCGCGCGCCGGGCCTGCAGGAGCAGCCGGCATGAGCGCCGTCATGCTCGACCTCGCGATACAGAAGACACTGGCCAGCGCGGCGCGCGTGTTCTCGCTCGACGTGGCCGTGCGCTCGGTGAGCCGCCGCGTGGTGCTGTACGGCCCGTCCGGCGCCGGGAAGAGCCTGACGTTGCGCGCCATCGCGGGCCTGATGACGCCCGATCGCGGCCGCATCGTGCTCAACGGCCGCACGCTGTTCGACCATGCAGACGGGGTGCATGTCAGCGCGCGGGACCGCGGCGTCGGCTATCTGTTCCAGGATTACGCGCTCTTCAATCATCTGACGGTGGCGCAGAACATCGCGTTCGGGCTGCAGCGCGGATGGTTCAATCCGCCCCGCCGCACACGGGACCCGCGCGTGCTGCAGTGGATCGACGCCTTCGAGCTGAGCGCCGTGGCCGCCAATTACCCGTCGCAGATCTCCGGCGGCCAGCGTCAGCGCGTGGCATTGGCCCGTGCGCTCATCGCCGAGCCTTCGATGCTGCTGCTCGACGAGCCGTTCGCGGCGCTGGATCCGGCCCTGCGCACCCGCATGCGCTCGGAGCTGTCCGCGCTGCAGGCCCGGCTGGACGTGCCCATGCTGATGATCACGCACGACCCCGCCGATGTGGAGATCTTTGGCGACCATGTGTTCGAGCTGCGCGACGGCCGTGTCGTGGCCGATGCGGTGCGCGCGCCGGGTGCGCCGCCTGTCTCACCGTATCCGCATCTGACGGTGGTGGCCGGCGGCCCGGTCTAGAACACGCCCAGCGCCAGCCCCGCCGACATCGCCTCGCCGAGCGCACGGCAGCGCTCAAGCTCGTCCGCCGCGAGGTGTTTGGGCGCCAGGATCGCCTCGGGCGTCTGCGCGCGTGTGCAGACCACGATCGGTTCAGCCACGCGCTTGAGCCGCCAGCCGGTGGCAATGCGTTCGATCTGCCGCACCGCGTTCTGCCCGTCGCTGCCGGCACAGACCAGGCACGCATACGGGCGGCCATTGATGCGGTCCAGCGCGGGGTAATAGCAGCGGTCGAAGAAATCCTTGAGCTGTCCGCTGATGGAGGCGAGATTCTCCGGCGTCCCAAAGAGATAGCCGTCTGCGCCGAGCACGTCGTCGGGGCCGGCCTGCGCCGCGTGCAGCAGCCGCACCGCCACGCTGCCGTCCGCCTCGGCGCCGGCCTGGGCGGCTTCGGCCATCTGGCGCGTGCCGCCCGTCATCGAGTGGTAGACGATCAACAGGGTCCTGGGCGCAGCCATGGCGGCCTACCCCAGCCCCAGCATCACGCTCGACGCCTCGAACACCGCCACGGTTTCCACGCCCTCGGCCAGCGCCAGCGTTTCGACGGCCGTGCGCGAGAGCATCGCCACCAGCACGGTCTGCGCCGACGCAGCGCCTGCATCCTGCAAGCGCAGCCGCACTTCCGACTGCACCGCGCCCTCGCGGATCTCCGTGACGACACACGGCAGCTGGTTCTCGGCGGAGACGCGCCACTCGCCGGACGCGCGCAGCAGCATCACGGCCGGCGCCTTGATGAGCGCGACAGCCTGCACGCCGGGCGCGAGCCCCAGTGTCTGCGTGCTTTCCTGCGTGATGGTCGCCACGACCGCCTGGCCGCCCGGCAGGCGCAGCGTGACCACATCGTTGACCGCGCCCGACACGACGGACGCCACCGTGCCGAACAGCGCATTGCGTGCACTCGTGCGCAACATGAGGCGGCGCAGCAGCGTCGCATCTTCGCTGGCGGCGTGTGCAGCGGCATCCAGGCGTTCGACAAAGCGGCGGTGCTCGGTCTCGAGCACACGGAAGCTCTCGATCAACCGCAGCGCGCGCGGTGTCAGCACACTGCCGCCGCCGCCCTTGCCGCCGGTGGTGCGCACGACGAGCGGCTCGCCGGCGAGGTTGTTCATCGTGTCGATGGCATCCCACGCAGCCTTGTACGACAGGCCCACCGCCTTGGCCGCCGCGGTAATCGAGCCCGTCTGCCCGATGGCATCGAGCAAGGCGATGCGGCCGTGGCCGCCCCAGTTGTTGTCACCGGCGCGCAGCCAGATGGTGCCGTCGAGTTCCAGCATGTCGTCTCGTAGGGAATCGCGATTTGCAACATGCGGATGTTAGCGCCGATTGCGGGCCGATCGGCGGCGGCGCAGGTCTCAGGCAGCCACCAGACGCGGCGTACGCACGTGCAGCAGCACCGAGCGCGAGAGCAGCAGCCCGCCCAGGAAGCCGAACAGCGCACTGAACGCCGCCATGAAATTGCCTGAGTGGGAAACCTCCGGGTGCATCGCGAGCATCACGTTGTAGGCATAGCGGGTGGCGAAGAGCCCGACAATCACCACCATCGGCACCCAGCTGCCGGGCACGCGCACGGTGCCGGGCATCTCAGACACCGCGCCGTCGGGCGGCGACAGATACGTGAGCAGACATGCCATCAAGACCGCCACCACCCACATCGTGAGCGCAAGCGGGCTGCCGTGGCTTGCCGTCGCCACGCCGTAGAACGAATACGCGGCAATCAGCAGCGGCAGGACGATCAGGCGGCGGCGCGACACAACGCGCGGCTGCGTCTGGCGCAGGCCGATGGCGATGAGGCCGGCAAACAGCACGAACACCCAGGCGGGCGTATGCGACACGATCGAAGCGATGGATCCGGGCATGGCAGTCTCCGTGTTGGAATGACGCCAGCTTAGGTGCCGGCCCGCGCACGCGGGAGCGGTTTGCGACAAACGGCAGAAAGCCGGCCGCGAATGGTCGAAGCCCCGGATCAGCCCAGCGCAGCCCGCACGCCGGCATCCACCACCGACAGGTGCGCCCGCAGCAGCCGGTCAAAGCCCTCGGCCGTGACGGGCTTGCCGATGTAGTAGCCCTGGATCTCCTGGCACCCCGCCTTGGCGAGAAACTCCACCTGGTCGGCATCTTCCACGCCTTCGGCCGTGACGGTCATGCCCAGCGCCCGCGCCATGGCGACGATGGCCTCCGTCAGTGCCACCGAATCGGGGTCGCCCGGAATGCCGGTGATGAACGACCGGTCGATCTTCACGTTGCTGATCGGGAAGCGCTGCAGGTACGACAGCGACGAGTACCCCGTGCCGAAATCGTCGATGGAGATGCGGATGCCCTGCGCCGTGAGGGCGTCGAACATCGGTCGGATCTCGTCGGCGCCGCCCATCAGCAGGCTTTCCGTAATCTCGACTTCGAGCGCGGTGGGCGGCAGGCCGGTGTCGGCCAGCGTCTGCTCGATCATCGGCACGACCTCGCCCGCCTGGAACTGGCGCGCCGACAGGTTGACCGCCATGCGGAAGTCGTAGCCGAGCGCCTCGTACCAGATCACGGCCTGCTCGCACGCGCGGCGCAGCACCCATTCGCCGATCGGCACGATAAGGCCGGTCTCCTCCGCCACCGGAATGAACTCCACCGGCGAGATCGCCCCAAGCTTGGCGCTGTTCCAGCGCAGCAGCGCCTCCGCCCCCACGATGCGGTGGCTGGCGAGGTCGTACTTCGGTTGATAGACAAGCTGCAGCTCGTTATTGTCGCGCGCGTCGCGCAGCGCGTTTTCGAGCAGGTAGCGGCGCTGCAGCCGCGCATTGAGCTCCGCCGTGTAGAACTGCGCGCGGTTGCGGCCGTTCTGCTTGGCGCGGTACATGGCGGCGTCGGCCGAGCGCAGCAGGTCGGAGCCCGAGATGCCGTCATGCGGATACAGCGCCACGCCGATCGACACACCCAGGTAATAGCGCCCGTTGACGGTGTCGAACGGCTCGCGCATGGCCTGCAGGAGCCGTTCGGCCAGCAATGCGATGCGTTTGCCTTCGACACGCTGGTCGATGAGGATGACGAACTCGTCCCCCCCCAGGCGGGCGATCACGTCGCCGGGGCCGATGCAGTCGGTCAGCCGGGCAGCGGCGCTCTGCAGCAGCGTGTCGCCGCAGGCATGGCCGGCGGTGTCGTTCACGCTCTTGAAGCGGTCCAGGTCGAGAAAGAACAGCGCCAGTTCGCGGCTCTCGTCGCGCGCGCGTTCGATGGCGCCTTCGAGGTGGCTGATGAAGAAGCTGCGGTTGGTCAGGCCCGTGAGCGCATCGTGCGCGGCCAGGTGGCGCAGGCGCTGTTCCGCGCGCTTGATGTCGGTAATGTCGGCAAACGACAGCATCACGCTGCTGGGCAGCGGATCGCCATGCCGGCGGATCGGGATGACATTCTGGCGCAGCCACACCAGCTCACCCGTTTTGAGCAGCACGCCGTAGACGTGGCCCAGCATCGGCTCGCCGCTGCGCAGAACCTGCGCCGACGGCATCATGGTCGGCTCGACGTCGTTGCCGTCTTCGTCCATGACGCGCTGGATCGCATCGAGCCGGTTGCGGCCGACGAGTTGCCCCGGACGCACGCGCAGGATGCGCTCCGCACTGGCGTTGGCGGCCAGCACCACCCCGTCCAGCGACTGGATCACCACGCCTTCATGCAGGTTCGAGATGGCCAGCCGGTAGCGCTCCTCGCTTTCGGCAAGGCCCCGCTCGATGCTGTCTTTCTGAATGGCGACGCCGGCCAGGTGGGTGACGTCGTCCAGGAAATGCTGCTCTTCTTCCACCGGCAGGCACGGCTGTCGATAGAACAACGCCAGCACGCCCAGCTTGTCGCCGCGCGACGATCGAATGGGCAAGGCCCACGCCGCGGCAAAGCCGGCCGCCAGCGCCGCCGTGCGCTCGTGTTGCCAGCGCGGGTCGGCGGCGATGTTGTCGATGAGGACCGTGTCGCCGAGGTAGGCGGCGCAGCCGCACGCGCCGGCCTCGGGGCCGACGGGGGTATTCTCGAGCGTGGCCGCATAGGCCGCGGGCAGCGTGGGGGCCGCAGCCACGCGCAGCGTCGTCGTCTCGGCATCGAGCAGGAGCACGGCCGCCATGGCATTCGGATAAACCTGTTCGACGTACAGGCACAGATGGCGCAGCACGCTCGACAGCGTTGCGTTGGAGGCGAGTTGGGCGAGCACGGCGTTCTCGGAGGCAAGCAGGCGGCGCGCCTGCAGCGCCTCGGCACGGGCCTGCACGGCGTGCCGCTCCAGCGCATGCCGGGACACGGCTTCCCGGAGCACGAGCATGACGGCGGGCTGGCCTTCGTGCTCGCAGGCGGCCGCCTCGCTGGCGACCAGCACGTGGGTGTAATCGGCGCGCACCAGGCGATGCTCCACCGGCTGGGCGGGCGCACTGCGGCTCACCATGCCGGCCAGGCGTGGGATCGTCTGGGCAACGTCGTCGGGGTGGATCAACGCCGCCACCTGGGCGCCCACGAGCTGCACGGGATCCTGCGCCCCCATCAGGCGGGCGGCAGCCGGGTTCGCGCGCACGACACGCCCGTCCACCGTCAGCAGCACGGCATCGGACGACAGCCGCGCCAGCGCATCGAAATCGGTATCGGCCCGGCTTCGCGCGCCTGCCGCAACGGCGGCCGCTTCCCGATGCGGCGCGGCCCCGGGGCCGGGTGCGGCATCATCAGCAGGGGCCCCGGCATCGGCCGGCAGGAAACGGGTCATGGAAATTGCGATGGTTCTGGCAACGACAGCAACGGAATCACGAAAGACACGGCAAGCACAAGGCCGGCGCCTCGACCCTATCCACAACGGCGCGCTGGCCAAAAACTGAAGAGTGTCGCGTGATACCCATGACACGCGTGTGGCTGCACCGCCCACATTGGCGCAACCAAAGAAAAACCCGCGCTCAGTTGACGAGGCGCGGGTTGAAATCTCTGGACCGTGTCGATCTGTTCCAGAGAGGAGAACCGACCCATGAAGCGAGCGGCGCGTCGTGGCACCGCATCGCCTCCATGTTTTGAATCATAGTGTGCCGCTCCAAAAAACAAAGGGAGGAAAAGACGGGGTATCCCGTCCCATTTTTATTTTCGGTTGACCCATTTTCCTGTCACTGCTCGAACCCCTGTGCTGCTGGTCCCGTCCGCACGTGCGGGCCTTGTTGCTGGCCCGTCTGGCGATGCCGACAACGTCGAGAAAATCTCCCCGGCATATTGGGTGGATCAACGCGGCGCCGAGAATGTTCCGCACCGGCCGATTATGTTGCGTGGACCTCGCATCTTGCCGCGGCAAACGCGCGCCCACGTGACCGATGAGGCAGATTGCCGCGTCAAGTTCCGCGCCCATGTGCCGTTACTGCATGAGAGCCCGCCTGCCCGTGATCCCGCAGGCGCATTGGATGCCCGTGTCTTGACCGTCATGCCATCTCTGTCCCGCCCATCCCGTTCCTCGCCCGTGGCGTTGCGCCCGCCCGTGCGGCTGCTGATTGCCGTGGCGGTGCTGGCCGCGCTCGTGGCCCTGCCGCGCGCGCACGCTGCCCCAACCCCGCCGGCGGCATCGTCCGCCAGTGTGCCGGCTGCGCCGTCCGCAACGTCCGCCAAGGGCAAGCCGCCGACCTGCCAGGCCATCATGCAGCGCCTGTCGGGCAGCCTTGCCGGCACACCGAGCACCGCCGACAAGCCCGGCGCCGTGCTGGTCGACGTGGACAAGGCCGGCGTCACCATGGCGTGCAGCCATTCCGACGCCGTGGCCATCCCCGTGCCGGGCGCGGGCAAGCCGAGGTAGCGCCGCTCTGGCTTCCGCGCGGCGGCGTGATCGTTGGTAACATCGCCGCGTGCACCTTGCTCCCACCCCCGCCTCGCCAGACCCACGCATGACCGCAGACGCCAGCGTCTTCGGCACGCTCGCACGCGGCTCGCGCGCCTCGCTGGAACGTGTCGCCAACCTGGGCGATGGCGTGACCGCCGCCATCTGGCGCAACGAACACGACGAGGCGCGCTACACGCAGCCGGGGCACCACACGCTGTCGGTCTATCTGCAAGGCGGCTACACCACGCACCGGCAGGACCTGCCCAACCTCTTTGGTGCGCCGGGGCGCGTGTGCATGCTGCCGGCCGAGCATGAGTCGGCATGGGTGATCGAACAGCCCATGCGCTTCGTCCATCTGTATTTCGCGCCCGAGGCGCTGGCCGGGCACGCCGTCCGCCTGCTCGACGCCGAGCCGCGCCTGTTCACCCTGCACGACCGCACCTTCATCGAAGACGTGCACCTCGCACAGGCCTGCGCCCGCATCGCCCAACTCGACTGGACCGACCTCGACGACCGCATGCGCGCCAACGCGCTGGCCAACGACACGCTGTCGTACCTGGTGCAGACGCAGGGCCGCACACGCGCGCTTGCCGTGCGCGGCGGGCTTGCGCCGCACGTGTGTCGCCGCCTTGCCGCCCGCATCGAGGCCGAACTGCATCTGGCGCCCTCGCTCGGTGAGCTTGCGGCGGAGGCCAACCTGTCGGCCTTTCATTTCGCGCGGATGTTCCGCGCGTCGTTCGGGGCGGCGCCGCATGACTGGGTGATGCAGCAGCGCATGACCCGCGCGCAGACACTGCTGCGCACGACCGCCCTGCCGCTGGCAACCATTGCCGAGCGCTGCGGCTTTGCCAGCGCGAGCCATTTCAGCCGGCGCTTCTCCATGCAACTGGGTGCATCGCCGTCACGCTATCGGCAGGCCTGGCAGGGCCGATAGGCAGCCCGCCGTGGGGCCCGCACACGCAGGATTGGCGGGACGTCGCAGCCCCTAGCGTTTTCCACGATAGAGGCGCCCGCACGGGCGCAGTAACGTGAACATGGGTTCCCCATGGAGACCGCCATGTTTGCCCATATCCTCCTGCCGACCGACGGCTCCGAGCAATGCCGCAAGGCCATCGACGGTGCCCTCAAGCTCGCGCGCGCCACGGGCTGCCGGCTCACCGCCTACACGTGCATCGAAGAATTTCCCAACATGGCCTACTCGGCCGGCGTGGGGGAATGCCCGCACGCGCACTACATGGAACAGGTGCAGGGCTACGCCAAGGATTGCATCGAGCGCATCGCCGAGCGTGCCCGTGAAGAAGGCATCGACTTCGACACCGACGTGTCGCAGTTTCCCGAGCCCTACCTCGGCATTCTCGACGCGGCAAAGCGGCATGGGTGCGACGTCATCTTCATGGCCTCGCACGGGCACCGCAGCCTGATGGGCCGCCTGCTGATCGGCAACGAGACGCGCAAGGTGCTCACCTATGCGCACGTGCCGGTGGTGGTGTATCGCTGAATGCGTGTGACGTGGGCGGGCGGCTAGCCGGCAAAGCGGTAGCCCACGCCCGTCTCCGTGAGCAGGTGCACGGGCTGCGCCGGGTCGGCTTCGAGCTTCTGCCGCAAGTGCCCCATGTAGACGCGCAGGTACTGGCTGCTCTGCGCCTGCGAAGGGCCCCACACCTGGCGCAGCAGTTCGCGGTGCGTCATCACCTTGCCCCGGTTGGCGAGCAGCACGGCCAGCAGGCGGTATTCGATGGGCGTCAGGTGCACGGTCTGGCCGGCGCGCGTGACGAGCCGGTTGGCGAGGTCGACCACCACATCGCCGAACGCCAGTTGCGACGTGCCCTGCGCATTGGCCTTGGCGTGCCGGCGCAGCAGCACGCGCAGGCGCGCAACCAGTTCGCCCACGCCAAACGGCTTGGTGAGGTAGTCGTCGGCACCGGCATCGAGCGCGACGATCTTGTCGCCTTCATCGGCGCGGGCCGAGAGCACCAGCACCGGCACCTCCGTCCACGTGCGCACTTCGCGGATCAGCGTCACGCCGTCGCCATCGGGCAAGCCGAGATCGAGGATGACGAGATCGGGCTTGCGCGTGCCGGCCTCGATCAGCCCGCGCTTGAGCGTTTCCGCCTCGTGCACGGTGCAGCCCTCGGCTTCCAGCGTGGTGCGCACGAACCGGCGGATATGGGGCTCGTCTTCAACGATCAGCACCGTGGGCGAAAACTCGAATGGCATGTGTGCCGCCTCTCTTACGTACTTGCTTGATGCCTAGGCCAGCTCGGCCGTCTCAGGCTCGATCCGGGGCGGATTGCCGCGCGGCAGCGCCACCACGAAGCGTGCGCCCGCCCGGGCGCTGGCCCCATCGGCGCGCTGCGCGGTTTCCACCCAGATCCGCCCGCCATGCGCTTGCACGATGGCCTCGCATACCGCCAGCCCCAGCCCCACACCAGCCAACGCCGACTCGCGCTCGCCGCGCGTGAACTTCTCGAAGATCCGCCGTTCCTTGCCGGGCGGCACGCCGGGGCCATCGTCTTCCACCGTCAGGCGCAGTTCATCGCCGTGCACCTGCGCGCCAATGCGGATTTCCGTGCCGGCGGGCGTGTACTTCGCGGCGTTCTCCAGCAGGTTGCAGACGACACGCTCCATCAGCACGGCGTCGCATTCCAGCAGCGGCAGCGCAGACAGGTTCGCCACCACCACGCGATGCTGCGCCAGCGCGCCGCGCATGGCGGCCAGCGCCCCGCCCACGATTTCCTCGACCGACTGCCATTCCTTGCGCATGGCGACATCGCGGCTTTGCAGGCGCGCCATGTCGAGCAGGTTGATCACCATGGTATGCATGCGCTGTGCCTGCTCGCGCATTGCCTGCACGGTGTCGGCCACCGGCGGCGCCAGCGGTGGATGGCTGCGCTGCAGCGTTTCCGCCATGCCGATGAGGCTGGTGAGCGGCGTGCGCAAATCATGCGACACCGCCGCCAGCAACGAACTGCGCAACCGCTCGGATTCCATCTGCAGCAACGCCTGCTGCGCCACGTCCACATAGTGCAGCCGCTCGACCGCAATCGCGATGAGCGTGCAGAACGCGTCCACCTGCCGGCGCACGGCCGGCTGGGCAAACGCGCGCCATGTGCGGGGCTCCACCGCCAGCACGCCGCGCACCTGCATCGGCGCCTTGAGCGGCAGATACAGGACGGAGCTGCCAGGCAAGGTATCGGTGCCGGTGCCGGCCGGCTGGCCGTGGTCGAACACCCATTGCGCCAGTACGCGGTCCACCGCATCGCCGTGCTCGGTCACGCTGCGCTCGCCGGTCTCGGATACCGGCGGCAACAGGCGCCCCTCTGCGCAGACAAAGAAGAACGCCGCATTGGCATCGAACGCGGCACGCAGGAAGCGGCTGCCGATCGCCACGATCTGCTCGTTCATGAGCGCGGCGGACAGCTCGCGTGCCAGCTCGTAGAGCGTGCGCGCCTCCGTCTCGCGCGCGACCGCCAGGTGCGCCTGCTCGCGCAGGCCGGCGGTCAACTGGCCGATCACCAACCCCACCGCCAGCAGCACCACGAACGTCACGAGGTACTGCACGTCGCTCACGGCAAACGAGAAGCGCGGCGGCACGAAGAAAAAGTCGAAGGCCGCCACCGCCAGCACCGAGGCAAACGCCGCGGGCCCGCGCCCGTGTCGCAACGCCACACCCACCACGGCCGCCAGGAACAGCATGGCGATGTTGACGAGATCGAACCACGGCCGCGTGAGCGCCGACAGCGCCGTCGCGCCGGCGCACCAGATGGCGGCCCAAGCGTAGTCTTTTCGACGTGCACCGTCGGTGCCAGCGGCATCGGCATCGGCGCGGCCGCTGTCGTGGCGCGGTTTGACGTCGACGCGCGTGGTGTCTGCCGCCACGCGGATCACGTCGATCTCCGGGCAGCCGGCGGCCAGCGCATCGGCAAAGCTGCGTCGCCCGAACAAACACCCCTGCGCGCCCAGGAACGGCGACAACGCAAGCGCCAGCAGCGCCCGGCCGCGCGCCGGCCACGAAGCACCGCCACGGCGCCAATCCGCCGGCGCGCGGCCCAGCACCACCTTGGTGAGATTGTGCCGGCGCACGTAGGCCACCACGGCCTGCACCATGTCGCTGCCGGCCAATGCCTCGGTGCGCGCGCCGAGCTGTTCGGCCAGCCGCATCGCCGCCTGCAGGCGCGCCTGTGCGGCGTCGGACGGCGGCGCCAGACGCGGCGTGGCGATGGTTACGACATGCCAGTCGCAATCGAGCTGCCCCGCCAGACGGCGCGCACTGCGCACGACCTGCTCGGCGTCGTCGCCGCTGCCAATGCAGGCCAGCACCGCCTCGCGCGTGCGCCACACCGGCTGCACGGATTCCTGCGTGCGCCACGCCCGCACATCGTTGTCCACGCGGTCCGCCGTGCGGCGCAGCGCCAGTTCACGCAGCGCGATCAGGTTGCCCTTGCGGAAGAAGTTGCGGGCGGCGTGCCGGGCCTGTTCCGGCAGATAGACCTTGCCTTCGTGCAGCCGGCGCAGCAGTTCATCGGCGGGCAGATCGACGAGGATGACCTCGTCCGCCCCATCGAACACCGTGTCCGGCACGGTCTCCCACACGCGGATGCCGGTGATGCCGCCCACCGCCTCGTTCAGGCTGTCGAGGTGCTGCACGTTGACCGTCGTCCACACGTCGATGCCGGCCGCCTGCAGCTCCTGGATGTCTTGCCAGCGCTTGGGATGGCGGCTGCCGGGCGCGTTGGAATGCGCGAGTTCGTCCACCAGGATCAGCGCGGGCCGGCGCGCCAGGGCGCCATCGAGGTCGAATTCCCTGAGCACGCGCTCGCGGTAGGGCACGTCCTTCATCGGCAGCCGTTCGATGCCGTCGATAAGGGCTTCGGTCTCAGCCCGGCCGTGGGTTTCGACCACGCCCAGCACCACGTCCACCCCCTGCGCGCGCACCGCCCGCGCGGCGGTCAGCATGGCAAACGTCTTGCCCACGCCCGCCGACGCGCCAAAGTAGACGCGCAGCTTGCCCATGGCAGCACGTGCGCCCGCTTCTTGCACGCGTTGCAACAGGGCATCGGGGTCGGGGCGCGGCGCGAAATCGCGGGGGGTGGCGTCAGGCATGGTGGGCGGGGTGGCCCGTTGTGGCGGGTGTTGCGGATTGTGCCATGGGCTTGTGGTGGCCGAGGCATGGGGTGTGGCGGTGGTGGGGAGCTTAGAGAAGGTGGTGTAAAAACGGCGTAAAAATCGGCGGGGCGGAATGGCGCGATGCAGGCGGCCCGGCGGGCTCCACGCTGCACGGGCCACACCGAGCAAACGGCCTCGCACGCCGAGCTGCGGTCTTGGTCTTCTGAGCAACAAGGCCTGCGTGTTGAGTTTCAATCTCCGCCAGCGGAGAAAAAAACTGCGCATGCCGAGTTCCGAGCTCGACCCACCGAGAAAAAAGCTCCGTACGTCGAGTCCGAATCTCCGGCTGTCGAGAACAATGCCCGATGCGCCGCGCTCGAAGCTTGGGCCGTCGAGCAAAATACCTGGCCCGCCGAGCTTCAATCCTGGGCGACCGACAAAAGAGCCTCGCGCGTCGAGCTCAGCGCTCGGACTGTCGAGAACGTCTCTCGATGTGTCGAGTTGTGAACGCCGCATCAGATCATTCTGATTCTTCGTCCAAAACCCCCTCCTGGCATTGCGGACCAACGCCGTAGCGGCCAATCTCCCGCCCTCGTGCCCTTGATGGCACGGCACTGCCAATTGATTTGCGAGGAGTGAAATGCCGCAGAACTTGATTTCATATCAGCTCACCTCGGCCGATCTCGCCGCCGTGGACGGCGCGCTGAAGACGCTGGAAGACCGGCTCGCCAGCCTGATCGACCTCACCCCGGTTCAGCGCCGAACGCTGGTGAAGATGGGCAACAAGTCCGAAGCCTTCGCGCGCAAGGCCGTGGAGGTGCTGAACAACAACCCCAACGTGCTGCCCGGCAATTTCGACCTTGCGGAACTGCGCCGCGATCTGGCGGGCTTCGATCAGCTACGCAGCCGCCTCATGCGTGTCGCCCGCATTCACGAACGCATGGCGGATTCGCACTTAGCGCTGGGCAGCGATGTGATGAGCGCCGCGTTGGAGGGGTACGCGTTCCTCAAGGTGGCTGGTCAGGGGGAAGGGTTGGATGCGGCGCGCAAGGCGCTGGCGGTGCGGTTTAGTCGCGGGCCGCAGAACCGTGTGGACGATGTGGTGGCTGAGCGAACCGATACGGAGAGGACCTGATGTTTGAACCACTGGTGTTCTTTCTGGCGGCAATCGTCGCGATTGTCTTTCTTGTGCCGTTGACGGTGTGCCTGCTGTATTTCTCTGTGCACAGAGCGCGTGCGAGAGATGACGATTCCGCAGCGCGTTACCGAAATCGAAAGAAGCGGTTCAAGCGCATCGTGAATCGCGCAATTCTTCTTCTCGTCTGCCTGTTTGCGTTGGTTCTCGCCGCGATGTTTGCCCAACTCCATTGGTTAGGAGCTATGAGCGGATGGGGTTTTGGCATGTATGCCTGGACCGGTGCGGAGTTGGTGTTCCTGGCGCTGTTAGGAGTGTGTGGGGCCTATTTTGGCTATGCGTTGGCCAACTGCTGTTTGCCGGCTGAGCTTAAAGAGTGAACCGCCCACAGAGTGCCGACAGTACAAAACTGGACAGTGCGCTGCGAGTCGGCTTCTCTATTTCGCCTTGTTTTTGCGGAATTTTTTCTCAGCAAGCCGAAAGAGTCACGACCAATCCCAGCCACAAAGAGGCCTTCGAACCCGGTTGAATTTTCAGAAACGGCTCATGCATTTGCCGATGTGCACCCCGTAAAAGAGAAAGCCCTCAACCAACTTTCTCAGGAGCACGCAATGTATGACGGCATCTTGGCTGCGAACTATGCAGCAAGCAATATCGAGCCGAATAGTGTGGGCCGCTGCGCAGAATACGTGCGCAAGGCAATTGAATGGGGCGGCATTTCTTTGCAGCGCACCCGCTCGGCAAAGGACTACGGCCCCTTACTGCGGGCAGCCGGGTTTCACGAGGTGACAGGCTCGCCGATGAAGGGGGACGTGATCGTGATTCAACCCGCCCCCGGGCACCCTCACGGGCACATGGCGATCTACGATGGCTCCCACTGGATATCGGACTTCAAGCAGCTGCACGGTTTCTATCCTGGCCCGGCGTACCGAAGCGCCCAACCGGCCTACAAGATCTACCGTTATCACTGAGGCAAGCTCATGACCCGCGTCCTTTCCCTGCTCGTTGCGGTGGTATGCGCCGTCGCGGTTTGGTCGGCATCCGCTGCACAGGCCGCCGTCTCGCAAAACACGCCGGAGGCCGCAGCCATCTCGTTCTACACCTGGTTCATTCAGCACGATTCGGATCACACATATCCGCTGCGCGAGCCGGACATTGAGCGCTATGTCGCCAAAGAGACCGTTGCCCGGTTGCGCAACGACTACGCGCACGCCGGCGCGCCAAATGGCGTGGACTATTTCCTGAAGGTGCAGGACTACGATAGCCGCGACTGGCTCGCCCATATGCAAGTGCAACGCGCGCTGATGCTGGGCGATGTTGCGGTTGTGCCGGTCACTTTTGGCTCGCAAGACCCGGTGCATGTGCTGCTGTTCATGAAGCGAGTGGATGCGGCCTGGAAGATCATTAAGATCGACGACACCTGGGAGTACAGGTAAACAGTCCAGCAGAGAAACCCGGGCGTCGCAGCAAGGGGCGCCGGGCTTTCTGCAGCGTCTTTACACTCCCCCGCACATCCGCTTCACCTACCCCACATTCATCGGCAGCAGCACCATCTGCTTGCCCTGCACATGCAGGCGCGTCTGGATCTCGAGCGGCGTCTGGTTATGCAGCCATGCGGTCAGGAAGTTGACCTGTTTGAAGATCAGCTTGCTGGCAAAGCACACGCTGTTCGGAAAGGCGTCCATCGTGGTTTCCGCCAGCCGGGTGAATTCGGCAATCGGGTGCGTGCCGAAAGCGATGCGGTAGTCGGCGGCCATGCCGTGACGCCGGCAATGCGCAACGTAGTACTGCAGCGATGCGCCGATGGTCTGGCGCAGGTGGTCCAGATGCTCTGCGCCCTCGTAGCTCTGTGCATCCACTTCGCCCACGGCCAGGAAGATGACGTTCTTGAAGTGGCCCGGAAACAGCCGGTTGACCCAGAGCAGCGCGTGCATGCTGGCGCCGCGGTGCTTGCCCACCAGCAGGATGGCGGTCGGCTGCGACGGGTCGGGCGTTGCCGGTGCGGCGGTCGGGTCCACTTCAGGCGGCTGGCCGGCAAACAAGGCGTCTTCCTTGGCGATCAGTGCGCGCGTTTCGTCGTAATGCCGCCGGATCAGGAAGCACAGCGCGACCACTGCACTGGTAACAAGCACGGTCAACCAGCCGCCGGCCATGAACTTCTCGACCAGCGTGATGACGAGCACCGTGCTGGTGACCGAAAGCCCCAGTGCGGACAGACCGAAGTGCGTGTACCAGTTGCCGCCATCGCGGCGGCGGCGCCACCAATAGGTGCACAGGCCCAGCAATGACAGGCTGAAGGTCAGGAACACGTTGATGCTGTAGAGCACCACCAGCACCGCGACCTGCCCATGTGTCCACAGCAGGATGATCGCGCTGGCCACGCCCATCACGATGATGCCGTTCTGCCGCACCAGTCGCGTCGACAGGTCACGGAAATGACGTGGCACCCACGAGTCCTGCGCCATGTTCGACAGCACCGCGGGGCCATCCAGGAAACCGGTTTGCGCGCCCACCAGCAGCAGGCCGGCCTCGAACGCAAGCACGGCGGCCAGCAGCGCATTGCGTGCAAAGTCGGAGCCCAGGCCCATGTGGTCGATCACGCTGCCGAATACCACGGCGTTGAGCGTTTGCCCTTCCACAGGTTTGGCCTGCCACAGCATGTAGAGCAGGATGATGCCGCCCGCCGTAAAGGCCAGCGACGTTGCCATGTAGACCATGGTGCGCTTGCCGGCCGGAACTCGCGGTTCGGCCAGCATGTTGACGTTGTTGGAGACGGCCTCCAGCCCGGTATAGGTCCCGCCGCCCATCGAGAACGCGCGCATCAGCAGCCCGATCATGACCAGCGGCCCGAAGGCCTGCGACATGCCATGCGCCTCGCCGACGGCTTCGGGCACCACAGCCGCAAGATGCTGCCCATGCACCGCGACGCCGTAGACGATCAAGCCGAGGTGCAGCACCACGAAGCCGATGAAGATGGGCAGCAGCACGAGGATGGATTCGCGCATGCCCCGAAAGTTGAGCCCCGTCATCAGCACGACCAGGACAATCTCGGTGCCCAGCTTGAAAGCCTGCGCGCTCACAGGCAGCAGACTGAAGAATGCGTCGACGCCGCTGGCGAGCGAGGTGGCAACGGTCAGCACGTAGTCGACAAGAAGAGCGGCGCCCGACACGAGACCTGGCCGTGGCCCGAGCAGTGCCGTGGCGACGCGGTAGCCGCCTCCGCCAGTGGGAAACAGCTCGATGACCTGGTTGTAGCCCAGCGCGATGATGAACACCGTGGCAGCGGTGGCCAGCGCAAGGAACAAGGCAAGCGGTGTGTGCTGGCCCAGTGCGAGGAAGGCTTCTTCCGGGCCGTAGCAGGAGGATGAGAGACCATCCGCGCCCAGGCCGACCCACGCCAGCAGTGGCGTCACGGCAATGGCGTGTCGCGTGCGCGGGTCCAGCGGGTCCAGTGGCTTGCCGAACAGCAACTGCCACATCTTGGCGAAGCGGGCCATGGTGTCTCCCCTGCAGCAGACGATTTCGATGCGGGCGGCGTCGTGGCGGGAGGAGGGCTTTCTTACCCGTGCGCGCCGAGTTGGATCGCGTTCTATTCGGCAATCTAAAACAACGCTCTGCGCAACGCTACAGATGCATGCCTGGGCTGGCTTGCCGCGCTGCCCACCCGCAAACGCTGTCCCGAACGGCAAAAAGCGCGAACCCGCAGGCAGGGCGTTTACAGGATTTTTCTACGGCCACGCCAAGTCTCTACACGTTTTTAATGGCCGCCTGACTACCCTTGCATGGACTGGACTATGGGGGCGCAGTGCGCTCATTCATCATGACTTTGGCCGCCAGATGGCTACTCGGCGCCGGTGCCGTGCTCGCCCTCGTGATGTTGTTCGTGGTGCTTTTCCTGGATGAGCGAAGCGCGTCCCGACGCTATGGGCGCGCAATCGACCACCATGAAAAAGGGCTCTCGAACTCCGGGGATCCATCCTGAAGACTGCCGCTGCCGGCGTCATCCGACGCCACGCTGACGGCGCACGCGTTGCAGGCAGCCTTTACAGGTTTTTTATAGACGTGGGCCGCAGTCTTTACACCGTCTTTGCGGCGGCGTTCGTATAACACCGACAGGCCGTCACGCTGTTCAAACGGCCATGCCCCGGCACTGTGCAGGCAACGACCCGACTCACCCTGCCGCCGGTCGATCAACGTGATCAGGGTTACGCAATGCTCAAGCTTCTCGTCCCCGTCAACGGTTCTCGCCACGCGCTCGACGCGGTTCGCCATGCAGCCTTTCTCTGCCAGGACCGTTGCGCGTCGGACATCGTGCTGCTCAACGTACAGACCCCGATTGAAGGCGGGCGCGCCAGCGCCTACCACTCGCTCCAGGCCCTGCGCGAGATTGAAGAACAAAGCGGTGAAGAGGTCCTGCGGCGGGCGCGCGCCATCCTGGACGACGCCGGCGCGCACTACGTTGCCCAGGTGCGGATCGGTCGCGTGGCCGAAACCATCGCGCAAACCGCTGCGGCCAACCAATGCGACATGATCGTGATGGGCTCGGCAGCGCGCTCGCCGTTCGGCTCGCTCATGGCCGCGCGGCTTTCCAACCGGTTGATGCGCCTGTCGCGCATTCCGGTCACGCTCGTCCGCTAACCCGCGCGCCCGTCAGGCGCTTGCAGCCACGACCTAGCGTCGCTGCATTCTGCGCGGAGCGCCGGCCCACTTGTCTCGCCATCGACATCAAGCGCGCCTCAGCCCGCTCCGCCGCGCCGCAGGCGACCGTATCCCCGGAATCCGACAACCAAGACCGGCGCTATCCGCTACGGCATGGTGCGCCTGCGCCGCGCTTGCGCGCGCTGCTGCTGTAACCGGGGCGGCCGTCGCCTGTGCAATCGACCGTTTTTACACGGCGTTTACACCCCTCCCCCGAAGCTTTATCCCGTTTTTATCCGCGCTTCCCTACTGTTGCACTGCACGCAGGCCCTGTGACGGGAGCCTGCCTGCACGCCGCATCCGGCCCCGTTGACGCGCACCTGCGCCGGGCCGGGCGGCACCTAAAACAACAAGGGAAAGGTCCATGCAAGCCAAGGTTTCTTTGCACGCCACCGTCATGGGTGGCGTTGTCTTCTGTGCCGCAGCACTGTCGAGCGCGGCCGCTTTTGCGCAGTCCACTGACGCTGCGCCGGCCCCGGCCGCAGCACCCGCCAGCCCGTTGACGGCCAATGTCACGCTGGCCAGCCAATACCGCTATCGCGGTCTCATGCAGACCAACAACAAGCCCGCCATCCAGGGCGGCGTGGATTACGCGCTGCCTAACGGCTTCTACGTGGGCAACTGGAACTCGTCGATCAGCTGGCTGGGGGATTCCAACCCCAACGTCTCTGCGTCCATCGAGATGGATTTCTACGGCGGCTACAAGACCGAGCTGATGAAGGACGTGCCCATTGATGTGGGCGTGCTGCAGTACTACTACCCGGGCAGCTACCCCGACGGCTACACCCGCCCGCACACCACCGAGGGTTATGCACAGATCGGCTACGGGCCGGTCTCGTTCAAGTACTCGCATGCGTTCTCCAACCTGTTCGGTTTTGCGGATAGCCACCACAGCCAGTACTTCGATCTGTCGGGCAACTTCGACACCGGTTTCTGGGGCCTCACGCTGAACCTGCACGTGGGCTATCAGCAGGTGCCGCATCAGGTGGTGCGGACCTCGTATGCCGACTGGAAGGTGGGCGTGACGAAGGACTTCGGCAGCGGTTGGACGGCATCGCTTGCGTACATCGACACCAACGCCGCGCGCGCCGCGTACACCAACACGCGCGGCAACTACATGGGCAAGGCCACCGCGCTGCTGGCGGTGACCAAGACGTTCTGACCAACACGACCTGAAGGAAAGGGGAGCGCATATGGACTTCGTTTATCTCGCCGGCCTTGCGGTGCTGGCCCTGGCAGTGGGCGGCTTGCTCGCCCTCTCCGGCCGGCTTGCCACCAAAGACCAACCGACCACGCACGCGATGGAGAAACAGCAATGACCTGGCTCTATGTGCTGTCCGGGGCCATCACGGTGGTCCTGCTCGTCTACTTGTTCGTCGCCCTCTTGTGGCCCGAACGCTTCTAACAACACTGCGAGGCACACCATGAATGCGTTCCTCCTCCAGCTGGCGATCTACCTGGTCGTGCTGCTGGTTCTGGCCAAACCGCTGGGTGCGTATATGACCGGCGTGTTTGGTGACAAGCCATCGCGCGCGCACTGGCTCGGCCCCGTCGAGCGGCTGTTCTATCGCGTGGCCGGCGTCAATCCGCAGGCCGAGATGGGCTGGAAGCACTACGCGCTGGCCGTCATCGTCGTCAACGTGCTGGGCGCGCTGGCGGTGTATGCGCTGCAGCGCGTGCAGCAGTGGCTGCCGCTCAACCCACAGGGCTTTGGTGCCATCACGCCGGATTCGTCGTTCAACACAGCCATCAGCTTTGTGAGCAACACCAACTGGCAAGGCTATTCGGGCGAAAGCACGATGAGCTATCTCACGCAGATGCTCGGCCTGGCGGTGCAGAACTTCCTGTCTGCGGCGACCGGCATTGCGGTGGTGATTGCGCTCATCCGCGGCTTTGCGCGCCACTCGGCCAACACCATCGGCAACTTCTGGGTCGACTTCACGCGTGCCACGGTCTACGTGCTGCTGCCGCTGTCGATTCTGGTGTCGGTGTTCTTCGTGAGCCAGGGCGTGATCCAGAACTTCGAGGGCTACAAGGAAGTGACCACCGTCACCGCCACCACGTACGACAACCCGAAGATGGACGCCAGCGGCCAGCCGCTCAAGGACGCACAAGGCAACCCCGTCACCGAGAAAGCCACCACGCAAACGCAGACCCTGCCGATGGGCCCGGTCGCGTCGCAAGAGGCGATCAAGATGCTCGGCACGAACGGTGGCGGCTTCTTCAACGCCAACTCCGCCCACCCGTACGAGAACCCGAACGCGCTGACCAACTTCGTGCAGATGCTGGCGATCTTCATCATCCCGGCGGCGCTGTGCTTTACGTTTGGCGGCATGGTGGGCGATGGCCGGCAAGGCTGGGCCGTGCTTGCGGCGATGACGGTGCTGTTTGCCGTGCTCGCCGTATTCCTGGCATGGGCCGAGCTGCATGCCAACCCGATGCTTGCGAACCTCGGCATCGACCAGGCCGTGGGCAACATGGAAGGCAAGGAAACGCGCTTCGGCATCGTGGCCTCGTCGCTGTTTGCCACCATCACCACGGCAGCGTCGTGCGGGGCGGTGAATGCCATGCATGACTCGCTGACCGCGCTGGGCGGCTTCGTGCCGATGTTCCTGATGCAGCTGGGCGAAGTGGTGTTTGGCGGTGTGGGCTCGGGCCTGTACGGCATGCTGGTGTACGCCATCCTGGCCGTGTTCATTGCGGGCCTGATGATCGGCCGTACGCCGGAATACCTCGGCAAGAAGATCGAGGTGTTCGAGATGAAGATGACGTCCATCGCCATCCTCGTCACGCCGCTGCTGGTGCTGGTGGGCACGGCCATCGCCGTGGTCGTCACGCAGGGCAAGGCCGGCATCTTCAACCCCGGCACGCACGGCTTCTCTGAGGTGCTGTACGCCTTCTCATCGGCGGCCAACAACAACGGCAGCGCGTTTGCGGGCCTGTCTGCCAACACGCCGTTCTACAACATCGCGCTGGGCATTGCGATGTGGCTGGGCCGCTTCTGGATCATCGTGCCGGTGCTGGCGATGGCAGGCACGTTTGCCGCCAAGAAGCGCCTGCCCGTGACGGCCGGCACGCTGCCCACGCACGGCCCGCTGTTTGTGGTGCTGCTGATCGGCTCGGTGCTGCTGGTGGGCGCGCTCACGTACATCCCGGCGCTCGCACTGGGTCCGATTGCAGAACACCTCGCCCGCTAAGCGCACGGCGAGTCGTCTACCCCATATCAACAGGTGCCTTATGGCTATCCGTTATCCCGAATCCGAACCGGCTGTGCGTACGGTCAAGCACAAGCTTGAGCCGAGCGCCGGTACTGGTACTGCTGCAGCCGCCGAGCCGCAGGCACGCAGCACGCATACGACGCATACCACGCTGTCCGCCAAGGATGTGCGCAAGCTGTCGATGTTCTCGTCGGCGCTGGTCAAGCCCGCCATTGTCGACAGCTTCCGCAAGCTGTCGCCGCGCGCGCAGGCCAAGAACCCGGTGATGTTTGTCGTCTACGTCGGCAGCATCCTCACCACGATCCTGTGGGTGATGGCGCTGCGCGGCCAGGCCGAAGCGCCGGCGGGCTTCATCCTCGCCGTGTCGGTGTGGCTGTGGTTCACGGTGTTGTTCGCCAACTTTGCCGAAGCGCTGGCCGAGGGCCGCAGCAAGCAGCAGGCCGCATCGCTGCGCGGCATCAAGACCACGGTGCAGGCCAAGGTGCTGGCCGATGCAGGCCGCCGTGATCGTACGGAAGCACGCGCCGCCACCGCGCTGCGCCGTGGCGACATCGTGCTCATCGAAGCCGGCGACATGGTGCCCGGCGACGGCGAGGTCATCGAAGGCGTGGCCTCGGTGGACGAAAGCGCCATCACGGGCGAATCGGCACCGGTCATCCGCGAATCGGGCGGGGATTTCTCGTCCGTGACGGGCGGCACGCGCGTGCTGTCGGACTGGATCATCGTGCGCATCACCGCCAACCCCGGCGAGAGCTTCCTCGATCGGATGATCTCGATGGTGGAAGGCGCCAAGCGCCAGAAGACGCCGAACGAGCTGGCGCTGACGATCCTGCTGGTGAGCCTGACCATCATCCTGATGCTGGCGACCGTCACGCTGCTGCCGTACTCGATCTTCTCGGTGGACGCGATGAAGGCCGGTTCGCCGATCACGATTACCGTGCTCGTGGCGCTGCTGGTGTGTCTGATCCCGACCACCATCGGCGGGCTGCTCTCCGCCATTGGCGTGGCGGGCATGAGCCGCATGATGCAGGCCAACGTGATCGCCACCTCGGGCCGCGCCGTGGAAGCGGCCGGCGACGTGGATGTGCTGCTGCTCGACAAGACCGGCACGATCACGCACGGCAACCGCCAGGCGTCGCGCTTCATCCCCGCGCCGGGCGTGACGGCCAAGCAGTTGGCCGAGGCCGCATGGCTGTCGTCGCTGGCCGATGAAACGCCGGAAGGCCGCAGCATCGTCACGCTCGCGCGCAACCTGGGCGAGGCGTCCATCGATGAAGCCGCGCTGGCGAAGACGCAGCCGGTGTACGTCGCCTTCTCTGCGCAAACGCGCATGAGCGGTATCAACGTCTCCCATGCAGGCGACGCCCGCCAGATCCGCAAGGGCGCGGCCGATGCGATTCGCACGCATGTGACGCTGCTGGCCGGCAAGTTTCCCGATGCCGTGTCGACGGCCGTGGATGACGTGGCACGCGCAGGCGGCACGCCGCTGGTGGTGTCCGACAACGACCGCGTGCTCGGCGTGGTGGAACTGAAGGACATCGTGAAGGCCGGCATCCGCGAGCGCTTTGCCGAGCTGCGCCAGATGGGCATCAAGACGGTGATGATCACCGGCGACAACCGCCTGACCGCCGCGTCCATCGCCGCTGAAGCCGGCGTCGACGACTTCATTGCCGAAGCCACGCCCGAGACCAAGCTGGCGCTGATCCGCGAACAGCAGGCGCAGGGCCACCTCGTTGCCATGACCGGTGACGGCACCAACGATGCGCCCGCCCTGGCACAGGCCGACGTGGCCGTCGCCATGAACAGCGGCACGCAGGCCGCCAAGGAGGCCGGCAACATGGTCGACCTGGATTCCAGCCCGACCAAGCTGATCCAGATTGTCGAGATCGGCAAGCAGATGCTGATGACGCGCGGCTCGCTCACCACGTTCTCGATCGCCAACGATGTGGCGAAGTACTTCGCCATCATCCCGGCCGCGTTTGCGACGACGTATCCGCAGCTCGCCGCGCTGAACGTGATGCACCTGGCAACGCCGGCATCCGCCGTGATGAGCGCCGTGATCTTCAACGCGCTGATCATCGTGTTCCTGATCCCGCTGGCGCTCAAGGGCGTGAAGTACCGCGCGCTGGGCGCCGCCACGCTGCTGCGCCGCAATCTCTTGATCTACGGCCTGGGCGGCCTGCTGCTGCCCTTCCCGGGCATCAAGATCATCGACATGTTCCTGGCCGCAATGGGCTGGGTTTAAGGAAGGAGTGCATTCATGGCAACCACAACTCAAGTGCGTCAACCTGTTCAGGCCGATGTGCCGCAACAAGGTGGGCTGGTGCGTGCGGCGCTGGTGGTGTTCGTCGGGCTGTCGCTCATTACCGGGGTGCTGTATCCGGTGGTGGTGACGGGTGTCGGCAAGGCGCTGTTTCCGGCGCAGGCCGGGGGCTCGATCATCGAGCGTGGCGGCAAGGCTGTCGGGTCTTCGTTGATCGGGCAGAACTTTGACACCCCGGAGTATTTCTGGGGGCGGATCTCGGCGACTGCGCCGAATCCGTATAACGCGCAGGCATCAAGCGGATCGAACCTTGGGCCGAGCAATCCGGCGTTGACGGAGGCGGCCAAGGCCCGCATTGCGGCGCTCAAGGAAGCGGACCCGACGAACACTGCGCCGATTCCTGCTGATCTTGTGACCGCTTCTGCGAGTGGGCTGGACCCGGACATCAGCCCGGCGGCGGCGGCGTATCAAGTGGAGCGGGTGGCGCGGGCGCGGCACATGTCGCCGGACCTGGTGAGGAAGGTGGTCGCCGAGCATACCAAGGGGCCGGTGCTTGGTGTGTTTGGGGAGCCTACCGTGAATGTGCTGGAACTCAACCTGGCGCTGGACGATCTGCGGTAGGCGCCCCCGATGTGCCGGCTACATCACCGGCACGGGCTCCAGCCCGCCCTCGCCGTGTTCGAGTTCGGCCACGCGCTGCGCCTCGCGCTCGCCGATCTGCTTGCGCTGCTCGGGCGTGAGCACCTGCATGATCTTGGCACCCGCCTGTGCACGCAGTTGCGCTTCGCGGGCCACCGCCCTGCCGAGCGTCTCGGTCAGCGCGCGGGCACGCGCTTCGTCATACTGGCCGGACACGACCATCTGGTGCAATTCGCGGTGAGCCTGCGCGATGGCCTTGCGCTGTTCGCGCGCTTCCGGCATCTGCGCATATTCGATGGCGAAGACCTTGTCGCGCTGCGCTTCGGTCAGCTTCAGGCCACGCAGGAACGGAATGCCGCCACGGTGCGGGCCCATTTCCATGCCTGGGCCGCGGCCCATCATGCCGGGACCATGCGCGGGCATCGGCGACAGCGGAACCGCACCGGGTGCGGCGGTCTGCGCCAGCGCGGCGCACGAGAGCAAGAGCCCGGCGGCAAGCGCGGGCAGGCGGCGGGAAGTCACAACGGTCATGAATGAGGCTCCTGAAGGGTTCATCGGCCGGGCGCGCCGGCCATGCGCCCACTGTAGGCACTGAAGTTGCACCAACGGTGGGCAAACCGAGGAGTTTTCTTGAACCTCAGGCGTCGAGCCGGTAGCCCACACCGTAGACCGAATGGATGAGATCGGTGCCGGGGCTGGCCTGCTCCATCTTGCGGCGCAGGTTCTTGACATGCGTGTCGACCGTGCGATCGGTCACGATGCGGTGGTCGTCGTAGATCTGCTCGAGCAGGTTGGCGCGCGACAGGATGCGCCCGGGTGCGGCCGCGAGCGCCGACAGCAGACGAAACTCCACCGGCGTGAGATCGAGCCGCTGGCCGCGCAGCGTGGCGGTATAGGCGGTGCTGTCGATCACCAGGGCGCTGTCAGGCACGCCGCCCGCACGCTGCACCCGCCGCAGGATGGTCTTGATGCGCGCCACGAGTTCGCGCGGGCTGAAGGGCTTGCAGACGTAGTCGTCGGCGCCGAGCTCCAGGCCGAGGAGACGATCGATCTCCTCCACGCGCGCCGTCACCATGACGATCGGCACCTCGCTGAAGCCGCGCACCTCGCGGCAGATCTGCAGGCCGTCCTTGCCAGGCAGCATCAGGTCGAGCAACACGAGCTCGGGCGTGGTCTCGCGGATGCGCTGCACGGCGTCCGTGCCGTCGGGCAGACACTCGGTCTCGTAGTGGGCGGCGCGCAGGTAGTCGGTCATCAGCGCGGCCAGCTTCGGTTCGTCTTCGATGATGAGGATCATGGTCGGCTAGCGTGTCATGGCTGGGCGAGCAGCGGCAGGCGAATCGCAATCCACAGCCCGCCCAGCGGCGAGGGTTTGGCTTCAATGGTGCCGCCGTGCGCGGCAACGATGGTCTGGCACAGGCTGAGCCCAAGCCCGGCCCCGCCGTGCGCCCGGCTGCGCGACGCATCGGCACGGAACAGCCGATCGAACACGCGCGGCAACATCGCCTCGGGCACGCCCGGCGCGCTGTCCTGCACGTCGACCTGCTGCCACGCGCCGTCCTGGTGGACGCGCACACGAAGCGTGCCGCCATCGTCGGTATAGCGCAGCGTGTTCTCGAGCAGGTTGTGCATGACCTGGCGCAGGCGCTGCGCGTCGCCGCGGACCATCGTTGCATGCGCCGGCCCCTGCGGCACGTCGATCTGCAGGGCGATGCCCTTTTCCATCAGGCGCGGCGTGAAGCCCTGCACCGCGCTGCACACCGTGTCGGCCAGGTCCAGCGGCTCCATGTGGAATGCGAGCGCGCCCACGTCGGCCAGCGAGAGCTCGTACAAGTCGTCGATGAGCTTGCTGAGTATGGAAACCTCGGCCTGCAAAGACGCAAGCGACGTGGCCGTCAGCGGACGCACGCCGTCTTCCAGCGCTTCGAGTTCGCCCCGCAGGACGGCCAGCGGCGTACGCAGCTCGTGCGAGATGTCGGCGGTCAACTGGCGCCGCATCTTCTGGTTGGCCTCGAGCGACGCAGCGAGGTGGTTGAAATCCGCCGCCAGCCCGCCGAGTTCGTCGCGCGAATGGACGTCGACACGCGTGGCGTAGTCGCCGTCTGCCATGCGGCGTGCTGCGTCGGTCAGGCGGCGCATCGGGGCCAGCAACCCGCGCGCGAGCAGCACGGCCACCAGCGCCGCCAGCAGGACGGACAGGCCCGCGATGATCCACGTGGCACGCAGTTGCTGCGCCTGGAAAGCCTGGTCGGCGCCCTCAGGCACGCGCACACGCGGCGGCATGGCCAGCCAGCCGATCGTCTGGCCGTTGTGATGCAGCTCGTGCCAGCGCGCGTTCGGGCCAAGCGGCGGGCCATCGCCAATGACGACGTTGCGCGCGGCGTCCAGCAGCCAGATGGGCGAATGCGGCATCGGGGGCGGCTCGCCCGGCAGACGCGGTGGGCCCGGCGGCAGCGGCATGTCCGGCTCGAGGCCGGGCGGCGGCTCGAAGCGGTAGCCCGCCGAGGGTTCGAAGCGATCGGCGCCCATGCCGCTTGCCCGCGCGCGTGCGCCCTCGCGGCGCAGCAGGCGGAACCACGCGGCGCGGTCGCTGCGCAGGAAATCCCAGTTGCCGTGCTGCGCGTAGGCGGCCTCGACGCCGTGCGCGATGGCGGCCATGCGCTCGGCCTCGCGGGCATTCACGTAGTCGAGAAAATTGGCGTCAAAGCGCCAGCGCACCGCCGCGCCCATGGCAAGCGCAACCACGATGCTCAGCGTGAACAGCGCAACGAACAGCTTGGAGGTGATACCGAAAGACAGGCGCATGAATCAATCAGGGCGGCTTGGCGCACCGCCGGCGGGAGCGGCTTGCGCAGTGCCCGGCAGGTGGGCCGCGCTCATCTTACCGGGCGTGCCAGCAGCCGTACGCGAGCATAGCAACGGCACGCGGCCAGAAAGTGAGCGAAATGCGAAGAAAGCGTATGCTGCTGCCACTTGGCGCCCCCGCCCGCCCCACACGCTCTTCACCCACGGAGCCGCCTTTGCCGCGCCAGACGCCCCGCCCCGCGTTCTTCATGCCGCGCTGCGCCATGCCCGGCGTGGAGGCCGTCGCCGCAGACACGCCGCACAGCTTTCCGCGCCACACGCACGGGCAGTTCGGCATCGGCATCATCGAGCGCGGCGCGCAGAAATCGTTCAGCGGGCGCGGCATGGTGGAAGCCGGCGCCGGCGACGTCATCACCGTCAACCCGGCCGAGGTGCACGACGGCACACCGATCGGCGATACCGGACGGGCGTGGCGCATGCTCTACCTTGACGCCGACGTGGTGGCGGACCTTGCCAGCGACCTGCACGCCAGCGTGCCCGGCGCGGCGGAGTTCAGCCGCCCCGTCATCCGCGACGCCCGGCTGGCCCGCCAGGTGCGCCTGCTGTTTGCGCAAATGACGGCCTCGGGCGGGCGCGGCGATGCGCTGCTGCGCGAGCAACTGCTGCTGGCCGTCCTTGCCGATGCGCTGCACGCCCGCACCCATCGTGCCGACGATGCGCCCGATGCCATCCGCGCCGCGCGCAGCCGCATCGACGATGACCCGGCCGCCGCCGTCTCGCTGCACGATCTTGCCGCCGAGACCGGGCTGAGCCGATTCCAGGTCCTGCGCGGATTCGCACGCGTGACGGGCCTGACCCCGCACGCATATCAGCTGCAGCGGCGCGTGGCGCTGGCCCGCCGCCTCATCGCGCAAGGGCTGCCGCTGGCCGAGGTGGCCGCCGCCTGCGGCTTTGCCGACCAGAGCCACATGACGCGGCAGTTCGTGCGCAAGTACGGGGTCTCGCCCGGCATGGTGGCGGCGGCGCGCTAGGGCACACACCGCCGCGCTGCAATTTCGTTCAAGACGGCCGCCCAGCGCGGGGGCATCCTGCGGCTTTCATCTGCGCGGGGTGCGACATGTCGAAGCGGCTCGAAGGCTATCTCTATCTGGCGCTGGCGATGGTGCTGGTGGGCAGCACCGTGGCGGCCAGCAAGATCATCGCGGCGGGCCTGCCACCTTTCACGGCAACGGCGCTGCGTTTTGCGCTCGCGCTGCCGCTGTTTCTTCTCATCATGCGGGTCATGCGCACGCGCTGGCCGGTGCTCGCGCGGCGCGACTGGGCGCTGCTGGTGTTGCAGGCCGCAGCAGGCAGCGTCGGCTACACGACGCTGTTGATCTCGGGGCTGCGCTACACCTCCGCCGCAGATGCCGGCGTGATCATCGGCACGCTGCCTGTCATGTCTGCGCTCATTGCGATCCTGCTGCTGGGCGAGCGGCCGCGCCGCGCCGTCCTGGGCGCCATCGCACTGGCCACGGCCGGTGTGCTTGCCATCGCGTTCCAGCCGGGCAGCGACGCCGCGCACCCGCTGCTGGGCAATCTGCTGGTGCTCGGCGCCGTGCTATGCGAGGGGCTTTTCATCCTGCTCAACAAGCGGCTGCGTACGCCGGTGCCGCCACTGGCGCTGTCCGCCACGATGAGTGCGTTCGGCTTGCTGACGGCACTGCTGCCTGCACTGGGGGAATCGCCCTGGCAACTGCATGCATCGACGCAGGCAGCGCAGGCGCTGGTGGCCGTTGCCTACTATGCGGTCGTGCCGACGGTCGGCGGTTTCGTGGTGTGGTATGCCGGCGCAGCGCGCGTGAGTGGTGCAGAGGCAGCGCTGTTCACTGCGCTGGCGCCCGTCGCGGCGGTGGCGTTTGCGGCGGTGCTGCTTGGCGAATCCGTCAGCGTGCGCCAGGTGGGCGGCATTGCGTGCGTGCTGGCGGCGGTGGCGAGCCTCGCGCTGACACGCAGGCCCGCGCCTGCCGCATCGCCACCCGAAGAAGCCGTTTAGGCTTCGGCCTCTGGCGCCGTCACGTCTTCCATGCGCTCGATGCGCACGCGCACGATGCGGCGGCTGCCAGCTTCGAGGATGACGAACCGCAGGTCGTGGCGCACCAGTGTGTCGCCCACCTCGGGCAGGCGGTCCCACTGGTTGAAGAGGTAGCCGCCCAGGCTTGTCGCGCCGCCGCCTTCGTCGAGCAGCCAGTCGACTTGCAGCACGTCTTCGAGCTGGCGCAAGTCGGCCTCGCCGGCCACCTCCCAGCAGCCGTCGCTCACCTCGACCACGCCGGGGCGTTCGTCTTCGTCGGGAAACTCGCCGGCAATCGCTTCCAGCACGTCGATGGGTGTGACCACGCCCTGCACGACGTCAAGCGGGTCGGTCACGACGAGCATGCGCCCACGCGCACGTTTGAGCTGGTCCATCAGGCGCAGGATGCCCATGTTGTCGGACACCTTGAGCGCGGGCTTGACGGTGCGCTCGACGTCGATGGTGCCGCGTGTGTCGAGATCGCCCATCAGGTCTTTGGCGCGCGCCACGCCCACGAGGTCATCCAGCCCGCCGCGGCAGACCGGGAACTGGTTGTGCGGCACCGACAGCAGCAGCTTGCGCGTGACGGCCGCATCGGCCTCCAGGTCCACCCACGAAATATCGTGGCGCGGCGTCATGATGGAACGCACCGAACGCTCGGCCAGATCGAGCACGCCGCTGACCATGCTGCGCTCTTCCGGGCGAAACACGGCCTGCGGCTCGGGGTGGCCATCCTCGTGCGGCACTGCTTCATGCGATTCGGCATCCGCTGGCGTGCCGGGGCGGTCGCCCAGCAGGCTCAGCACGGCATCGGCGGTGCGCTCGCGCAGGGGGCGGCGGCGCTCGTAGCGCACGGTATTGCGCTGGGCCACCTGGTTGAAGAACTCGATCAGGATCGAGAAGCCGATGGCCGCATACAGATACCCCTTCGGAATATGAAAGCCCAGGCCCTCGGCCACCAGCGAGAAGCCAATCATCAGCAGGAAGCTCAGGCACAGCACCACCACCGTGCGGTGGGCGTTGACGAAGTGCGTCAGCGGGCGTGATGCAAACAGCATGGCGCCCATGGCGATGACCACCGCGGCCATCATCACCGGCAGGTCGTTGACCATGCCCACGGCCGTGATGACGGAGTCGATGGAGAACACCGCATCCAGGATCACCACCTGCGCGATCACGTTCCAGAACTTGCCATGGCCTGTGCCGTGGCTTTCGTCATGCGGCTGGCCGTCAAGGCGCTCGTGCAGCTCAGACGTGGCCTTGAACAGCAGGAAGAACCCGCCGAGCAGCAGGATGATCGACCGCCCGGACAGTTCCACCGGCCCCAGCGTGAGCAGCGGCCTGGTCAGTCCGATGAGCCACGACATGGTGGCCAGCAGCACCATGCGCATCACGAGCGCCAGGCCGAGGCCGATCATGCGCGCGCGGTCACGCTGCGCGGGCGGCAGCTTGTTGACCAGGATGGCGATGAAAACGAGGTTGTCGATGCCGAGAACGATCTCGAGCACCACGAGGGTGAACAGCCCGATCCAGACGGACGGGTCAGCAAGCCAGGTCATAGAGGGCAATCAAGACTGCGGGAAGACGATCTGCCGATGATAACCGGAGCGCACGCCCGGGCAGCCGCGCGTACGCTTCGGGGCGTTGCAACAAACGGGCCGCAGGCTCAGCGCCGGGCAACGTGTGGCGGTCGGTAGCCGTCGGTGAGGGTCTTGAGGAAGGCGACGATGTCGCGCACGTCGGCCTCGGACAGCGCCGGCCTGTCGCCCGGCTTGCCGCCGAACGGCGGCTCCATGTTGACGTTGGCGTGGTACCGGGGCGGCAGGTCGTCGAACTTGTCGACCGTGCCGTCGGCCTTGCGCGGGTACCACTTCTGCGGCTGGGTATCGCGCTGGGCGTAGAAGCGCACCGCATCTTCGAGCGAGTGGATCGCGCCGTTGTGGAAGAACGTCTTGCGCAGCGCCACGTTGCGCAGCGATGGCGTGCGGAAGCGGCCGCAGTACTCGGCGTGATCCTTGAGGTCGGTGCGGTCGGGGCCGCACAGGCCGAGGTCGAAGAACGCCGGGTCGGCGTTGGCTTCGAGCTTGCGGTTGCGTGGCACGCCCACGGCAATGTGGCCGAAATCGGTGAAGGCCGGGAACGCGCCGTCCTGCTTGATCGCGCTGACGTGGCATGACGCGCAGTTGCCCTTGGCCGGATCGGAGAACGCCCGCAGGCCCCGCATTTCCTGCGGCGACAGCTTGACCTGGCGGCGCAGGAACGCGTCGTACTTGCTGTCGTACGGGTAGAACTCCGATGGCGTCTGCTGGAACACCTCCAGCGCCATCAGCGCGGCGCGGAAGGCCGTGTCTTCGTTGTCGAGGATGTCGTTGCCGAACACCTGGCGGAACGCCAGCGCATGGCTGCCATTGCGCAGCTTGGCCACCACGCTGGCCGGCGTGCCGTTCGCCATCTCGTGCGCGGAAAGCAGCGGAATGCGCGCCTGGTCGTGCGTGGACGACACGCGGCCGTCCCAGGTGTAGCCGCCGGTCGGGCCCTGGTCTTCTGAGTCGTTGCCGTCGTTCTCGAAGAAGTGCTCGCTAAACGGCGGCACGCTCTGCAGATAGCGCAGCGACGGCGCGGCGCGCACGCCGGTCTTGTCCATGCCGGGGCCGCCCAGCTGCACCGAGAGGTCATTCGGGGGGCCATAGGCGTGCGCCGGGCTATGGCAGCTCGCGCACGAGAGCTTGCCCGAGGCCGACATGGCCGGATCGAAGAACAGCGCCTTGCCCAGTGCCGCCATGGCCGGCACCGACGGGCGGCGCGTCGCCATCATCGTGTAGAAGGCCTTTTCGTACGCAGGGACGGACTTGGCCGCGGGTGCCGACGCACCGGCCGGCGCCGCGGCATGCGCCACCGCCGGTTCGCCGCGCCCGCAAGCGGCCAGCCCCAGCGCGAGCGCCGAAGCGGCAATCGCGCGAACAGTGGACAACGGCAGAAGACGAGGCATCGACGATGGGCGCAATGATGGAAGCCTTGCAACTTAGCACGGCCACCATGACACTTTGATGTCGTCAAACGCGCGTCACGTCAGTCCTTGGAGAGGTCCCATGGTGGCAAATGTCTTCAAACGTTCGGCGGTGCCCCTGCTCCTCCTGACGATGGTGTTCCTGCTGAGCTCGGCCCAGATCCGCTCCGCGCCTGCGTTTGCATCATCAACTTGTCACACACGAGGCACAGACTCCCGCTCGCTTTCGTCCCCCACACAACAATCAAGGGAAATCATGAGCCGAGCATTCCGTCTTTTGCCTCACCTTCCGCTCGCCGCGCTGGTGGCAGCCAGCATGACTGCCTGCGGCGGCAGCGATTCGAACAGCAGCGCCTCCACGCAATCGACCTCCGGCGTGGTGACCGGCAGCTACTTCGAGAACGCCAAGGTCTGTATCGACGCCAACAACAACGGCAAGTGCGACGCCGGTGAAACCAGCACGCGCACCGACAAGAACGGTGCGTACACGCTGGCCGGCACCGGTGCCATCACCGTGGAAATCGGCACGGATGCCAAGCGCAATGATCCGGACAAGAACACGAGCACGCCGGTCACGCAGCCGCTGGTGTTCCGCGCGCCGGCCGGCGCCAACGCTGTCGTGAGCGCCATCTCGACCGAACTTGCCGCGCTGATGGACAGCAACGGCGGCGACATCAATGCCGCCAAGACCGCGCTGGCCGCGCGGCTGGGCGTGACGGTCGACAAGCTGCTGGAAGACCACAACAAGGAAACCGACGCAGCCACCAAGACCGCGCTGCAGGCCGAGATCGACCAGGCCATCGCACTGATCGCCGATGCCGTGGCTAGCGGCGGCGACGTCGGCAAGACAATCCGCGACGGCGTGAGCAAGCGCATGGCGCTCGCTGACAACGTCAAGACCATCGTCGTCATCTACGCCGAGAACCGCGGCTTCGACAACCTGTACGGCCTGTTCCCGGGCGCCAACGGCATCCCCGGCGTGAACCCGACGTCCACCGGCACGGCTGTCGCGCAGAAGGACTTCGATGGCTCGGTGCTGCCGAGCCTGCCGCCCACCTGGGGCGGCCTGACCGCCGCCGGCCAGAGCGTGACCCTCACGCAGGCGCAGACCACCGGCTGGCCGAACAAGATGTTCCAGATCGACGATCCCAACGGCGTGAACGGCACGGGCGTCGTGGTGCCGCAGAGCGTGACCACGCGCGACCTCGTGCACCGCTTCTACAACAACCAGATGCAGATCAACGGCGGCAAGAACGACAAGTTCGCCGCGTACTCCGACGCGGGCGGCCTCTCGATGGGCTACTACGACGGCAGCAAGATGGCCATGTGGAAGATCGCCCAGCAATACACGCTCGCCGACAACTTCTTCATGGGCGCATTCGGGGGCTCGTTCCTGAACCACCAGTACCTGATCTGCGCCTGCGCGCCAATCTATCCGAACGCGAAGTCCTCGCCGGCGGCGGGCAGCATCTCGAAGGTCACGGTCAATGCCGACGGTGTGCCGGTGCTTGACGCGGGAACGGGCAACCCGAGCTCCGTGCTGTCGGGCAAGGCGGTCTACGCCAACGACAGCACGCTCACGGCCGACGATGGTTCGGGCGTGTTCTACGCCGTCAACACCATGCAGCCGCCGTTCCAGCCGTCGGGCAACGGCGTGGCCAGCGGCAATGCGGCCTACGCAGACCCCACCAAGGCCTCGACGATGCCGGTGCAGTCCACGACCAACATCGGTGACCTGCTGAGCGCCAAGGGCGTGGACTGGGCCTGGTATGCCGGCGCGTGGAACGCCGCCATCGCCGACGCGCCGAACGCCACGCGCAGCGTGATCTACGCTGGCACCACGCAGTTCCAGCCGCACCACCAGCCGTTCAACTACTTCAGCCGCTTCGACCCGGCCACCGCCAGCGGTGCCGCCGAGCGCGCCGCGCACCTGAAGGATTACGACGCCGCCTTCCTGGCCGATGCCGCCGCCGGCAAGCTGCCCGCCGTCACGTTCTACAAGCCGCAGGGCAACCTGAACCAGCACGCCGGTTACGCCAACGTGGCCGACGGCGACGCCCACATCGCCAACGTGATTGCGCAGCTGCAGAAGAGCCCGCAATGGAAGAACATGGTGATCGTCGTGACGTATGACGAAAACGGCGGTTTCTACGACCACGCCACGGTGCCGAAGGCTGACCGCTGGGGCCCGGGCACCCGCATCCCGGCGATCATCGTCTCGCCGTTCGCCAAGAAGGGCTTCGTGGACCACACGCAGTACGACACGGCCTCGGTGCTGCGCCTGATCACGCACCGCTTTGCCCTGCCGACGCTGCCCGGCCTGAAGCAGCGCGACGACGCCCTCGTCGCCAACGGCAACAAACCGATGGGCGACCTGACCAACGCGCTCGATTTTTCGCAGGCGCAATAACGCCGGGCGCATCGGGAAAGGCGGCCGCGGACATGCGCGGCCGCCTTTCTTTCTTGGGCGCTATTTCCCTTTCTTCTTCCCGGCGGGCTTCTCGCTTTCCAGCGCCTCAAGCCGCATGCCGACCTTGAGCGTCACCTGCCAGTGCGCGATCTTGCCGTCGACCAGATGCCCGCGCGTCTCCAGCACCTCAAACCAATCCAGATGGTTGAGCGTCTCGCCCGCCCGCGCGATGGCATTGCGGATGGCTGCATCGCTGGATTCGGGTGACGAGCCCACCAGCTCGATCATCTTGTAGGTATGAGAACCCATATCGCCTCCTTGTTGGCATGGTTGGACGCCGGCAGAACGCCCCGCACACGATATGCGCCGCGTCATTGACCAGCATGGCACCTGCGCCTCGCGCCTGATAGCCCGGATTTGCACGGGGCCCAAAAATCTTGGCGGTTAATTGCGTATTTGGCCGATTTACGAAAATGACAAATTTCGTCAGCGAAGCGACGCATGGCGTCAAGCCGAGCGTCGGTCCGACGGCCGATCCGGCGATGAAGTGCCACTTTTGGGGCGACACGGACTGCAGGGCCGCCAAACCCGGCTGGTACGGAACCTGCGTTGCGCCCCATACCTTCCTGAAGAGAAAGCGCCGTGCGCCGCCCCGAACAACCGACCCCAGCCAGCCCTGCGCCGCTGTCCATGCCGGCGCCCCATCCGGAAACCGTCCGGCTGGTGGCCGAGACCATCGGCTTCCATATCGAACGCGGCGGCCGCCGCATCGACGCGACCTACTCGGCGCGCAACGGCATCGTGACCGTGAATTACCGCGGCAAGACGCTGTCGACCTATTCGCCACAGGGTGACCCCGAGAGCTACCGGACCGTGGCGAGCCAGCTGCTGAGCGTCATGCTCGCCCTCTGACCCGCCATCCGCAGGGGCGCCGCCGCGCTCAATGCCGCGCCTTGGCAGCGCCGCGCGTGGGCCGGCCGAACTCGGCGCGCAGGCTGTCCTTGGCACGCTCCAGGATTTGCCGCCGCCCCGCACTGAGGTTGTGCCCCGCACGATTGATATAGAACGTCAGCATCGACATGGCCGACTGGAACGCCGTCCCTTTGCGCCGCCTGCTGTGCTCGGCCGATGCCTTGAGCGACGCGGCAATGCGCGATGGGCTGCGCGACTTGAAGATGTCGGGTTCAAGATCCAGTGCGTCGCTCGTCTCCATCACGTGGTGTGACCAGCGATGCGGCGCGCCCTTGCCCGGCTTGGCATCGGATTTCGGCTTGGCGTGCGATGTGGCCATGATGAAATCTCCCGTAATGATGTATGGGCAGTTTCGCAAGCCACGTACCTGTACGAGACGCTGCGGGCCGCCGACTTCCGTTACGATGACGGGCGTTCCGCTCACCCTTTCAGCAAGTCGCCGGGTTCCGGCGCGCATTCAACGTGTCTGGCGACGCCGGTCTTTCCCCCGCTTCTTCCGCGCCCCCTCCCGCGACAGCGCTGTCGCACGCGCCCTTTTCCTACCCCGCCTTCCGCCTGTTCTGGTTTGCCAGGCTGTCCACGACCTTTGCGTACCAGATGTTTGGCGTGGCCGTGGGCTGGCAGATCTACGACCTCACACGCAGCGCCTATGTGCTCGGGCTGGTGGGTCTGGCCCAGTTCCTGCCCTCAGTGGTGCTGGTGCTGGCGTCGGGCCATATCGCCGATCGCTACGACCGGCGCCGCGTCGTGCGCGCGTGCCAGGCCGTCGAGGCGCTGGTGGCGCTGTCGCTCTCGGTGATGGCGGCAATGGGGCACGCGAGCATCCAGCCCATCTTTCTGTGCGTGGTCGTCATCGGGGCGATGCGGGCCTTCGAGACGCCCACCCTGCAGGCGCTGCTGCCCTCGCTGGTGCCGCCCGAGGTGCTGCCGCGCGCGGTGGCGCTGTCAAGTTCAGCAGGCCAGACGGGCATCATCCTGGGGCCGGCGGTGGGCGGGTTCCTGTACGTGGCCGGCGCGCCGGTGGTCTATGCCACCGCGGCGGGGCTCTTCCTGCTGGCGCACGTGCTGATCGCGTGGGTGCGCATGGCGCGGGCGGCGCCGGTCAGCACGCCGGTGAGCCTGGAGTCGCTGTTTGCGGGCATCGTCTTCATCAAGGGGCGGCCCGTGGTGCTGGGCGCCATCTCGCTGGATCTGTTTGCGGTGCTGCTGGGCGGCGCCACGGCGCTGCTGCCGATCTACGCGCGCGACATCCTCGGCACGGGCGCGTGGGGGCTGGGGCTGCTGCGTTCGGCGCCGGCGGTGGGGGCGCTGGGGATGGCGCTCTTTCTCGCGCATCGTCCGCTGGACCGGCACGTGGGCCGCGTGATGTTTGCGGCCGTGGCGATATTTGGCATGGCGACGCTCGTGTTCGGGGTATCGCGCTGGCTGCCGCTGTCGATGCTGGCGCTGGTGGTGCTGGGCGCATCGGACATGATCAGCGTGGTGATCCGGACCTCCCTGGTGCAGCTCGATACGCCCGATGCGATGCGGGGCCGCGTGAGCGCGGTCAACTCGGTGTTCGTGGGAGCATCGAACCAGCTCGGCGAGTTCGAATGGGGCATGGTGGCCGGTCTGCTTGGGCCGGTGGCCTCGGTGGTGCTCGGTGGGCTGGGCACGCTGCTGGTGGTGGCGATCTGGATGCGGCTGTTTCCGGACCTCGTCCGGCGGGACAGGATGCGCGACCCGCACCCCTCGTCGGAAGGGTGATTGCAGCCGGGAGGCTATTGCCGCGCACGAATCGGCGGCCGTCTTGCACGCGTGTCAGTGAAAATCCGATGGCAGCCACGCCGGCCAGTTCGTATGCTGAGTCACCTTTGCCCGCCCTGTCTGGTCGCGTCGGATACCGCGCCCGATCATGAAGTCCATTCCGCCTCGTCCATCCCGTCCGTCCGATACGCATACCGCTGAACCGCCCCGACCGGCAGACCCGGGCCCGTTCAGCAGCAGCGGCCTGAAGGCCGCGCCGGCCATCCGCCCATCGGCATGGCTGGTGGCCATCGGCGCAGCCGTGCTGGGCACGGCGGTGCGGGTCGCGCTCGAGGCGACCATGGGGATCCACCTGCCGTTCTACCTGGCGTTTCCGGTCGTGACCATCGCCGCATGGTACGGCGGCTTCTGGCCGGGCATGCTGGCCATCGGCGCCTACGGGACGCTGTTCCTGGCGGTAGCCGCCGTGCAGACCTGGGCCGGGCCGCCGCCGCCGACAACCGCGCAGGTGCTGGTCTTCAGTGTGGGCGCGCTGCTCATCTGCGTGCTCTGCGAGCAGTTGCGGCGTGCGCGCGCCGGCGCGGAACGCCGCGCGCTGGCCGAAACGCAGCAGCGCCTGTCACAGCAGCGCCTGGTGGCAGCGCTGCAGGCGTCGCCGATCTCGCTGTACGACGTCGACAACACGATGCACTTCACCTGGGTGCACAACGCCGTGTTCGGCCTGAAGCCGGAGCAATTGCTCGGGCGCACCGTGCGGGAAGTCTTCGGCCGTCGGGCCGCCGCGCGGCTGACCGAGGCCGGCCAGCGCGTGATTGCCACCGGCACACCCACGCGCGTGGAGTTCGCCTTCCGCCGCCGGCACACGCAGCGCGTGGTCTACGACGTGGTGGTGACGCCGCTGCGCGACGATACCGGCGAGATCATCGGCCTGACCAACGCCGTCATCGACATCAGCGAGCGCCGCCAGGCCGAGGAGCGCCGCGCCCAGCTGCTCGAAGCCGAATCGCGGGCGCGGGAAGAAGCCGAACGGGCCAGCCGCCTGAAGGACGACTTTCTCGCGACCGTCAGCCACGAGCTGCGCACGCCGCTCAATGCGGTGCTGGGCTGGGCGCAGTTGCTGAACATGCGCCCGTACGAAGAGGGCTTGTTCAAGCGCGGCATCGAGGCCATCGAGCGCAGCGCGCGCACGCAGGTCCACCTTATCGACGATCTGCTCGACATGTCGGCCATCCTCTCGGGCAAGGTGCCGCTCGACATTGGTCCCGTCGATCTCGCCGACGTGCTGGAGCGCGCGCGAGAGACCATTGAGCCCATGGCGCGCCAGAAACAGATCACCATGGAGAGCGACTACCTGCCCGTGCCGCTGCTGCAGGGCGATGCGGGGCGGCTCAAGCAGGTGTTCTGGAACCTGCTGGCCAATGCCGTCAAGTTCACGCCCGAGGGCGGGCATATCAGGCTCTCGGTGCACCCGGCGCCGGAGGGTGTCGTGGCAACCGTGCGCGATACGGGCATCGGCATCGAGCCGGCGTTCCTGCCGCACATCTTTGACCGCTTCCAGCAGGCAGACCTGTCGAGCACGCGCCGCCACGGCGGGCTGGGGCTGGGCCTGGCGATTGCCAAGCAGCTCGTCGAGCTTCACCACGGCCGCATCACCGCCGCCAGCAGCGGTGCAAACCGTGGCACCACCATGGCCGTCACGCTGCCGCTGCACGCCGCGCAGCCCGGCGAGCAGGAAAATCGCGCGCCCGGCGTGGTGGCCGGCACGGGCATGCCGACGCTGGAGGGCATCCGCGTGCTGGCCGTGGACGACAACCCTGAGTCGCTTGGCGTGATTGCGCTGATGCTCGAGCGCTACGGCGCCGAGGTGACGACGGTCTCCAGCGGCGCGGCAGCACTCGACGCACTGAAGGCCGCGGCCGGCAACCACCCGTTCGACGCACTGGTCAGCGACCTCGCCATGCCGGGCATGGACGGCCTGCAGCTCATCCACGCCGTGCGCGCCAGCGGCATGACAGAGCTGCCCGCCATTGCCGTCACGGCGTTTGCCGATCCGATCCGCCTGAAGGCGGCCAAAGAGGCCGGCTACCAATCCGTCATTACCAAGCCCATCTTCCCGGGCGAGCTGGGCCACGTGCTGGCCGCCAACGTGCATCGCAAGGCCGGGCCCCCGACGTTGGCCTAGCGGTCACGCATGGCCGCGCCTGCGCCGCGCGCAAACCATGCCTTGACGGAATGGTTGACCGAACAAAAGTCATTGGCGCGCGTGATGGTGCATCCGCATACTTGTTGGTCTGTGCCGGTCGGTGGGCATCTCTCCCCTAGCAGTGCCCAGCACCCAGTTCACCGATCGGCCAGCCTGCCTTCCGAATCAGCCGCCGTCCGCCGCCGTGCAGCTGTCTGCCGTACCCATAAGAACGCCTGAACGCCGCCGCCCGCCTTGGGTTGCGCCGGCATTCCGGGCACAGAGAGGAGACCGCATCGCCATGCCCATCCGTTCCCTTCCCGTTCTGCTGTCTGCCGTTGCGCTTGGCGTGGCCACGCAGGTCGTCGCCAAGGAGTTGCCAACCCCCGCTGCCGCGCAGACGATCGCCGTGCCCGGCCTGTCCAAGCCCGCCGACATCCTGATCGACCGCTGGGGCGTGCCGCACATCTACGCCAAGAGCGAAGACGACGGCTTCTTCGCGCAGGGCTTCAATGCCGCGCGCGACCGCCTGTTCCAGATCGATCTGTGGCGCCGCCGCGGCCTGGGGCAGCTCTCGGAAGTGTTCGGCCCCGCCTATGTGGAACAGGATCGCGCCACGCGGCTGTTTCTCTATCGCGGCGACATGCAGACCGAATGGAACCGCTACAGCCCCGATGCGCAGCGCATCGCCACGCGCTTCGTCGCCGGCATCAACGCCTATGTCGACTGGCTGACCAGGCATCCGGAGCAGATGCCGTTCGAGTTCCGCAAGCTGAACTACACGCCCGCGCACTGGGCGCCCGAAGACGTGGTGCGCATCCGCAGCCACGGCCTGACGCGCAATCTGCAGTCGGAAGTGGCGCGCGCCAACGTGGCCTGCAAGGCCAACCTCGCCGACGACACGATCCGCTTCGGCCTGCAGCCGGCGTGGCAAACCCAGATGCCGGAGGGCCTGGACCCGTGCCTGCCGAAGGATCTGCTCAAGGTCTTCACGCTCGCCACGCAAGGCGTGAAGCTCGCGCCGGAATCGCTCAAGGGCGTGGACACTGACGGCACGCGGGTCGCCGCTGCGGCCAACCTCGAAGAGGCCATGGAGGGCAGCAACAACTGGGTGATCGCGCCGGGCAAGTCCACCACTGGCCGCGCCGTGATGGCCAACGACCCGCACCGCGCGTATTCCGCACCGGGCCTGCGCTACATCGCCCACGTCAGCACGCCGACGCTCGACATCATCGGCGCGGGCGAGCCGTCATTGCCGGCCGTGTCGATCGGCCACAACGGCCACGTCGCCTTCGGCCTCACGATCTTCAACATCGACCAGGAAGACCTCTACGTCTACGAGCTGAACCCGGCCAACCACACCGAGTACCGCTACAAGGACGGCTGGGAGCCGTTCAAGGTGCTGCACGAAACCGTGAAGGTGCGCGGCGGCGAGTCGCGCCCCATCGACCTCACCTTCACGCGCCACGGCCCCGTCATCTATATCGATGCCGAGAAGCACCGCGCGTATGCCGTGCGCTCGGCGTGGCTGTCGCCGGGCATGTCGCCGTATTTCGGCTCGGTCGGCTACATGCGCGCCCGCACGTTCGCGCAGTTCAAGCAGGCGATGATGAACTGGGGCGCCCCTACCGAAAACCAGGTCTATGCCGACACGAAGGGCAACATCGGCTGGGTGCCGGGCGGCCTCGCCCCGATCCGCCCGAACTGGGACGGTCTGCTGCCCGTTCCCGGCGACGGCCGCTACGAATGGGCCGGATTCTGGCGCGGCGATCAGCTGCCCAGCACCTACAACCCGAAATCCGGCTACTTCACCTCGTCCAACGAGATGAACCTCCCGCCCGATTACCCGTACCGCGAACGCAAGCTCGGCTTCGAGTGGACCAACGGCTCGCGTCACGCGCGCATTGACGAAGTGCTGGCCAAGCTCGAGAAGGTATCGCTGGAAGACTCCATGCGCCTGCAGAACGACATGGTGTCGATCCCGGCACGCCGCCTCGTCGCGCTGCTGGCCCCGCTGTCGTCCAGCGATGCCGACACGCAGGCCGCGTTGAACCTCCTCAAGGGCTGGGACGCGACCATGCTGGCGGATTCTGCGCAGGCCGCGCTGCACGAGGTCTGGTTCACGCATCACCTGGGCCGCGCGTTCAAGAACGCGGTGCTCTCCAAGGCCGCCGCGGACGCCATGGGCGCGCCCGATACCGCCGTGATGCTCGACACGCTCGAACACCCCCAAGGCGCCGATCACAGGTTCGGCGAAGACCCGCAGCAAGCGGCCGCCAAGCGCGACGCCGTCCTGCTGGCCAGCCTGAAGGACGCATGGGCCGATATGGTCAAGCGCCAGGGCGCGAACCCGCAGGCATGGAACTGGGGCCAGCTGCACCACAACCTGAACGCCCATCCGTTCGCCGCCATCGTCGACGAAGCCACGCGTGCCAAGCTCAACGTCGGGCCCACACCCGAAGGCGGCAGCGCTTACACGCCCAACCAATCGACGTATCGCGCGAGCGACTTCCTGCAGACCAACGGCCCATCGTTCCGCACGGTGGTGGATGTCGGCAACTGGGACAACTCCCGCGCCGTCAACCTCCCCGGCCAGTCCGGCAATCCCGACAGCCCGCACTACCGCGACCTCGCACCGCTGTGGCTCAAGGGCGAGTACTTCCCGCTGTTGTATTCGCGCAAGGCAGTGGAAGCCGCGACCGAGTCGCGCGTCCACCTGGTGCCTGGGAAGTAAGGACACGATGCGCAAGCAAAAACGCCACCGCAAATACGCGGTGGCGTTTTTTTCCAACAGCTGAAACATCGACGCTAGCAACCGATCCACGATGGTGTGGCCGTACCCTGCCCTAGATGGCGCCTTGGATTTTTGTCGCGGGGAGGA